>DAIQBH010000004.1:0-70900 GCA_036781285.1 Thermodesulfobacteriota bacterium | reverse complement strand
CAAGGTGCAACAGGCACTATGTTGCCGTCAACCGACGAGGAAAGGCCCGGGGTCAGGTCACGCGTCGTCGCAAACGGTAGCAAAGTGGTAGCAGCTGGCGGGGGCGTCGCCCCCGTAGCGCCGCAACTACCTGAGAAAACGAATGGGCCGGCGGAGGATCGAACTCCGAACCCGCTGATTAAGAGTCAGCTGCTCTACCAATTGAGCTACCGGCCCACGCCTCGGTTGGCGGGACGCGGAATCTAGACGATTCGTTCCGCGCTGTCACGTTCGGGGAGGGAAGAATTCTCGGCAGCGACCGCGTCGCGGCCGCTGCCGAGAGGTAGGGTGACTGAAGGGTTTCGAACCCTCGACCCCCGGAGCCACAATCCGGTGCTCTACCAACTGAGCTACAGTCACCACGTCGTCTGATTTTTTTCTGCGAGCGCGCCAGAGAGGATTCGAACCTCTGACCTACGGCTTAGAAGGCCGTTGCTCTATCCACCTGAGCTACTGGCGCAAGCCGGATGCGGAAACGTGCCAGCCAATCGGGGCGAGAGGATTCGAACCTCCGACCCCCTGCGCCCAAGGCAGGTGCGCTACCAGGCTGCGCCACGCCCCGTCTCGAACTCGCACATCCCGCGCCGTCTCTCGCATGATCGTCAGAGGTCGTCGCGCGCGGCCCGACCATCTTGCGGGAGTACCATCGCATACCAGGGCTTTCAAGCGCGACGGAGCGATCGTCGCAGCGCATCGAGCGCACGCCGGCGGTGACTGAACGCGTTCTTCGCCTCGGCGGGGAGCTCTCCAAAGGTGCGGCCGCTCTCCGGATCGACGAAGACGGGATCGTACCCGAAGCCGCCGTCCCCGCGCGGCGCCCGCGCGATGCGGCCGGCGCAGCGGCCCTCGGCCTCGACGCAGGTACCGTCCGGCCAGGCGAGGACGAGGGCACACCGGAAGGCAGCGCCACGAGCGTCGTCCGGCACGGCGGCGAGCTCGCGCAGGAGGAGCGCCGTGTTCTCGGCGTCGGTCGCGTGCTCGCCCGCGTAGCGCGCGGAGCGCACGCCGGGGCGGCCGCCGAGCGCGTCGACCTCGAGCCCGGAGTCGTCGCCCAGGGCCGGAAGCCCGGTGCGACGCGCCAGGTCCGTGGCTTTCAGCCGCGCGTTCTCTACGAAGGTCGCCCCGTCCTCGACGACCGACCAGCCCGGGGCGACCTCGGCGATGCCGACGACCGTCACGCCGTCCGGAGCGAGGATCTCCGCGACCTCGCGGAGCTTCCCGCGATTGGTCGTGGCGATCACGAGCCGGGCGGGCAGCGTCGGAGCTTCAGGCACCACCCGTCTCGGCGAGTATCTTCTTCTGGAGTGCGACCAGGGTGCCGATGCCTTCGGTCGCGAGCGCCGTCATGGCCTCGAGCTGGGTCGCGGTGAAGGGTTTGCCCTCGGCCGTCCCCTGCACCTCGATGAACTTGCCTTTGCCGGTCATGACGACGTTCATGTCGACCTCGGCCTTGCTGTCCTCCTCGTACGCGAGGTCGAGGCAGAGCTTCTTGTCGACCATGCCGACGCTGACCGCCGCCACATGATCGAGGAGCGGGGACGCAGCGAGCGCACCGGCCTTCTGGAGTCGTTGCACGGCGAGCGCCAGCGCGACGTACGCACCCGTGATCGACGCCGTCCGCGTGCCGCCGTCGGCCTCGATGACGTCGCAATCGATCCAGATCGTGCGCTCGCCGAGCAGCGTCATGTCGATGACCGCGCGGAGGCTGCGGCCGATCAGCCGCTGGATCTCCTGGGTGCGGCCGCCGATCTTGCCGCGCGCCGCTTCGCGATCCGAGCGCGTATGGGTCGAGCGCGGCAACATGCCGTACTCCGCGGTCACCCAGCCGCGGCCGGAGTTGCGGAGCCACGGCGGCACGCCCTCCTGCACCGACGCCGCGCACAGCACGCGGGTCGCGCCGAACGCGATCAGCGCGGAGCCTTCGGCGTGCCGCAGGTAATTGGGCGTGATCTCCACCGGCCGGAGCTCGCGCGCTCGCCGTCCGTCCGGGCGCGAGCCTTTCCCCTTGATCACCGTCATTCGATCTCCTCTCGTTCGCCGTGCGAGCACGCGGTGCGACTCGCATCTCTCGACGAAGGAGGGTCGATTCATCGCACTCGTGCAGTGATGTCAACCGACTGACACCGCGGCGCGAGTCGGCACGTCACTGCGCACGTCGCATCACACGCAAAGGCAGTATCGACGCGGTTTTCACAGCATCGATCCTAAAGATTCTATCTTGTCGACCCGAAACACCACTGTTACGTTTTTCACGCACGCCACACAATTTTCAGACTGCATCGGAGAACGAGCGCGTATGGATCAATTCCCGTTCCTGATTGGCCAGCACCCTCTGGTGCAGAAAATCCACGCCCTCATCAAGAAAGTGACGGCGACCGATGCGACGGTCCTCGTCATGGGTGAGAGCGGCACCGGCAAGGAGCTCGTCGCGCGCGCCACGCATCAGCTGTCGCCGCGCGCTGACCGTCCGTTCATCCCGGTGAACTGCGGCGCGATCCCTGCCGAGCTTCTGGAGTCGGAGATCTTCGGACACGAGCGCGGCGCGTTCACCGGCGCCATCGGCGCGCGCGCCGGCATGTTCCAGCTCGCCAACGGCGGCACCATCTTCCTCGACGAGGTCGGCGAGATGAGCCCGCGCCTGCAAGTGAAGCTGCTGCGCGTGCTCCAGGATCGCGAGGTCCGACCGGTCGGCGCCGACCGCGTGATGAAGGTCGACGTCCGGGTGCTGGCAGCCACCAACAAGGATCTCCAGCAAGAGGTCGATCGCGGCACGTTCCGCGAAGACCTCTTCTACCGCTTGCAGGTGATTCCGATCGTGATGCCGCCGCTCCGCGAGCGCCGCTCGGACATCCCGCTGCTGATCGCCCACTTCCTCGAGAAGCACAACCGCAAGCGCCCGGATCACCCGGTCCAGATCAACGACGACAGCATGGTGCACCTGTGGGAGTACGACTGGCCCGGCAACGTGCGCGAGCTCGAGAACCTCGTCGAGCGCATGGTCATCTTGTCCGAGGACGGCTGGATCCGCGTCGAGAACCTGCCGAGCAATATCCGCTCGTTCATCTCCGAGAAGCGCATTCCGAAGCCGTCGCTCTCCGAGAACGGGCTCGACCTCAACAGCGCCGTCGAGGAGTTCGAGAATCGCCTGATCGAGGAAGCGCTGCGCCGCACGAAGGGCAACAAGCAGGCGGCCGCCCGGCTGCTCGGTCTCAAGCGCACCACGCTGGTCGCGAAGCTCCGTCGCCGGAAACCGGGCGCACCGTTCCAGGCCGGAGCGCAGCAAAGCTATCTACTGTAGGGGAGAGCGGAGATGGACGTGAAGCCCGTGGGGACGGAGTCGGAGAGTGGGGGGACCGTGCTGGTCGTCGACGACGATCGGAACGCGGTCGACATCCTGAATCGCCTGCTGACGAAGGAAGGCTTCGTCGTGCACTGCGCCCACGGTGGGCGCGAAGCGCTGACGATCACCGACGCACACCCGATCGACGTCATCCTCCTCGACGTCATGATGCCGGACATGGACGGCTTCCAGGTCTGCGAGGCCCTGCGAGGCAACGACCGGACACGCGGCATTCCAATCATCCTGCTGACCGCCAAGGACGACATGGAGACACGCGTCGTCGGCATGCGGCTCGGGGTGAGCGAGTTCCTCACCAAGCCGATCAACAAGGTCGAGCTCTTCGCGCGATTGCGAGCTCAGATGCACCAGCGGGGCATCGAGCACCGCATCTCGCACATGCTGAGCTCCTGAAACGCGACGGGCCGAGGATCCCGCGATCCTCGGCCCGTCTACTTCGTCGATCCCGCGGCGCTCAGTGCCCGGGATCGGCCGGCGGTGCCTTCTCGGCCGCCGGCTTCTCGGCGTTGGCGGGCTGCCCTTCCTTGGGAGCCGCCTCTGCCTCCTTCTTGCACTTCTCCACGTCCGCCGTCGAAATCAGCATCGTGTCGGCGATGTCCTGGGCCGACCGGCCCATCTTCACCGACTTCATGACGATCCCGCAGTTCACGTCACCCGCGAAACCCGGGGTCGCGACGGCCAGCATCAGAACGCCCGCCACGACACTCAGCAACGCTGTGCGCATGCTCGAAACCTCCTTGCTACGTTGACGGTGCGCTCGCACCGTGTGTGGGGAAACAAGGTGTCTGAACGGACGCCACGCGCGTGAGTCGCGGTGGCGATGTGCGATGCGATTACACTACGCTGCGGACTCGTACACAAGGCTTTGGGCGGCGAGGATCTCGCGCATGGCGGTCGTCGTCGGCGCCCTGGTGAGGGCCACGCGGAGCTCGGCGCCGCCGCGCAGGTGCTTCACCATCCGACATGCGAGCCCGCGCGAGCGCCCGAGTGCCGCGGTGGGAGGAAGCTCGGCCTCGAGGCGCTGGATCAGGCGATCGACTGCGCCGAAGCGCTCGGAAACGGTGACGGGGACGATCGGCAGGCCCCGCTGCAATGCGTCGATCTCGCGGAAGATCCACGGGTGCGCGAGGGTCGCACGACCCACCATGACGCCGTCGACGCCGGCCTCGCGCAGCCGCGTGAGCGCGCCGGCCGCGGTCGTGATGTCACCGATGCCGATCACCGGGACCTGCACGGCTTGCTTCACGCGCGCGACGAGGTCCCAGTCCGCCTCGCCAGTGTAGAGCTGCGTGCGGGTACGGCCGTGAACGGCGATCGCCTGCACGCCCTCCCCTTCGGCCATGCGCGCGACCTCGACGGCGTTCCGCGAACCGTCGTCCCAGCCGGCGCGGATCTTCACCGTGAACGGGATCGTCAGCGTGCGCCGGAGCGCCTGCAAGATGTCCTGGAGCACGTTCGGGCGTCGCATGAGCTCGGCCCCGCCGCCGCGCTTGGTGACCTTCGGCGCGGGACAGCCGCAGTTGACATCGACGACGTCGGCACCGAGATCCTGGGCCATGCGGGCGGAGTCGGCCATGCGGCCGGGATCGGCACCGAAGAGCTGGATCGAAATCGGCCGCTCGAGATCCCGGAAGCGCATCATGTTCTTGGTGCGGAGGTTCTGCCGCGTCAGCGCCTCGATGCTGACGAGCTCCGTCACGACGAGCCCGACGGCACCCGGGTTCTGCTCCTTCACGATCGAGCGGTAGGCCGAGTCGGTGATGCCGGACATCGGCGCCAGCACGACGTTCGGCGCGACGACGACGGAGCCGATGCGGAATGCGTTCTCCGTCACGCCGCGAGCTCCGGCCACCGGTCGTTCCACGGACGCGCCTGCTCGTAGGCGTACGATGCCTGGAGGACGAGCTCGTCGCGGAAGCGCGGCCCGACGATCTGGAGCCCGGCCGGCAGCCCGGCGTCCGTGAACCCGGCGCGGACGGTCGCGGCCGGGTGACCCGAGAAGTTGAACGGGTACGTGAACGCGACCGCGCCGAGCGCCGACGTGATCGGCTCGCCGTCGATCGCATCGGGAAACGGCCCCGCCGCGCCGAACGCCTCGGTCGGCAGCGTCGGCGTGAGCAAGAGCGCGTAGCGCGAGAAGATCCTCGTGAGACACGCGTGCAGCTCGGCGCGCTTCCGTTGCGCCCGACCGATGAAGTCCGGCGTGATCCCCTTCCCCTGCTGCAACCCCTGGTAGAACGCGCGGCCCCACGACTCGCGGTGCGCCTCGATGCGATCCGAGAGCACGCCGTAGTTCTCCGCCGCGGACACGAGCGCCCATTCGACGCCGAGATCCGGAAAGACCTCGTCGATCGTCTCGACCTCGTGGCCGAGCGCGCGGAAGACGTCGATGGCCGCCGCGACCTCGCGCCACACGTCGTGCTGCACGCGCGCATAGCCGAGATCGGGGCTCACGGCGATGCGGAGCTTCCCCGGCAGCGCCTCGAGCGTCTCGACGTACGAGAGTCCCGGCGGCGGAAGCGTTTCCGGATCGGACGGATCGGGACCGGCGACCACGTCCATGAAGAGGGCGGCGTCGCGAACCGTGCGCGTCAGCGGTCCGTAACAGACGGTGTCGATCCACGAGAGCATCGGCCGCTCGGCGAGCAACGGCCCCACGGGAATGCGGCCGAAGGTCGGCTTCAGGCCGTAGGCGCCGACGTAGCAAGCCGGGATGCGGATCGAGCCGCCGCCGTCCGACGCCGTCACGAGCGGCACCATGCCGGCGGCGATCGCCGCCGACGAGCCGCCGCTCGAGCCGCCGGGTGTTCGCTCGAGGTTCCAGGGATTCCGCGTCACGCCGAAAAGCAGGTTCTTCGTGAGCCCCGTGAAGCCGAACTCGGGCGTGTTGGTCTTGCCGAGAATGATCGCCCCGGCCGTCTTGAGCCGCGCGACCTGCACCGAGTCATGGACGGGACGGTAGTCCTTGAACGGCACCGAGCCGTAGGTCGTCGGCAGGCCCGCCACGTCCTCCAGATCCTTCACGCCGACCGGCAAGCCTGCGAGAGGCCCCAGGCGCTTTCCGGCCACGATCCGACGCTGCAGTGCAGCAGCCTCCTCGAGCGCTTCCTCACGGCGCACGGCCACAAAGGCATTTATCGACGGATTCAATGCATCGATGCGATCCAGGCACGACTGCACGAGTTCCACGGGCGACAACTCGCCGTTACGGATCGCGTCCGCGAGTTGCCATGCAGGGGTGAACGCCGCGTCGATCATATGCGAAATGGCTTGCTCGATGGACCGAGAGGTGTAGAACCAGGACCCATGGAAGGCCTGTTCGTTGCGCTGGGTATCGCGGGCGGCGCCATGATCGTCGCCGTCGCGTACTTCATCATCAAGTAACGCGATCCCGCTTCTACCCTCCGCCTTATTCCGAACGCTCCGACACGGGAACGTAGTCGCGCTCCTCGGGGCCGAGATAGATCTGCCGCGGCCGCGCGATCTTCTGTTCCTCGTCCTGGAGCATCTCGATCCACTGCGCGAGCCACCCCGACGTGCGCGGGATCGCGAACAGCACCGGGAACATGTCCATCGGGAAGCCCATCGCCTGGTAGATGATGCCCGAGTAGAAATCCACGTTCGGGTACAGCTTCTTCGACACGAAGTAGTCGTCGGCGAGCGCAATGCGCTCGAGCTCGAGCGCGATGTCGAGCAGCGGGTTCGCACCGGTGACCTCGAAGACCTCGTTGGCGACCTGCCGGACGATCTTCGCGCGCGGATCGTAGTTCTTGTAGATGCGGTGACCGAAGCCCATGAGGCGGATCTCGCCGGCCTTCACCCGCTTGATGTAGTCGGGCACTTTGTCCTTCGAGCCGATCTCCATGAGCATCCGGATGACGGCCTCGTTGGCGCCACCATGCAGCGGGCCGTACAGCGCGGCGGTCGCCGCCGCGATTGCAGAATACGGATCGACCTGGGAGCTGCCGACGCCCCGCATCGCGCTCGTCGAGCAATTCTGCTCGTGATCGGCGTGCAGGATGAAGAGGATGTCGATCGCGCGCTCGAGCGCGGGGTTCGGCTTGTACTTCAGCTCCGTCATCTTCATCAGCATGTTGAGGAAGTTGCCGGTGTAGCTGAGCTCGTTGTCCGGATACGCGTACGGCATGCCGATCGAGTGCCGGTACGCGAACGCCGCGATGGTCGGCATCTTGGCAATGAGCCGGTGGGTCTGGATACGGCGCGACTCGGGATCGAAGATGCGCTTCGCGTCCGGATAGAAGGTCGAGAGCGCGCCGACGGTGCCGACGAGGATGCCCATCGGATGGGCGTCGTAGTGGAAGCCGTCGATGAACTTCTTGATGTTCTCGTGGATGATCGTGTGGTGCCGGATGTTGGAGTCGAACGCCGCGAGGTGCGACGGCTTCGGGAGCTCGCCCTTCACCAAGAGATACGCGGTCTCGAGATACGTGCTCTTCTCGGCGAGCTGCTCGATCGGGTACCCGCGGTAGCGCAGGATGCCTTTGTCGCCGTCGATGTAGGTGATGCGGCTCTTGCACGACGCGGTGTTCGTGTAGGCCGGATCGTACGCCATGAGCCCGAAGTCTTCCGGGTCGGTCTTGATCTTACGGAGGTCGAGGGCGCGGATCGTGTTGTCCTCGATCGGCACCTCGTAGGTTTTGCCCGTGCGATTGTCGGTGATCGTCAGCGAGTCCTTGGCCATGGCGTCGTATCCTTTCTTGAGCGCGTGCGGATTCTAGCTGACCAAACGAATGCCGCAACGCGACGCGCCATGCGGGCTGGCGACCGGCGATCCGGAATCAGTGAGGCAGTTGGTACATGTACTCGTGGAGGTAGCGGATCTCCTCCGTGAGCCGGGCCATGTCGACGCGCATCAGGTCGCGGATCGAGAGCATGGAAACCATGCGCCCCTCGTCGACGACCGGCAGGTGACGGATGTTCGCCTGGTCCATCACGCGCATCGCGGCCTGGTAGTCGTCGTCCGGTGCCGCGACCACGAGATTCGCGGTCATCACGTCACCGACCGCCGTGCGAAGCGGATCCTTGCCGTGATTGAGCACGCGGCGAACGACGTCGCGCTCGGAGAACACGCCGACCAACCGCTCCCCGTCGAGGACCGCCACGATGCCGACGTTGTGGGTCTCCATCATCTGGGCGGCTTCGGCGACCGAAGCGGTGCGTTGGAGTGCGAAAATGAAGCCTGCTCGCATGACTTCCCGGAGCGTCTTCATGGGCCGTACCTCCGGCCCTGGTATCGCAAACCGCCCCCGTCCTGGGCAAGGAAATCTTGCGGGTGCGATACGGCCGGCCCGGGAGAAAGCGCGCGTACGGCGCGCGATGAGAAAGCCCGCTATGCGACTGGCCGCGGCAGGTCGCGCAGGATCCCCTCCGCCTCGGCCACGATGCCCCGAACGATGTCACGGCACGGCCGGACTTCCGTAATGCCCCCGGCGCTCTGGCCGGTCGGCATGCAGTCCCGGTCGGGATCGAAGCCGGCGGACGGTCCGGCCCCGATGTTCCAGACGCCGTCCTGGGTCGCGCGCGCCGCCTGGAAAGGGAACGGCTGGAGCTCGTCTTTCCGCCCTTCCCAGTCGTCGGTATAGCGCGTCCGGATCGCCCGCATGGTCTTCCCGCTGTAGCAGCGCGTGATGACCGTTCCCGCTTCGTCGATCGCGACGATCTTGTCCTTGAAGGACGCGTGGGCCCGAGCCTCCGTCGACGCGATGAAGCGAGTGCCCATCCAGACGCCCTGCGCCCCGAGCGCCAGCGCCGCGACGAGACCGCGGCCGTCGAAGATGCCGCCGGCGGCGACGACGGGGACTTTCACGGCGTCGACGATCAGCGGCACCAGCGGCAGGGTCGCGATCGTGCCGGTGTGGCCGCCCGCCTCGGTGCCCTGCGCGACGACGATGTCACAGCCGGCGTCGACCGCTCGGACCGCGTGGCTCACCTTCCCGCACATGTTCACGACGAGGAGCCCGTGGCGGTGGCAGAGATCGACGACCTGCGTCGGGACGCCGAGCGCGGCGACGAACGCCTTCGCGCCCGACTCGCAGATGGTCTCCACCATGGCGACGAGATCGCGCGGGCTCGCGGTCAGCAGGTCGACACCGAACGGCTTCGTCGTCGCGGCCCGCACGGCCGCGATCTCCCGCTTCATCTCCTCGTGGTGCATGATCGCGGCACCCAGGCAGCCGAAGCCGCCGGCTTCCGAGACCGCCGCCGTCACCGCGGAATAGGACACCCCGCCCATGCCCGCGAGCATGATCGGGTGTTCGATGCCGAGCAGATCGCAGAGCGGGGTTCGGATCATGCCAGCTTCTTAACCCGGCTGCGGATCATCGAACAGGCTGTCGACCGCCTCCTCGCCGCCGTGGATGCAGTCGGGCACGCCGACGCCGCGATAGGCGTTGCCGGCGAGTGCCAGGCCGCCGAGCCTCCGGGCCGCGGTCTCGATCGCCGCCACGCGCGCGAGGTGGCCGAGGTGGTACTGCGGCATCGCGCGAGCGTGACGCGCGACCCGCACGAGGTTCGGGGCGCCCTGGATCCCGAGGAGGTCGCCGAGCTCGGCCTCGGCGAGCGCCACGAGCTCCGCGTCCGGAAGTCGGGCGAGGTCCTCGGCGAGCGCGCCACCGACGAACGCCCGCAGCAACACTTGTCCCGCCGGCGCGCGACCCGCGTACTTCACGCTGGAAAAGCTCCCCGCGATGATCCGGCGCCGCTCGATCGCCGGCACGACGAACCCGAACCCGTCGAGGCGATGCCGGATCTGGGTACGCGCGTACGCGAGGGTCACGATCGCCGACGAGGCGTAGACGATGCCGTCGAGCGCGTCGGCGAGCGCCGCATCGTGCGGCCGCAGGAGCTCGGCGCTGGCGTACGCGGGAAGCGCCAGCACGACGTGCGACGCCTCGACGGTGTCGCCGCCGGCAAGCGCGAGCCGGTAGCCGCCCTCGGTGGTCCTCGCGAGCGACGTCACGCGCGCGCCGAGGCGGATCGCTCCCTCCGGCTGGCGGCGTGCGAGCGTGTCGACGAGCGTCTGCATGCCGTCGGCGAAGCTCGCGAAGAGACTCCAGCGCGCGCCGCTGTCGCGTGCGGCGGCGGCCTTCGCCTGCCGGCGCATGGCGAGAATGACGCTCCGGTCCCGGCGTTCCATTTCGAGGAAGCGCGGCATGGTCGCAGCGAGGCTGAGATGCGCCGGATCCGCGGTGTAGATGCCGCCGACGAGCGGCTGCGCCACGCGCTCGAGCGCTTCGGCGCCGAGACGGCGGCGGACGAACGCGTCCAGGCTCTCGTCGTCGCCCGCCGGCCGGCGCGGCAGGACGAGGTCGAGCGCCATCCGCAGCTTGCCCGTCAGCGTGAAGAGGCGCGACCCGAGGACCGGCGCCAGCTGCGTCGGCGCCATCATGAGGAAGCCTTCGGGGAGCGGATGCAAGACGCCGTCGTGCACCACGAAGGTCCGACGCTCCTCGTCGCGCGTCCGGACGAGCCGATCCTCCATGCCGAGCCGGCGGACGAGATCCATGGCCCAGGGCTTCTCGGTCAGGAACGAATCGGCCCCCCACTCGACCAGGAATCCCTGCGTATGCTCGGTCGCGATGACCCCACCCAGGCGGTCGCCGGCTTCGAGCACCGTCACACGGCACGCCGGATCGCGCTCGCGCACCCGATGGGCGGCGGCGAGCCCGCTGATGCCGCCGCCGACGACCACCACGTCGCGCGGGCGCGCCGTCATCAGGTCATCCGCCGCCGACGAGCGCGGCGTCCGCCCGCACGACCGCGGCGAGCATGCGGGCGAACGTCGGATGATCGTTGGCGGTCTCGGCACGGATCATCCGGATGCCGACTGCGGCGGCGGTCGCCTGCGCCTCGATGTCGAGGTCGTAGCGCACCTCGACGTGGTCGCAGACGAACCCGACCGGCACGACCACGACCGCGCGCTCACCCCGCGCCGCGAAATCGCGGAGCACGTCGTTGATGTCCGGCTCGAGCCACGGATCACGCGGGCCGCCGCTCCGGCTCTGGTAGGCGAGCGTGAAGTCGCGCCGTTCGGCCGCCTCGGCGATGAGCCGCGCGGACACCTGGAGCTCGCGGACGTACGGCGACTCGCCCGCCATGCCGACCGGGATGCTGTGCGCCGTGAAGACGAGCGCGGCGTCCGGCGCCGCGGCGAGCGCCGTTCGCGTCCGCTCCGCCATCGTCGCAATGAAGAGCGGGTGATCGAACCACGGCCCCGCGTACGTGATCGCGGGCGCGCCGTCGCCGAGCGCAGCGCGTCCGGCATCGACGGCGCCCATGTAGCGCTGCCAGCTCGCCTCGGTGCGATGGGGCGCCAGGATGAGTCCGAGCGCGTGTCGCACTCCGTCGGCCTGCATCCGCGCGAGCGTATCGGCGATGTACGGCGACCAGTTCCGCATCCCGACGTACACCGGCAACGTCGGACCCCCGTCGGCCGCGAGCGCGGCGCGGAGGCCTTCGGCTTGCGCCATCGTGAGCTCGTTCAGCGGGGACCGCCCGCCGATCAGCTCGTAGTGGTGCACGACCTCCTCGTAGCGCTCGCGCGGCACCGGTCGTCCGCGGAGCACGTTGTCGAGGAACGGCCGCACGTCCTCCATGCGCTCGGGCCCGCCGAAGGCGATCAGCAGGACGGCGTCGATCGCGGCCATGCTCTCTTCAGCCTCGCGCCGAGAGCGTGTGGACCGCGTCGATCAGCGTGGCCACGTGCTCCTCCGGCGTCTCGGGCAGCACGCCGTGCCCGAGGTTGAAGATGTGTCCCGGCCGGCTGCTGGCCGCCTCGAGCACCCGCGCGACACGCCGGCGGATCTCGTCCGGCGGCGCGAAGAGCACGAGCGGATCGAGGTTCCCCTGCACCGCGACGTCGTACCCGACCCGCTTCCAGGCGTCCGCGAGATCGACGTGCCAGTCGATGCCGATGACGTCGCCGCCGGCCTCGCGCATGAGCTCGAGCAATGCCGCCGTTCCAGTGCCGAAGTGGATGACCGGCACTCCGGTCGTCGCGAGCGCGCGAAAGGTCTCGCGCATGTGCGGCTGGACGTACGTGCGATAGTCGTCGGGACCGAGACAGCCGACCCAGCTGTCGAAGAGCTGCACCGCCTGCGCCCCCGCCGCCACCTGCGCCTTCGCGTAGTCGACGACGGCCTCGGACAGGCGCTCCATGAGGCGGTGCCAGGCGTCGGGCTCGGCGTACATGAGCGTCTTCGTGTGGCGATACTGCCGCGAGCCACCGCCTTCGATGACGTACGACGCCAGCGTGAAGGGCGCGCCCGCGAATCCGATCAGCGGCACGCGGCCGGCGAGCCGCTCGCGCACGAGACGTACGGTATCGAGCACGTAGCCGAGCGCCTCGGTCGCCGGGACGCGGGCGAGCCCGTCGACGTCGGCGCGCGAGCGCACGGGGCGATGGATCACCGGGCCGTCGCCCTTCGCGAACTCGAGGCCGACACCCATCGGCTCCAGGATCAACAGGATGTCGGCGAACAGGATCGCCGCGTCCACCGGGAACCGTTCGATCGGCATGAGGGTGACCTCGGCGGCGAGCTGCGGCGTCTTGCAAAGCTCGAGGAATCCGTGGCGGGCGCGGAGGGCGCGATATTCCGGCAGATAGCGCCCGGCCTGGCGCATGATCCAGATCGGCGTGCAGTCGGTCGGCTCGCGCCGACACGCCCGCAGGAATCGCGTTGAAGCGGACACCGGGGGAGGACAATGCCAGTCCCGCCGGGAATCGTCGAGAGACGGCTACGACCGGCGGAGCGCCGGCACGCTCCGCAGCGTCTCGATCACCAGCACGCCCATTTTCGGATGCGACGGTTCGAGATCGACGTCGATGTCCGCCTCGCGAAGCGCCGCCGTGCAAACCGGTCCGATCGACCCGACGACCGCAGCGCCGAGCCCGGCGACGACCGGCTCCCGGAGGTCCATCGTCGCGGCCACCTGGAGCACGTGCGCGACCTGGGTCGCGCTCGTGAAGAGCGCGACGTCGACCTCGCCGGCCGCGACTCTCCGGATCGCCTCGTGGAGCGGCGCGAGGTCCACAGGCAACGCCCACCGATAGACCGCGACCGGCATGACGACCGCACCCCGGTCGCGCAGGCCCGCGAGCAGCTCGGGGTTGCTGACGCCGTACTCCTGGACGGCGACGCGCTTCCCTGCGACGGCGCCCGCGCCGTCGATCGCGGCGAGGAGCTCGCGCCACGTGTTCGGCTCCGGCACCATGACCGCCGGAGTGAGCCCGAGCTCGCGGAGCGCCGCGACCGGCTTCGGTCCCCGCGCGACGAGCGTCGTCCTCCCGAGCAACGCGGTCAGGCGGTCGCGCGGCAGCTCGGGGGTCACCGCCTCGACCAGCGCCCGCGTGCCGACGCCCGTCAGGCAGACGAGCACGTCGACCTCTCCGGCCGCGAGCGCGCGCGCGAAATCGAGCGCCGCCGGCTGCTCGGCGAGCGGCACCTCGCGCATCGAGGGGGCGACGAACGGCTCTCCGCCCTGCTTCCGGATGAGCGCCGCCATCTCGACCGCGCGGCGGCTCTCGAACGCCACGACCCGGAGCGGCGACCCGGTCACACGACCTCCCGCAACTCGACGCGCGTCGCGCGCGCGCTCAGCGGATTTCGAGGAGCTCGACCTCGAAGGTCAGCGTCGCGTTCGGCGGAATGACGTCGCCGGCGCCGCGCGCGCCGTACGCGAGGTCGGGCGGAATGACGAGCTTGCGCGTCCCACCGACCTTCATCGTCGCCACGCCCTCGTCCCAGCCCTTGATGACCTGCCCGCGTCCGAGCGCGAACGTGAACGGCTGGCCGCGCGGCTTCGAGCTGTCGAACACCTTCCCGTCCGCGAGCGTGCCCGTGTAATGCACGACCGCGGTCTGGCCCGTCTGCGGCGACGCGCCGGTTCCGACCTTGAGGTCCTCGTACTGAAGCCCGCTCGGAGTCGTCTCCAGATTGCCCGCCATCTTCGTCGCCGCCTTCTTCTCTCCGGACACGCCGGAGTCCGAGCCGGTGGTCTCGGGCGCGCTCTGACAGCCGAAGGCGAGCGCGGCGGCGAGCACCAGCATGATCGTCGTGCGTGGGGTCATCGCGGCAGGCTTACCGACGCCTTCGCGAGTGGTCAACTACCGCGCGTCGCTGCACGCTGCGGGGAGCGGCCGTTCGAACGGCTCGTTCCCGGCGACGGCGGCGGACGCGAGGCGTCCACCGCCGTGCCGGACACGGAGGGGAGTGCCTACTGCGGCTGGGGCACGATCCGGAGGTAGGGCTTCAGCGCCTTCCACCCGCCGGGGAACTTCTTCTTCGCGTCGTCGTCCGAGATCGACGGCACGATGATGCAGTCGTCGCCGTTCTTCCAGTTCACCGGCGTCGCGACCGAGTGCTTCGACGTGAGCTGGAGCGAGTCGATCACGCGCAGGAGCTCGTCGAAGTTCCGGCCGGTGCTCGCCGGGTAGGTGAGCATCAGCTTGATCTTCTTGTCGGGCCCGATCACGAAGACCGAGCGCACCGTCAGCGTGTCGAGCGCGTTCGGGTGGATCATGTCGTAGAGATCGGCGACCTTGCGCTCGGGGTCGGCGATCAGCGGGTAGTTCGGAGCGTGGCCCTGCGTCTCTTTGATGTCTTGCGACCACTTCGTGTGCGAGTCGTTGGAGTCGACGCTGAGGCCGAGAATCTTGACGCCGCGCTTGTCGAACTCGGGCTTGATGCGCGCCATGTAGCCGAGCTCGGTCGTACAGACCGGCGTGAAGTCCTTGGGGTGGGAGAACAGCACCACCCAGTTGTTGCCGATGAACTCGTGGAAACTGATGCGACCTTCCGTCGTGTCGGCCGTGAAATCCGGCGCGGTGTCGCCGAGTCGTAATGCCATGTGGGGTTCCTCCTCCGGGATGCGATGGCAAAAAGCGGGGGGTGACTCAAGGGGACGTCCGGCCTCGCCGGCGAGCGCGGGCTCCTCATCGAACGCGCGCCCCAGCGCGCGGTACAACGCCAGCATGGCCTCCGTGTCCCGACCGCAGTACGCGAGCAGCTGCGCGCGGAGCGCCGCCCGCCGTTCGGCATCGAGCCCGGGATCGACCAGGACGGCGTGCGACAGCGACGCGGTGAGCCCGTCCTGGATCGCGAGATCGTCGTAGCCGAGCCCGGGCACGAACGCCGGCAGCACGCGCTTGATCGAGAACGAGCCGCGGAGGGCCGGATGGTAGGCGTGGTCGCGCACGAGCGGCAGCAGGTCGACGATGCGGTCACGCCGCGCCCGGAGCGCGCCCGCCAGATCCGGAAGCTGCGCGGCGAGCGCCGTCAGCACGTCGCCCTCGAAGCTCGAGTAGACGACCAGCGACGCGGCGTCGGCCGTCGCGGCGAGCAGACTCTCGGCGAAGGCCCGGCGCGGGTCCGCACCCTCGTCGTGCAGGAACTCGCGATGGCGGACGGTGCCGTCCGGCTCGAGGACGTGGTCCGACCACTGGAAGGGCACCTGCTCGAAGGGGCCCGTCCCAGGGAAGACGGGAATCGCCGGCGCGAACGTCTCGAAGTCGACGAAGTGCGCCGGCAGCGCGATCGCCGCCAGCTTCGCGACCAGCGCCGGCTCGCGGATCGCCCGCCCCGCCCGAACGGAAGCGACGGCGCGCTGCTGGAGCGGCGAGAGCCCGGGAAACTCCGGCGGGACGTCGCGGATGTCGGCGACGCCGATCGCCGCGAGCCCGGCGAGCTGCTCGCCCGTGAGCCTCGGCAGATCGGTTACCGGGAACGCCGGGCCGCCGACGTGACAGTGACCGAAGAAGGGACATCGAAAGGGCGTCAGGCACTGCGGACCGGGGTCGACCGCGGGGGCGTCCGAGGCCTCTACGACGCCCCGCATCGCCGGGAGGCGTTCCCGTATCGTCGCGACCTGCGGCAGCGCCTTCTCGCTCAGGTCGACCACCGTGAAGAGTCGAAACGGGTCGGGCGGTCCCCCGGGATGCACGTAGCTCCGATCGAGCAGGAGGAGCTCGACGCGCTCGACCTCGACGCCCGCCCCGCCGAGGACGGCGAGCTGAAAGGCGAGATCCGTCTCGTGGTATGCGCGCACCTTGCTGCCGAGCTTCACCTCGACGAGCACGAAGCGACCCTGGCCGACCCGCCGAAGGACGTCGGCCCGCATCCGAGCTCCCGCGTGCTCGAAGGCCGCCTCGAAGATCGCCGGCACGTCCGGATCCGCGACGAGCGCCGCCGTGCGGGCGAGTGCGTCGTCCCACCCGGCCTCCGCGCCGACCAAGACCCCGCCCGGGAATCGGCGACGGGCGACGATGCCGACCTCGATCCCCGCCTCCTGCAATGCGGCGCGCCCCGGCCCCTCGGGATCTCGCCGATCGGGCGCGTGCGTCTCCAGGAAGAGCCGCTTTGCGCACTGGAGCCCGGCTACGAACCTCGCCTTCGAGATGGCGACCACGGGCCGGGCATCGCCTTCGTCACGCGCGCCGTCAAGCGCGACGAATTCGCGCGCTGCTGCGCCGCGCCATCGAGATAATCCGAGACATCCGGAAAGACGTGTGCTATGTGCCGCCAACCGCACAGTGGGGTGCGGTCGCAGCGGCGGTTGGTGGCTCGCAGAAGTGCCGGGGAGGGGCGGTCGATGAACGAGGTGGTGCGGAGCGGCGGCATTCGGAAGGCGAGGACTGCGGCGCGAGGCGGCGTCGATCCCTTCGGCTTCGATCCGGCCGCGCGCGAACGAGCCAAGCCGTTCTTCCGCTTCCTCTACAAGTACTACTGGCGCGTCGAGGTCGAAGGCATCGAGCATCTGCCGACCGAAGGGCCGGTCCTGCTCGCCGCGAACCACTCGGGCGCGCTCCCCTTCGACGCCGCGATGATCTCACTCGCGGTCGAAGACGAGCACCCCGCGCATCGCGTCGTCCGCATGCTCTACGCGAAGTTCGTGACCGACCTGCCCTACGTGGGCGGTCTCTTCAGTCGCCTCGGCGGCGTCGAGGCGTCCACGACGAACGGCGCGACGCTCCTGAAGCGCGGCGAGGCCGTCGGCATTTTCCCCGAAGGCGAGGAAGCCCTCGGGAAGCCCTACCATCAAGCGTATTGCCTGCGTCCGTTCCGCACGGGCGTCGCGCACCTGAGCGCGCGACATCAAGCACCGGTCGTGCCGGTCGCCGTTATCGGCGCCGAGGAAACGACGCGCTCGCTTTTCCGGATCCCGCAGCTGCCGATCCCGTTCAAAGTCCCCTTCATCCCGGTGCCGAGCCTGCTCTACCTCCTCGGCCCGCTCGGCTACCTGCCGTTGCCGACGAAGTGGCGCATCCGGTTCGGCCCGCCGCTCATGCCCGTCCGGCCGTATCCGCGCACGCCGCGCGAGCAGTTCCTGCATGAGCGCGCGGAGTACGTCCGCACGGAAGTGCAGCGTCTGCTGGACGCGGAACGCCTGCGCCGCAGCACCGTCATCTTCGGCTAGCCGAGCGGCTCAGCGCGCGATCAGGAGAACGATCAGCGCCGCCAGCGCCAGGCGGTACCAGCCGAAGATCCGGAGGTCGTGGTCGCGGACGAAGCGGAGGAGCACCGCGATCACCGCCAACGACACGACGAACGAGACGCCGAGGCCGACCGCGAAGATCGGAGCGTCGGCGGCCACGAGCGCGTGGCGCGCCTTCCAGAGCGCGTAGAGTGAGGCGGCGCCGAGCGTCGGGATCGCGAGGAAGAACGAGAACTCGAGCGCGACGCTGCGTGAGAGTCCGGCGAGGAGCGCGCCGATGATCGTCGCGCCCGACCGCGAGACGCCGGGCCAGAGCGACGCCACCTGCGCGCAGCCGATCGCGAACGCCTGGCCCCACCCGACGTCGTCGAGGAGCGTCGTCGCCGCGGCCGGCCGGTCCGGCCGATCGATCGCGAGGAGAAACGCCCCACCGACGGCGAGGCCGGCCGCAACCGGCAGCGGACCGAACAGCACCTCGACGATCCAGTCGTGCAGCAGGAGCCCGACCACCGCGGCCGGGACGAAAGCGACCACGAGCTTTCCGACGAATGCCTGCGCCGCGGCATCGCGCGTGACGCCGCGCAGAACGAGCAGGACGCGCTCCCGATAGAACCAGACGACGGCGAGCACCGCGCCGAGCTGGATGAAGATCTCGAAGGCGGCGGCCTTGTCCTCGGGAAAGGCGAGCCAGGTGCCCGCGAGTATGAGGTGGCCCGTCGACGACACGGGCACGAACTCCGTTACCCCTTCGACCACTCCGAGTGCGACGGCGATCCAGAAGAGCGACCCCACCCTCAGCCCCTGCCCCGCATCCGGCCGTCGATACCACATGCGATGACGGCCGTAGAGGGGTCTTCGCTGCCTCTTTTGTGGTCAGCGCCCGCGCGTCGAGCATACGTCTGGGGATCTTCGCCGAACTATTCCCGCCGCCTGCATGGCGAGTGACGCCTCCGGGAGGTGGCATCGGCCTTGCTCCTCGGCAGCTCGTTCGCGCGTTTCCCACGCGCACCGCCATCGAGGAGGGCATGATGACGAAGACGAAGCGGTTGTTCCCGTATGCCGTCGTACTAGCCGGGCTCGCGAGCCTGACCTTCACGCAGAGCGTCCTGGCCGAAGGCGGCCTCACACTCGAAGAGCGACTCGAACGCCTCGAGCGCAAAGGCGAGGCACCCGCGGGGTGCTGCGACACCTCGGAGCTCCAGCGCCGGCTCGATCAGATCGAGGCTCACATCAAGAACCTGCCGTTCGGGCTGAAGCTCGGCGGCGGTATCGCGACTTCCTACAAGTACGATCTCAACGATCCAGACTCGAAGCGCATCTCGCTGCGCTCGTTCGACCAGGATCACAACAGCTTCGTGCTCGATCTCTTCCAGCTCCAGGTGTCGCGCGCGCCGGGTGAGGACGGCGTGGGCTTCGTCACCAAAGTCGACTTCGGGAAGCTCGCCGAGCGTCTCGGCACCGACTGGGACGGCGACGGCACGAGCGGCAACGTGGCGGAAGAGCAGAACTCGGTCGACCTCCAGGAAGCGTACATCACCTACAACTTCCCCGGCCTCCCCGACCTGCAGGTCAAGGCGGGCAAGTTCGCGACCCACATCGGCGCCGAGCTGATCGAGCCCTGGAACAACCCGAACGTCAGCCGCTCGCTCGCGTTCTCGTGGGCCGACCCCTTCACGCACGCCGGCGTGACGGCGAGCTACGCGTTCAGCGACAAGGCGAGCCTCATGCTCGGCGTCGTGAACGGCTGGGACAACGTCGTCGATTCGAACGACGGCAAGACGTTCGTCGGCAGCCTCGGCCTGACGCCGGTCGAGCAGTTCGCGTTCGCGATCAACGGCATCTACGGCGCGGAGCAACCCGATCGCGGTGACTCGAAGCGCGGCTCGGTCGACTTCGTCGCCACCATCAAGCCGGTCGACGACTTCGCCATCGTCCTGAACTACATCTACGGCAACGAGACCGACCTCGACGTCGGCGGCGATGCGGAATGGAACGTGTTCTCGGGCATCATCGCGTACGATCTCGTCGACGTGCTGCCGGTGCCCATCGGCTTCGCGCTCCGCGGCGAGTTCTTCGACGACTCGGACGGCGTGCGTCTCCCGACGCCGGGCGGCGCGGGCTTCGGCGACTACCAGAACGCTTGGGAGGTCACGACCACGTTCAAGGTGGTCCTCGCCGAGGGTCTCATGTTCCGCACCGAGTATCGCTACGACTCGGCCGCCAACTCCCTCTTCGAGAAGACGCCGATCGGCGACGACGACACGCGGGACGACCAGCACACGATCGGCGCCGAGCTTTCGTACGTATTCTGAGAGGGCCGGAGCGTCCATGAAAAAGATCGAAGCGATCATCAAGCCGTTCAAGCTCGACGAAGTGAAGGAAGCCCTCGCCAAGCAGAACATCACCGGCATGACGGTTTCCGAGGTGAAGGGGTTCGGACGACAGAAGGGCCACACCGAGCTCTATCGCGGCGCGGAGTACGTCGTGGACTTCCTGCCGAAGATCAAGATCGAGATCCTGGTCTCGGACGAACAAGCGGCGCTCGCGGCGGAGACGATCATCGCGACCGCCAAGACCGGCCGCATCGGCGACGGCAAGCTCTTCGTGCTGCCCGTCGACGACGCGGTCCGGATTCGCACCGGCGAACGAGGTACGAGCGCCATCTGAGGGCGGGGCGGGACGAGGGCATCGAGGGAATCGAGCGGAGGCCGTATGATCGTGGTCGCGGAAAACGACGACGGAACCCGCACGGTGCTCGCGAGCGCCCTCGCCCGCTCCGGCTACGACGTCGCGTCGGTGACGGACGGGCAGTTGGTCCTTTCCACCCTTGCGAGCGGCAAGGTCGGGCTCCTGATCCTCGACCTGCGCATGCCCGGCATGAACGGCTGGGAGGTCCTCCGCCGGTTGAAGGAAACCCAAGCCCCCGGCGCGCCGCCGATCACGCGTCCACCGGTGATCGTGATCTCGGCGCAAAGCGATCCCGAGACGCAGCGCTTCGCGACCCGGCTGGGTGCCGCGGCGTTTCTGGCGAAGCCGATCGATCTGCGCGACCTCGGGCACACGGTGCGCCGCGTGTTGGGCGCCGCGCAGCCCTGACGCGTCAGCTGAAGACGGAGTCGCGGTCGGCGAGCGTCGCGACGACCATGCGTTGGATGCGCTCCCGGATTTCTTCTTTCAGGCGGTTCACGAGGAGCTCGTCGCGATGGGCGTCGGGGCCGTGCTCGGCGGCGAGGTCGATCGGCGTGCCGAAGACGATGCGCCACTTCGTCGGCAGGGGGACGAGGCCGAGGGCACCGAGCCAGGGGAACGTCGGCGTCACGGGGAAATACGGCAGGTCGAGGCCGCGAGCGACCCATTGCCAGCGCGCCAACACGGGATGGATCTCCTCGGCGCCGACGACCGCGACCGGCACCAGCGGCGCCCCCGTCCGCAGCGCCAGCGACACGAAGCCGCCGCGCGCGAAGCGCTGGAGGCGGTAGCGGTCGCGATAGTACTTGCCGAGCCCCTTCGCCCCTTCGGGAAAGGCGATCACCGCTTGCTCCCGGCCAAGCAGGCGGTTGGCGTTGTGCGACGATGCCCGCACGACGCCCATCCGCGCGAGCAATGGGCCGAGGAACGGCGTCTGATAGACGAAGTCTTCGACCAGCGGCCGCGCCTGCCGTCCGCCGCCGGGGTGATGCGCGCGCAGCGCCTCGGCGATCATCATGCCGTCGTACGGGAAGATCCCACCCGAGTGATTCCCGACGAGCAACACGCGGCCCGAGAGCGGCACCTGCTCGAGGCCCATCGCTTCGACGCGCCACCATTGCTCGTACAGCAACCGGGTGAGCGGCAGTACGCGCGCATGGAAAGCGGGATCGTATCCGAAGTCGTCGACCGCGTCCGCCGTGCCGATCATCCGGAGCCGCACGAACGCGCCCGGAAGGCCGCCGCGTATGAACGCGCGTCCGAGGTCGGCATAGAACCCGAGGAGCTCCTCGCCGGCGCCGCGCAGCCACGTCGCGAGCTCGTAGTCCGTGGGAGTACGTATCCCCGCGAGCGCCTCGTCGAGCTCGCGCTCGAGCTCGCGCAAGCGGCGACCGAAGGCCGCGTGCGGATCCTCCGCGACGCGCCGACGGCGGCGCTTCTTCGGGGCCGTGGCGTCGGCCCCGGCCGCTTCGGGGCGGAGATCGATCACGCGCCGACCCATCGCGCGACCGTAAGGAAGCCGCTCTCGGATGTCAATTTTTTCCACGGCGCGTGCGGCGATCTTCGTTTGACCCCATCGGAGACCGCGCGTAGTAAAGCTCTCCCGATGCTCGACGCCGTACTGCAACGCCGCCTCGTCTTCATCACCGGCAAGGGCGGCGTCGGGCGCACCGCGGTCGCGCTGTCGTTGGCGCTCGCTGCGGCCCGTGCGGGCAAGCGGACGCTCGTCGTCGAGATCAATCCGATGGGGCGCCTCGGCGAGTACCTCGGCGACGTCACGCTCGGACCGGAGCCGACCGAGATCACGCCCGAGCTCGCGGCGGCGGCGATCGCGCCGACGGTCATCATGGAAGACTTCCTCACGGGCATGCTGAAGCTGCGCGCGCTCGCGCGCCGGCTCCTCGAGAGCAATACGTTCCGCGTCGTCACCGCCGCGGCTCCGGGGCTCGAGGACTTCCTCACGCTCGTGCGCGTCGCCGAGTGGGAGGACGAGCGCGTCGGCTTCAAGCGCCGCCGGCATCGCTTCGACCTCGTGATCGTCGACGCGCCTGCGACCGGGCATTCCGTGCCGCTCCTCTCGACCCCCGGCACGCTCCTCAAGATGCTGCCGTTCGGTCCGCTGACGAGCACCGCGCGCGACCTCGCGCTGCTGCTCGCCGATCCGAAGCGTGCGGCCGTCGCGATGGTGACGCGCGCGGAGGAGATGGCGGTGAACGAAACGCTCGAGCTCGCGACCGCGCTCATGCGGATCGGCGTCGCGCTCCTGCCCGTCGTGGTGAACGCCGTCGACCCGTTCCGATTCACGCGCGTCGAGGCCCAGCGGGTCCGGGCCGAGCCGTCGGACCTGCCTGCCGACTGGGCGCCCTACCTGCCGGTCGGCCGCTTCGCCGTCGCCCGCCAAAAAGCGGCGGACCGTCAGATCCGCCGCCTCACGCAGGCGCTCCCGGACAAGCCGGTCTGCTTGCCGCAGGTCCCTGCCGGGCGCATCTCGCTCGCGACGCTCGAGCCGCTCGCGGACGCGCTCGCACATCCACCCACGCGGGCATCCCGGCGGGTCTCGTGACGAGCGCGGTCATGACCGACCCCGAGCGCGCCCGCCCCGCCGATACCCCGAGCGCGACACCGGCCGGTCCGACGGGCGGCCGGCTCGCGCCGCTCCTCGATCGCCAGCGGCTCGTCGTGTGCGTGGGCAGTGGCGGGGTCGGCAAGACGACGACCGCGGCGGCGCTCGGCATCGCCGGCGCGCATCGCGGCCGGCGAACCGCGGTCCTGACGATCGATCCGGCGCGCCGGCTCCGCGACGCGCTCGGGATCACGACCCTCGACGGCACGCCGCATCGCGTACCACTCGGCCGGCGCGCCGGATCGCTCGACGCGATGATCCTCGACACCAAGCGTACGTTCGACGAGCTGATCCAGCGCTACGCGCCGACCGGCGCCGCCGCGGAGCGCGTGCTGACGAACCGCATCTACGAGAGCGTCTCGACCGCGCTCGCAGGCTCGCAGGAGTACATGGCGATGGAGCGCCTGCACGCCCTCGCCGGCAGCGGCGACTACGACCTCCTCGTCGTCGACACGCCGCCGACACAGCACGCGCTCGATTTTCTGGAAGCGCCCGAGCGCCTGACCGCGCTGCTCACGTCGCGCGCGGCGGCGATCCTCCAGAACCCGAGCCTCATCCTCGCGCGGGAAGGCTCGCGCCTCGCGCAAGCGGCACTGAGCGCCGTGTTGCGCGGTCTCGAACGCTTCACCGGCTTCGAGATGCTGCGTGACGTCGCCGAGTTCGTCGGCGGGCTCGAGGAGTTCTCCGCCGGGTTCCAGGAGCGCGCCGCGAGCGTCGCCCGCTTCCTCCGCGAGCCGGAGACGTCGTTCGTCCTCGTCACGACGCCCGAGACCGCGCGCATCGCCGAGACGCTCGCCTTCCACGCCGAGCTCGTGCGCGCGGGCCTGCCGTTCGCCGGGTTCGTCGTGAACCGCGTCCTCCCGCCCTCGCTGCTCGGCGCTCCGCCGTTTCCCGACGTCGCGCGCGCAGGCGCCGCCGACCTTCAGCTCGGGCGCAAGCTCGCCGAGCTCCAGCAGCGCTATGCGACGCTCGTGCGCGCGGAGCGCGCCGAGATCGAGCGGCTCCAGGCCGCCGCGCCGCACGCGCTGATCGTCGAGGTGCCCCTCGCGACCGAGGAGCCGAGCTCGCTCGGCCGCTTGGTCTCGTTGAGCGCCGCCCTCGGGTGACGTCCAGACGAGCGGGGTTCAGCCCGCGGCCACATCGCGCGCGGTTCCCATCGGCTCCGTGATGACGTCGTGGACGAAGCGCAGCTTCGCCACGACCGCATCCGACAGGACGAACGGGTAGCCGTCCGGGAGCCCGAGGCCGCGGTTCAGGTTGTTGAGGACGTAGGTCAGCGGGAACCACGCGGCGATCTTCTGTTCGAACGGTCCGAGCGAATGTGCCTGCACGGCCGTCGTATTGAGTGACGGCTCGTCCGACCGGCGCGGGCGGAGCGACAAGCCGCAGGCCGCCGCGGTCTCGAGCGTGTCGACCATGTGGAGGTAATGGGCCCATGTCTCCGCCCAGTCCTCCCACGGGTGCGCGCTCGCGTAGGCGCTGACGAAGCGGTCCTGCCACTGCTCCGGTGCGCCCGCCTCGTAGTGCCGCTGCAACGCCGCGGCATAGTCGGCGCGCTCGTCGCCGAAGCTCGCCCGGAACGCGTCGAGCCTCTCGGTCCCAGCGAGCAGTCGCTGCCAGTAGTAGTGCCCCACCTCGTGCCGGAAATGGCCGAGCAGCGTCCGATACGGCTCGTGGAGCTGGAGGCGGCGTCGCTCGCGCTCGGCGTCGTCGGCCTCCGCGACGTTGATGGTGATGACGCCGTCGCTGTGTCCGGTGAGCACCGACGTCGCTTCCGTCTCGGCGAGGAGATCGAACACCAGGCCGCGCTCCGGATCCGCCGCCTTGTTCGCGACCGGGAGCCCGAGTCGTAGGAGGCTGTAGACCAAGCGGCGCTTCGCGACCTCGGTGCGATACCAGGCCTCCTTGTGGCCGGCCTGGCCGAGGTCCGGGATCGTCCGCGTCAACCGGCACGAGGCACAAAGCGGCTCGGGATCGTCCGCGGGAATCGCCCAGTTGCAGACGTTCTCCCGGTCGTAGTTCTCGCACAGGCGATACCGGCGGCCTTTGGCGGCCCGCCAGAGACCGTCGTCACCCGCCTCGAGCGAGAGCACGTCCTCCAGATCCGGCGCGAAGGCCAGGGCATGGCCGCACGAGAGACAGTGGACGTTCTCGAAAAACACGAGGTTCCCGCAGTGATCGCAGTGGAAGATCTTCATCGCGGCCGGATCGTCGCGGCGGCCTCGGACGGAGTCAAACTTCGCGTACGAGCTCGCATGACATGCGTTTCGGGGAAAAGAACGTGCCCCGTAGGGATTCGAGCCGCTGGGTCGTCCCCCCTTTTTTCCCTACCCTCCACGTCGAACGTCAACGACTCGTCCCGGTACCGGGTCGTCCAAGGAGGACATCGCATGCATCCCGAGAGACCCCTTCTCTCCCGCGTTGCGCTCATTGGCCTCGTCGTCATCGTGCTGGCCGTCATGGCGGCGGCCGCGGAAGCGGCGCCGCTGAAGTGTCGCCGCGCCGTCGCCAAAGCCGCCGCGGTCTTCGCGCAAGGCAAGCTGAAGACGGCGCAGCGCTGCGAGGATTCCATCCTGCGCGGAAATTTCGCGGGACCTTGCCCGGATCAGAAGTCGACGACGAAGGACGCGAAGCTCCGCGCGAAGCTGGCTGCGGTGATCGCAACGGCCTGTGGAGGACGCGACAAGACCTGCGGCGCGGGCAACGACGAC
The DNA here is from genome assembly GCA_036781285.1 of Thermodesulfobacteriota bacterium. Lineage (GTDB taxonomy): Bacteria > Desulfobacterota > Binatia > UTPRO1 > UTPRO1 > UTPRO1. The sequence goes on along the minus strand of DAIQBH010000004.1, from coordinate 45,030 downwards.
GAGGTGCTGAACGCGATCGGCTGGACCATGGGCACCTGCCCGGACATCGCCGAGAGCGGATGCACGAACACGATCGCCTCGTGCGCGGGCGCGAGCGACTGCCTCCGCTGCATCGACGAGCAGGCGACCGACGCGACCATCGATCTCGCGTTCGACGCCTTCCTCCGCAACACGACGGATCCCGCCGTGCGCAAATGCCAGCGCGCGATCGGCAAGGAGTCGCCGCAGTTCGTCGCGGCCCAGCTCCGTGCGCTCCAGCAGTGCGAGGATCGCGTGCTCCGCGGCAAGAGCACCGGACCGTGCCCCGACGGGATCGCGGCGGCGAATCTCGCGAAGAGTCAGGCCAAGATGCAGCAGAAGATCTGCCGTGCCTGCGGCGGCCCCGGTCGCGCGTGCGGCGGCGGCGACGACCTCACGCCGGCCCAGATCGGCTTCGCGGACACGTGTCCGCCGCTCACGATTCCGGGCGGCAGCGCATGCGGCGCCGCGATCACGGACCTCTCGAGCCTGATCACGTGCGTCGACTGCGTCGGTCGCCAGCGCGCGATGTGCATGGATCGCGCGGCCGCGCCCGGCGTCGCGACCTATCCGTCCGAGTGCAGCGATGACGGCATCGACCCGACGCCCACGGCAACCGCGACCCCGGCTCCCACCCCGACCGCGACGCCGACGGCGACCGAAACCAGCACGCCCGACGGCGGCGCGACGGCGACCGCGACCGAAAGCCCGACGCCGACCGCCACCGCCGAGGTCCCGACGCCGACGCCGACCGCGACGGCGACGCAGGTCACGGTGAAGATCGACCTCTCCACGAGCCTGGTCGCCACGCTCGTCGGCTTGAACGTCGCCTATCCGACCCTGAAAGGCGGATTCGACGGCAGCGGTACCGGCGTCGACTGCTCGACCGGCGCGCTCGGCCTCTTCGAGCCGAACGACGACGACAACGGCATTCTCGGCCTCCAGCTCTCGCTGGGGCTGAACCTGACGTTCCCCCTGAGCTTCGAGTGCACCTTCACGGTGCTGCCGGGGGAGACGCTGATCGCGACCGACCTCGACGTCACGGTCGACAGCTTTCTCTCCGGCATCGTACCCCTCGATCCCGATCAGCTCGGGATCGTGACGCAGATCCTGCCGTAACGCAGAACGACCCCGCCGCGCGCTGCGCGGCGGGGTCGCCTCAGCTCGACGCGGCCTCGGGCTTCTCGCGCCGGCGACGCGGCTTCGGACGGTCGCGCTCGGCAAGCAGGCGATCGACCTTGATGTTGAGGTTCACGAGGCTGCCTTGCAGTGCCTCGATCTTCGACAGCAGCCGGTTGTAATCGGCCTTCGAGGGCATGTTCAGCAGTCCGAGCAACATCTGCATGTTCTTGTCGACCTGTCCTTTGGTCTTGGCCGCGCGTTGGAGCGCGGACGAGAAGGCCTCGGCCATCTTCGGATTCGCGAGGAGCTCCTCCGCGAACTGGAGCAACCGCGCCTCTCCCATCTCGACGATCCAGGAAAGGAGCGTGGGTTCGCGTTTCGCCATTCACATGCCCCTTCGATTGTCAGCGGAAAGGTCGCGGACTATAGTGCCGCGCCTTCAGAGGGTCAAGAAAAGGCGCGCTCCGCGCGTGCCGCCACGCCATGGACTCCATGCGGCTCGCGCTCGGCTACCTCACCGGCCTGCAATTCGTGGCCGCGACTCCGCTCGATTGGCCGACGCTGATCGCGACCGGTTTGCTCGTGAACACCTGCGACGCGATCGTCTGTCGCATCGTCGCGCGCAACAACGGTCGCCCGCCGCGACTCTGGTTCGGACTCGGATTCGTCTTCGGCGTATGGGCGCTCGCAGCGCTCATGCTGTCCCCGAAGCGCGCGTGAGCCCCGCTTCGTCGCCCCCGACTTTCTGCTTCTTTTTCGCGGCCGGTCGATGATAAGAAGCCGCCAATGCCAAAGCTGCGCGTGGGCGTCCTGTACGACGCGACGGACAGCGGGGTGGATGAACCAGCGGCGGCACCCAAGACCTCGCGTCGCAAACGTCGTCGGCCGAAGCACGATCACGAAGAGATCTACGAGGCCCTGAAGAAGACGGGCCACGAGCCGTTCTACCACACGCTCGACGGCACGCCGGAGACGCTGCACTCGCTCGCGACCGAGCGCGCCGACCTCTACTTCAACCTCACCGAGTCGTACGCCGCCGACGACACGAAAGAGATGCACGTCGCGGCCTACCTCGAGCTGATGGGCCGGCGGTACACGGGCGCGGGGCCGCACGGTCTGTACCTCGCGCAGGACAAAGCGCTCGCGAAGAAGATCTTCGCGTTCCACGGCATCAAGACGCCGTCGTTCATGACCGGGCATCGCGGACGGCTCGAGTGGGCGCACGACATCCACTTCCCGGTGATCGTGAAGCCCGGGCTCGAGGACGGGTCGATCGGCATCCGCTTCAGCGCCGTCGTCGGCAGCTTGAAGGAACTGATGGAGCGCATCGACGCGATCCACGCCGACTTCGACGGGCCCGTCCTGATCGAAGAGTACATCGAGGGCCGCGAGATCTACGTCGCCGTCCTCGGCAACGGCGACCCCGAAGCGTTGCCGATCGTCGAGCTCGATCTCTCGCAGCTCCCCGAGGGCACGCCGCGCATCGCCGGCACCGAGGTGAAGTGGGAGGAAGGGACGGAGGTCTACCGCCGGACCCAACCGTTCTTTCCGGACGACCTCGGCGAAGAGGTGGAGGCGCATCTCAAGGCGACCGCCATCGCGGCGTACCAGGCCCTCCGGCTTCGCGACTACGGCCGCATCGACATCAGGCTCGACGCCGAGGGAACCGCGCACGTGATCGAGTGCAACCCGAACCCGTGGCTACTCTCGACTGCCGAGCTCGCGAAGGCCGCAAAGAAGTCGGGCCGCTCGCACTGCGATCTGATCGCGGAGATCGTCCAATTCGCGATCGCGCGCTACGGCGCCTGAGGGGGCCGTGGTCGATTCGTCGGACGTCACGCCGGTTCGGCCGGACGAGCAGCTCGACGCGCGCATCGTCGCCGACTACCTGCGCGGCAAGCTGCCCGGGAGCGACGGTCCGCTCGACATCCTCCAGTTTCCCGGCGGGCACGCGAACCTGACCTACCTGCTGCGCTACGGCGAGCGCGAGTACGTGCTCCGCCGGCCGCCGCTCGGTCCGATCGCACCGAAGTCGCACGACATGGTGCGCGAATATCGCGCCCTCGCGGCCCTCGGGCCGTACTATCCGCATGCGCCGCGCGTGTTCGTCTTGTGCGAGGACCCCGCCGTCATCGGCGCGCCCTTCTTCGTCATGGAGCGAAGGCATGGCATCGTGGTGCGGCGCGAGATCCCGCCGGAAATTCCGAGTACGCCCGAGACCAGGCGCCGCATCGGCGAGGCGGCGATCGACGCGCTCGCGGATCTCCACCTCGTGCCGGTCGCGGGCACGCCGGTCGCGGCGCTCGGGAAGCCGGAGGGTTTCGTCGAGCGGCAGATTCGGGGCTGGGCCGAGCGGTGGCACCGCGCCAAAACCGAGGAACAGCCGGCGATGGAGTCGCTCGCGGCGTGGCTGCTCGCGCACCTGCCGGCGCCCGCGGCGCCGACGGTGGTTCACAACGACTTCAAGCTCGACAACATGATGCTCGATCCCTCCGATCCCGGCCACGTCGTGGCCGTCCTCGACTGGGACATGACGACGCTCGGCGACCCGCGCATCGACCTCGGCACGCTCCTTGGCTACTGGCCGGAGGCGAGCGACCCGCCCGAGCGCCTGGCGATCGCAATGCAGCCCACCTACCTCGAAGGGTTCCCGACGCGCGCCGAGGTCGTCGCCCGCTATGCCGCACGCGTCGATCGCAACGTCGCGGACATCGCGTTCTTCGAGACGTTCGCGCTCTTCAAGCTCGCGGTCGTGCTCCAGCAGATCTACGTGCGGTTCGTGCGCGGCCAGACGAAGGACGAACGTTTCGCCGCGATGGGCGAGTCGGTGCGCCGGCTCGCCGACATCGCGATCGCGTCACGGCCGGCCTGAGGCGTCCCCCACGCGATCTCGCAGGGCGTTGCCACAAGCGAACGCGCACCTCGGGCGTGGTTTTCTTCCCCGACGACGCGTTCCCGCCTAGGCGATCGACGTCGGCGCTGGTCTGCTGTTCCTCGATGGATCTCGACCCGACAGTCGGCCTTCCCGGCACGGCGGGTCCGACGCGCTCGACGACGGCGCTCGCGAACGACCTGCGGCGCGGGATCACGCCGCCCGAGATCGACCGCGAGGCGGTCGCACGCACGACGGAGCGAGCCGCGTACGGTTCGCCCGGGCTCCGCCCGGCCGGCGATCCCACGCGCGAGGTGGTGGTGCAGCTCTCGCAGAAAGCGCTCGCGCTCGCGAAGTCCGCGAGCAATCCTCCGCCGCGCACGAAGAGCGTCGACGACGAAGGGTCAGAGCAGATTCGCCGACGCCGCGACGACGCGGCCACGGACGAGGCGCCGCGCCGGCGCATCGACACGCGCGCCTGACGCGGACGAGCGCGCTACAGCTGCGCGATCTCCTGACGAAGCGTCGCGTGCATCTTCGCCGCGGCGTTGTCGTCCTCGACGAGGTCGAGCATGTCGTCCTCGGAGATCGTGAGGAAGCGGCGATTCGGCCCGCGTGTCAGCGAGATGCGAAACGCGTCCTGCGTCGAGCGCTCCGGGATCACGACCGTGACGTCGGGATCGATCTCCTGCACCAGGGCGCGAAAGCGGGCTTTGGCGGGGGCGAATTCGTCGCTCATGGGATCAGCTCCAAGTCCAGTCTTTGGTGTCGCGTGCCACGGCCGGCTCGTCGTCGAGTGCGGGCTCGATCTCCCGTGCGGAGGACGCAGTCGAGGGCGCTTCAGCCCCCGGCTCGGCTTCCTCGACGACCTCTTCGGTCAACACGATCGGGATGTCGGCGCCGCAATGCCGGCAAACCTGGGCCGCGACCTTGATCGTCTCGGCGCAGCGCGGACACGACCGCAGACCGCTCAGATCGGCGACGCCGGCGGTGAGGATGTTCGTCTGGAGCTCCTCGATGATGTCCTTCAGGCGCTTCGCGTCGGCGTTCGTGTGGCCGTGGCTTTTCAGCGGATCGGTGCCGCCCGACGAGTGGATCGTCACGTCGGCGAAGATCGCACCCTGATTGACCGTCACCGACGACACCTGGCGGAGACTGATGCTCTCCTCCACCCGTCCGACGAGCGACGGCTTGATGCGCCGGACGTGTCGATCGGTGACCACCATGATCGTCGGGAAGACGACATTGCCACGCGTGAGCCGACTGGTCTGAAACCGATGCTCCATCACCACCCCTCCACTCGCGGGGCGCATTCTACTCGCGGCCGGCGCCCGGCCGCCAGCGTCGCGAGGTCCGCCTGGCGGAAGCCGAAGGGCTCGTATACGACGGCCCGCGTGCGCAAGCTCGAGATGAACGGCGAGTTCGGGGTCGACGTCGAGCGTGGCGACGGGGGCATCGCCTGGATGATCCTCCGCAACCCGGCGCGGCTGAACGCCGTCCGCTTCGAGATGTGGGAGGCAATCCCCGAGCTCGTCGCGGACCTCGCCGCCGACCGGAACGTCCGGGTGGTCGTCATGCGCGGAGCCGGCTCGGACGCGTTCGCCTCGGGTGCCGACATCTCTGAGTTCTCGACGCACCGGAAGTACCCCGCCTCGGCGGCGGCCTACGAGCAGACGAACGGCCGGGCCTTCGCCGCCCTCCTCGGCTTCGAGAAGCCGCTCGTCGCCATGCTCCAGGGCGTGTGCATCGGAGGCGGGCTGGCACTCGCGGCGTGTGCCGACCTGCGGGTCGCGGCCGACGACGTGCGGATGGCCCTTCCGCCGGCGCGCCTCGGCCTCGGATACGCGTACGACGGCGTCGAGCGCATCGTGAGCCTGGTGGGACCGGCGGCGGCGAGCGAGATCTTCTTCACCGCGCGCCAGTACTCCGCGCCGGAAGCGCTACGCATCGGGCTCGTCAACCAAGTAGTCGCGAAGGCCGACCTGGAGTCCTTCACGCGCGGCTACGTGGAAGGCATCGCGGCGAACGCGCCGCTCACGCTTCGCGCGGCCAAACGTGCGATCGCCGAGACCCAGCGCGATCCCGCCGTACGCGACCTCGACGCGGTCCGCCGCATGATCGCGAGCTGCTTCGCGAGCGCGGACTACGCCGAGGGCGTGCGCGCGTTCCTCGAGAAGCGGAAGCCCGACTTCCGCGGCGAGTAGCAGCGGAAGTCGCCGCCGCCGCGGCGATCGGCCCGAGCGGCCGTCACGGGTCGCGTTCGAGGACGACCTGCGCGACCGCCAGGTCCTTCGTGTGCGTGAGCGCGAGGTGCGCGCGCGCGACGCCGGCCGCCGCCGCCGCTGCCGCGCCCTTGCCGTGAAGACGGATCGTCGGACGACCGTCCGGCTCGCGCACGACCTCGATGTCGAGCCAGCCCATCTGCGCGCCCCAGCCGATGCCGAGCGCTTTCATCGTGGCTTCCTTCGCGGCGAAACGCGCCGCGTAGCTCTCGTAGCACCCCGGACCACGCCCGTCGCAGTACGCCTGCTCGCCCGCCGTGAAGACCCGCGCCTTGAAGCGCGCGCCCGTTTGCGGCTCGTCGAGGGCCGCGCGAACGCGCGCGATCTCGGCGACGTCGACGCCGGTGCCTACGATCGCCACCGGGTTCCTTCGCTCAGCATGCCCCGCACACCCGACACGTCGTGACGTCGCACGGCATCGTCTGCCGCTCTTCCCGCGCCCGCTCGCGCTCGACCCAGAGGAAACGCTTGTGGAGGCTGTGGTCGAGGAAGTCCCACGGCAGGATCTCGTCGGACGCGTACGGACGGTGCGAGAAGATCCGTGGATCGAAGCCGTCGGCGGGCGGATCGCGCTCCCACGCGCGCAGCACGCTCCACCAGTCGCCGTCCGCCGCGTGGACCGCGAGCAGGAAGCGGGATACTCGCCGGTCGCCGCGCGAAAGCACGGTCGCGTAGTAGGACTCGCGCGGCGACTCGACGTCGATGTCGACGCCACGCAGCCGCCCGATCGCGCGCTTCAGGCCGCCGATCTTGACCTTGAGGGAGCGGAGGTCCTCCATCGGCTCCCACTGGAACGGCGTCCACGGTTTCGGCCCGAACGGGTTCACCGACAGCCGGATCTGCTGCACCCGGCCCTCGCGCTGGAACCGTGCGCCGATGCGTTGGGTCAGCTCGACGATGCCCTCCACGTCCGCGTGCGTCTCGGTCGGGAGCCCGATCATGAAATAGAGCTTCATCGCGCGGACGCCGGCCCCGACCAGCCAATCGGCGGCACGCAGGATCTCGGGCTCGGTGAGGTTCTTGTTGATCACCCGCCGCATGCGTTCGGACCCGGCTTCGGGTGCGATGGTCACGCTTTGATTGGCGCTCCTTCCGAGGGCGCGCGCCAGGCGGTGCGTGATGACGTCGGCCTTCAGCGACGAGGGCGACGCGCGGCCGCCACGGTCGGCGACGAATTCACAGAGCTCGGCGACGCCCGGCACGCTCGCCATCTCGGCGCCGACGAGCCCGACCGTGCTGCGCTCGCCGATGCCGGCCTCGATGGCGCCGCGGAGGGTCTCGACGCTCCGATGCCGGATCGGCCGGTACATGTATCCGGCGGCGCAGAAGCGGCAGCCCCACTCGCAGCCGCGGCTCGCTTCGACGAGGTACATGTCGCCGAAGACCGCGTCGGGCGCGAGCACTTTCGAGGCCGTCGTGAAGCGGTCGAGATCGGCGATCAGCCGCCGCGTGACGACGCCGGATCCGGGGCCCGAGTACGCGACCGACTCGATCGTGCCGTCACCGGCGTACGTGATCGCGTAGCGATCCGGTCGATACGCGCCGCCGACCTCCGCGACCGCATCGAGGACACCGTCGCGTCCACCGCCCGCGTCCCGCGCGTCCACGTAGCGCGCGAGGAACTCCGGGATCATGTCCTCCCCTTCACCGACCAGGAAGAGGTCGAAGAAGTCGGCGATCGGTTCGGGATTGAGGAACGTCGCCGGACCGCCGCACAGCAGGAGTGGGCCGCCGCCGCGATCGGCGCGCAGCGGCGGGATGCCCGCCCCTGCCAGGATGTCGACGACGTGCAGGTAGTCCGTCTCGAACGAGATCGAAAACGCGACGACCTCGAAGTCCCGCAGCCGGCGCCCGCTCTCGAAGCTGACGACCTCGTCGCCGCGCTGGTCGGCGTCGGGCAGGAAGGCCCGCTCGCAGTGCACCCGCGGATGGGTCGAGAGGATCTCGAAGACGGATTGGAATCCGAGGTTCGCCATTCCGACCGCGTAGGTGTTCGGATAGACGAGGCAAACCGACACGTCGCCGCCGCCCGACGGCGTGAAGAGGAACCGCTCGTCGGCGCGCCGGCGCTGCCATCGCTCGCGCGGGGATTCGGGCATCGGGGGGAGGAGTATAGGCCCCAACCCCGACGTTGACGAGCGCGGAAACGGGGCGCATTCCAACACCCATGCTCACCATCAGGCGATCCCGCGACCGCGGCCACTTCGACTTCGGCTGGCTCGACACCCGCCACACCTTCTCGTTCGGCGAGTACCACGACCCGAAGCACATGGGGTTTCGCGCGCTTCGCGTCATCAACGAGGACGTCGTCCGCGGAGGCGGCGGCTTCGGCACGCACCCGCACCGCGACATGGAGATCGTCACGTACGTGCTCGCCGGTGCCCTCGCCCATCGGGACAGCATGGGGAACGGCTCGACGATCCGTCCCGACGACGTGCAACGGATGAGCGCGGGAACGGGGATCACGCACAGCGAGCAGAACGCCTCGGCCACGGATCCCGTGCACCTGCTCCAGATCTGGCTCCTCCCGGCGAAGACGGGCGGTGCGCCGAGCTACGAGCAACGGGCGTTTCCAGCCGAGGAGAAACGCGGACGACTCCGCCTCGTCGGCGCGCCCGACGGGCGCGAGGGTGCGGTCACCATCCACCAGGACGTGGCACTGTACGCGAGCCTGCTCGCACCGGCTGAACGCGTGAGCCACCAGCTCGCGCCGGGCCGGCACTCCTGGGTGCAGGTGGTGCGGGGGTCGGTCACCGTCAACGGGGAGCCGCTGACGGCCGGGGACGGTGCGGCGCTCAGTGACGAGGGCCACGTATCGATCGCGGCGGGCACCGCGGTCGACAACGAGATACTGCTGTTCGATCTCGCCTGAGCGCGACGGTGATCAGACCGGCGGCGTGCCCGGCTGGACGATGGGCGGAGCGACCGGCTGCCCGCCGAAGCCGACCGATGCCGGCCCGGCCTCGTCCGTCTTGGCGGCCTTCTCGCGCCGCGCGAGGATGCTCAGCCGGCGGTTCTCGTCGGCCATGGGATCGGCCGCGTTCAGCGGCCTCTCGGAGCCGTAGGCACTGATACGGAGGATCTGGTTCGCGCGGATGCCCGCCTGCTCGAGCACGGCGCGCGCGTTGTTCGCGCGCGCGAACGACAGATCCCAGTTGCTCTGCGCCGCGTTCGCGGCGAACGGCCGGGCATCGGTGTGTCCGCCGATCTCGATGTGATTCGGCAGCTCCTTCAGGTGGCCGGCGAGCTCCTTCAAGAGCGCCACGAGCTCCGGCTTCAACGCCGAGCTGGAGAGGTCGAAGAGCAGGCCCTTCTTGCCGCTGCTGCCCGAGTCGACGATCTGGATCTCGAGACCTTCCGCCGTCACCTCGATCCGCACGTGATCCTTGATGGCCCCGAACTCGGCTCCTCGCTCGAGCGCTTCCTGGATCTCCTTGGCGTGGCCGCGCAGCGCCTGGAGCTCTTCCCCGGAGCCCTGCACGATCGTCAGCGAGGCCTCGAGCGGCCGGACGTCGTTCGTCCGCGCCTGCTGGAACTTGTCGCCGAGCATGGACCCGCCGGATTGTACGCCCGCGTTCCGGAAGTAGCGCGCGATCTCTTGGCGGAGCTTCAGATCGGCCTGGCTCAGCAGCCAGAGCACCAAGAACAGCGCGAACAGCGTGGTGATGAAGTCGGCATACGCGACCTTCCACGCGCCGCCGTGGTGACCGCCGCCGTGTCCCTTCTTCTTCTTCCAGCGGACGACGACCTGGGGCTGGGCTTTGGCCGACATCAGGCGCTCTTGAGGGCGCGCACCGCTTCGTCGAGCTCATCGCTCGTCGGACGCACGCTTTCGAAGATGGCCTTGCGCGCGAACTCGATCGCCACGATCGGCGACGTTCCTCGCTGCGACGCGACGAGGCCGTCCTTGATGCACCGCAGATACTTGGCCGCGGCGGCACCTTGGACCTCGATGTTGGTCGCGATCGGGCCGAACACGCCGTACGACAAGAGCACTCCGAGGAACGTTCCGACGAGCGCTGCGCCGATGTGATGGCCGATTTCTTCCGGGCCGGCGTCGAGCGACCCCATCGTCACGATGATGCCGAGAACGGCGGCGACGATCCCGAGAGCCGGAAACGCATCGCCGACCTTCTGGATCAGGCCGACCGGAATCATGTGCTCTTCGTGGTGCGTGTCGAGCTCGGTGTCGAGGAGGGTATCGAGCTCCTCCGCCGACGCGGTGCCGTTCACGATCTGCTTCAAGGCGTCGCGCATGAACGACTCGGCGTGATGGTTCTTCAGGAAGCTCGGGTACTTCGAGAAGATGGCGCTCTTGTGGAAGTCCTGGACGTGCTCGTCGAGCGCGACGGCGCCGTTCTTCCGCATGAACTGGAAGACCTCGTACTGCATCTTGAGGAGATCGAGGTAGTCGCTCTTCGTCGGCGTCGAGCCCGCGAAAGCGGTCTTGAACCCCCCCATCACCCCGCTGAGAGACTTGCCCGGAGCGGAGATCAAGAGCGAACCGATGCCGGCGCCGCCGATGATGATGAGCTCGCCCGGCTGGAAGAGCACGTGCATCGGGCCGTTGATGTAAGCGAAGCCGCCGATGACGCAGCCCATGACGACGACGAGTCCAATGATGGTGAACATGCGATGTGCCGTGCGAACCGCGCGAATGTCATCGCGCTCGCGACAGGATGTCGGCCGTCGGGGGGCGTAACTTGAGATACCGCGAGGACTAGGACTTGGCCGGCGGGGCGAGCGCCAGGAGCAGGCGCGTGACGGCGTCCTTGTGGCTCGTGAGGACGACCTTGGCGGCCGCGCCGGGCCCAAAGAGGAGCTCCCCGAGGGTCGCGCTCGGCACATCGAGGAGGCACACCAGCACCCGCGGAGCGTGCTCCCGGGCGAGCCGCTCGATCTGACGGTACAAGCGCTCGGCCCCGTCGTTCGCCGCCAGGAGAAGACGCGATACCCGCGGCTCGGGGGCCGCAGCCGGCGACGCGGCGAGGCCCCGGGCCTCGCCGGCCAGGGCGGATTGCGCCGCCTCGAGTCCGCGGACGAGCGCGCTCCGCACCGCGGGATTTCCCAGCGCGGCACGAAGCTCGGCGGTCAGCGGAACGACCGGCGCTTCGAGGATCGCGCCGGGCCAGAGCCGCCGGCTGTCGGCGGCGAGCACCCGAAGAACGGTGCCATGACGCGGGTCGCGCTCGACCTCGCGTGGGAGACGAACGGCTACTTGAGCGGGGCGATCAGCTGCGTTCCGCATTGGATGCAGTACGCTGCGAACGTGCGCCGCGCCGCGAGATGGCGCGCGTCGTCGCAGCGCGCGGCGCCGCTGAGACTCTGGTTCACGACCCCGCCGCACTGCGGACAATGCGCGACCGGCGCATTGGCGCGGCGATGATTCAGATTGTCACAGCTGATCGTTTGCTTCCTTTGTGGATGATTCACTCAGACCCTCCTCGACGACGTCGGCGAACGCTACCAGCTGACAACTACGGCCTCAATCGTCAAAATCGCGTCGTGAGCAAAGCGTTCACGAGCGAAGAGGCTCCGGACGATCCGATCGTCGTCCCGCCGCGCGCACCGCTGCCGGCCGGCGTCCCGAACTACGTCACCGCGCGCGGCCTCGAGCTGTTGCGCACCGAGCTCGCGGGGCTCGATCGAGAGCGCCGAGCGCTCACGGCAGCGGCCGAGGACGGCGATCGTGCGCGCAAGCTCGCACGCAACGCCGCCCGCGCGGCGGCGCTCGGCGAACGGATCGCGAGCGCGCAGCTCGTCGACCCGCGGCGACAGTCGCACGACGAGGTGCGGTTCGGCGCGACCGTGACCGTCCTTCGCGAGGACGGAACGACCGCGCGCTGGACGATCGTCGGCGTCGACGAAGCCGACCCCGCGCACGGACGCATCGCGTTCCTGGCTCCGCTCGCGCGCGCGCTCACAGGGCTACAGACCGGGGACATCGGCAAGCTGCACACGACGAACGGCGAGGAAGCGCTGGAGGTCGTCGCTATCGACTACGAGGGAGGGTGAGGGGGCGCGAGGGGCGCGGATGGACTCCGCGCCCCGAGGTTGGTGATCCGCGACCGGCGATCTCGAGCTCGCCGGCTCGCACTCGCCAATCGGAGGATCGGCGGGCAACGAGCCCGCCGATCGCACGGGGACGAAATCGACTAGTCGGCTTGCTTCCGGAGGAACGTCGGGATGTCGAGGCTGTCGTCGTCCTCGGGGACCGTGAGGGAGATGGGCTCGCCACGCTCGCCACCGCCGTTCGCGCGCGTCCACATCGTTCCGTCGAGATCGTTGATGCCGCCGACGCGAACGACCTTGCGGGCGGTCGCCGCGGCCGTCTGCGCCGCCTCGCGCACCGGCTCACGCGTGAAGGCCATGCGCGGTGCCGACGGGGCGGCAGCTGGGGCCGCCTGCTGCACCGGAGCTGCCACCGCCGGCTGCGCCGAGGCGGTCGGGGGACGCTTCACCTCTTCACGCGGCTCGCCGAAGCCGGTCGCGATGACCGTGATGCGAATCTGGTCGTGGAGGCTCTCGTCGATGACGGCGCCGAAGATGATGTTGGCCTCGTCGTCGGCCTCTTCCTGAATGAGGGTCGCGGCCTCGTTGACCTCGTGGATCGTGAGGTCGGGGCCACCGGTGATGTTGATGAGGACGCCGCGCGCGCCCTGGATCGAGACGTCTTCGAGGAGCGGGCTCGAGATCGCCTTCTGGGCGGCCTCGACGGCGCGGTCCTCGCCGCTCGCTACGGCGGCGCCCATGAGGGCCATGCCCATCTCGGACATGATCGTGCGAACGTCGTTGAAGTCGAGGTTGATGAGACCGTGGACGGTGATGAGGTCGGAGATGCCGCGCACCGCCTGGAGGAGGACGTCATCGGCCTTCTTGAAGGTCTCGAGGATCGACATGTTCCGGCCGGCGACGGCGAGGAGGCGTTGGTTCGGGATGGCGATCAGCGTGTCGACGTTCGCCTTGAGCTCGCGCATGCCTTCTTCGGCCTGACGCCCGCGCTTCTTGCCCTCGAAGTGGAAGGGCTTCGTCACGACGCCGACCGTGAGCGCGCCGAGCTCGCGAGCGACCCGCGCGACGACCGGCGCTCCACCGGTTCCGGTGCCGCCGCCCATGCCGGCGGTCACGAACACCATGTCGGCGCCGCTCAAGACCTCGCGGATGCGCTCGACGTCTTCCGTCGCCGCCTTGCGGCCGACGTCAGGGTTGCCGCCGGCCCCGAGCCCCTTGGTGAAGGCGGTGCCGAGCTGGAGCTTCACCGACGCCAGGTTCGCCTTCAGCGCCTGCGCATCGGTGTTGGCGGTCATGAAGTCGACGCCCTGGAGACCGGCCGCGATCATCGTGTTGACCGCGTTGCCGCCACCGCCGCCGACGCCGACGACCTTGATACGCGCGCCCAGCTGGACGCCATCGATCTCTTGCATCACCCCACCTCCTTCAACAACCTGGACAGGACGGCTGTCACTCCTGGGCGAGCTGGCGCCGTCTCTCCCACCATTCCCACGTCCCTGCCGCCGCTTCATGCCTCACCCCCTGTACCGCAATTCAAAATCGCTGTCACGCAATTTCGCCCCGCGTGATCGCGACGAGGTGTCGCACGCTCAAAAAAAATCCCGCAGCCACTCTCCCATCCGGTGACGCACGCGACCGAGGAGTCCGTCGGCGCGCCCCGCATGCAGTCGCACCGGCTTCCCACCATTCCCACCCGCGAGCAAGAGCCCGATCGACGCCGCGTGGATCGGACTCGCGACGAGATCCGCGAGCGCATGCACGTGGTGCGGCACGCCGATCCGCACCGGCAGCCGCAGCACCTGTTCGGCGACGTCTCCGATGTGATCCAACAGCACCGTGCCCCCGACGAGCACGACCCCCGAGGCGAGCACCTCCTCGTACCCCGAGCGGATGATCTCGCGCGCGACGAGCTGGAAGATCTCCTCGACCCGCGGCTCGATGATCTCGCAGAGGATGTGGCGCGAGAGGACGCGGGGGTCGCGGTTGCCGACGCTCGGCACCTCGATCTCGACGTGCCGCTCGACGACCGCCGCCCGCGCGCACCCGAAGCGCTGCTTGATCTTCTCCGCCTCGGCCGTCGGGGTCCGGAGGCCCGCCGCGATGTCGTTCGTGAGGTGCTGGCCGCCGAGCGGCAGGCTCGCGGTGTGCCGGACGGCGCCGGCGTGGAAGATGACGACGTCCGTCGTGCCGGCGCCGACGTCGACCAGGGCCACGCCGAGGTCCTTTTCCTCCGGGGTCAGCACGGCGTCGGCGGACGCGAGCGCGCCGAGCACGACGTCGTCGACCACGAGCCCGGCCTGCTTGCAGCACTTCACGAGATTTTGCGCCGCCGAAACCTGCGAGGTCACGACGTGGACCTTGGCCTCGAGCCGGACGCCGGCGATCCCGATCGGCTCTTTCAGACCCTCCTGGTCGTCGATGATGTACTCCTGGGGCAGTACGTGGAGGACCTCGCGATCCGCCGGCACCGCGACGGCGCGCGCGGCATCGAGCACGCGATTCAGGTCGCCCGCGGACACCTCGCCGTTCCGCACCGCGACGACGCCGTGGCTCGAGAGGCCGCGGATGTGACCACCGCCGATGCTCGCCGTCACGTGACGGATCTCGCATCCCGCCATGGCCTCGGCTTCCTCGACGGCCTTCCGGATCGCCTGCACGGTCGACTGCACGTGCACGATCACGCCCTTCCGGAGGCCGCGCGACGGCGCCTCGCCGAGCCCGCACACCTCGATGCCGTGCTCGCTCACCGCGCCGACGACGACGCAGGTCTTCGCCGTGCCGAGATCGAGGGCCGCCACCATACCGGTCCGCTTCGTCATCCCCGCCTCACAATCCCGCCGGCGAATCAGGCTCGCGCGCGCTTGGCCTTTTTTGCACCCGGCTGCCGCAACCGCACCACCGCCGCCGTCCCCATCGTCAGATCGATCTCGCGAATCTGACGCTCACGCCCTCGAAAATCCTGCAACACGCGGCCGAGCCGCCCGAGCTTGCTGCCGAACCCGCTCCAACCGAAGGTGAGCGCCACCCGCGGCTCGACGGGAAATACCGTGATGCCCCGCTCTCGTTCGATATGCACCTCCGAGATGCGGAATGGAAGTCCCGCGGCCGCCATCGAGCGGAGGAGGCGGAGCGCCTGCCGGATCGCGTGGCGCGCGTATGGCCGTTCGTCGGCGAGAACGGCGGCCTCGACCCCCGTCACGAACGGCAGATCGAGCGGGTCCCGCTCACCGACCTTCACGAACGCGGTGCCGGTCGTGTCGACGTAGTAGAGCTGGTCGAGGAAAAGGATCGCGACCGGCTCGCGTTCGGCCACGTCGACCACGAGGCGTCGCGGGAACTCGCGCCGGACGGCGGCGCGCCGAATCCACGGGTGCGCTTCGAGCCGGGATTCGAGCTCGGCGGGTTCGAGCCGCCAGAGGCTCGTTCCCGCCCGGAGGTCCGCGGACTCGAGCAGAGCCCCCGGCCGGACGTGCTTGGTCGGGGTGACGACGATCTCGCTCACGGCGAAATACGGATGGTCGGCGATCGCCGCCACGGCCCGGGGACCCTCTTGCACCGCGAGGCCGGCCGTCATCAGCACCGCCGTGACGACGCTCCCGATCCGCAGCCGCACCGGCCAGGCGCTCGTGACGAACGCCGCGCGGCGCTCGCGCCAGCGTGTCCGGGTCGTGTCGCGGCGGACCCGCCAGCGCGTGCGGGTCGCGTCGCGCCGTGCGCGCCAGCGCAGCAGCGTCGCGGCGCGCCGCTTCCGCCAGCGGAGCCTGACCGCGTCGCGGCGTGTCCGCAACGCCCCCGGAATCGCGCCGAGATTCGGCCGCTGGCGGAGCCATGCCGGGAGCTGCCGGCGCTTGCGGCGCTCGGGCCGGCTCATCGCTTGCTCTCCCGGACGTGGAGCGTCGCGCGATCGAGGATGGTCTCGCAGAGAACGGGAAAGTCGACGCCCGCGTGCGCGGCGATGCGCGGCAGGTACGACAGGGAGGTGAGGCCAGGCAGCGAGTTCAGCTCGATCAGCGCCGGCTTCCGGCCGTCGACCCGGAGATCGACCCGGCTGTACGCCCCCCCGCCGAGCGCCGCGTGCGCGGCCTCCGCGAGCGCGAGCACGCGCGTCGTCGTCGCCTTCGACAGCCGGGCCGGCATGAAGAACTCCTCGCGCCCCGCCGTGTACTTCACGTCGTAGCTGTGGAACTCGCCCTTCGCGACGACCTCGAGCGCGCCGAGCGCGCGGCCGTCGAGGATGCCGACGGTGACTTCCTTCCCCGGCACGTACGCCTCGATGACGACGCGCGCGTCGGAACGGCCCGCGAGCTTCACCGCGGCGCCGAGCGCGGCGCGGCGGCGGACGATCGACACGCCGACGCTCGAGCCTTCGCTGTTGGGCTTCACGACGAGCGGCAGCTTCGCGGGGAGCGCGGGCAGCCGGCGCACCGACGGATCGACGGTGATCCACGCCGGTGTGGGGAGCCCCTGCGAGCGCCACACCGTCTTCGCCATCGTCTTGTCCATCGCGAGCGCGCTCGTGAGGAGACCCGGGCCCGTGTACGGGATCGCCATCACCTCGAGAACACCCTGCACCGCGCCGTCCTCGCCGTATCGGCCGTGCAGGGCGTTGAACGCCACGTCGGGCCGCACCCGCGCGAGCCGCGCCGGGAGATCCCGGCCGACCGTCACCGTCGTCACGCGATAGCCCAGGCCCCGGAGGGCCTTCGCGACCGCCGTTCCGCTCTGCACCGAAATCTCTCGCTCCGCCGACAGCCCCCCGAGGAGCACCGCCACTCGCGCCCGCCGAAATCGTCCCGTCACCAATCCCCCACCAACCGCACCTCGGGCTCGAGCTCGACGCCGAGTCGCTGGCGCACGACGCGCGCCGCGAGATCCATCAGTCCCTTCACGTCCGACGCCCGCGCGCCACCGAGATTCACGATGAAGTTCGCGTGCCGGAGCGACACCATGGCGTTGCCGAGCCGCGCTCCCTTGAGACCGACGGCCTCGAGCAGCTTCCCGGCCGGTTGCCCGGGCGGGTTCTTGAAGATCGAGCCGGCGTTCGGATGCCCCTTCGGCTGGTGCCGGTCGCGGCGCGCCTTGGCCTCGCGGACCGCGGCCGCGAGCACCGCGGGCTCGCCGCGCCGGAGCGTCACGCGGACCGCGGTCACGATCGCCCGTGTCGGGAGATCGAGCCGGCGATACGCGAAGTCGAGACGGTCGCGCGGCAGCACGAGCGCGTCGCCCCGGTCGGTCACCACCTCGAGCGCGTCGACGACGCGCCCGATCTCGCCGCCGAACGCCCCCGCGTTCATCAGGAGCCCCCCGCCGACGGTGCCGGGGATGCCCTCGCCGAATTCGAGGCCCGCGAATCCTTCGGCCACCGTCTGCGAGACCAGTCGTTTGAACGGCACCGCCGCCCCGACGCGCAAGCGCGCGACGTCGCCCCCGAGATTCCACTCGACGAAGTCGAACGGCTTCCCGAGCTTCACCACGACGCCGCGCGCGCCGCGGTCGCTCACGAGGAGGTTCGTGCCGCCGCCGAGGAAGAAGACCGGCGTCGCGTGCGCCACGCAGGCCCGCAGGATGCCCATCAGCTCGGGCTGGCTCGCGACCTCGATGAAGACGTCGGCGGGACCGCCGATGCGAAAGCTGGTGTGCCGTCCGAGCGGCTCGGCGATCCGCACGTTCGCGCCCGCGCTCGCGAGCGCCACGAGCAGCTCGGCCGACGGGGCCGGCGGCGCGACCAGTGGACGCCGCCGCGGCGGCGGTGCCGGCACGACCACGAGACCCGCGCGACGGCCCTGCTCCGCCAGACTGGCGCCTGCTCCGCCCGTTCCCTCCACCCCTCCGCCGCCTCCCGTGTCCACCACGGTCCTCCTTCTCGGTTATTGCAGTGCGACCGGCCGTTCCTCGGTCAGTGCCTGCAACACCTCGTCCCCGACCCGATGCACGTCACCTGCGCCGAGCGTCACGACCATGTCGCCACCGCGGAGATGCGGCACGATCTCCGCCGCGATCGCCCGCCGGTCCGCGACGAAGCGGACGTCCGTGTGCCCGCGCCGCTTGAGCGCCTCGTAGAGCGCCTCGCCCGTGACCCCGTCGATGCGATCCTCGCCCGCCGCGTAGATGTCGGTCAGCACGAGCAAATCGGCGTCGTCGAACGCGCCGAGGAAGCTCTCGAAGAGGTCCCGCGTCCGCGTGTACCGGTGCGGCTGGAAGACCGCGACGAGGCGCCGGCCGAATCCCTCGCGCGCGGCCCGGAGCGTCGCCTTCACCTCTTCGGGATGATGGCCGTAATCGTCGACGACCGTGACGCCGCCGACCTCGCCCTTGATCTCGAAGCGGCGATGGATGCCCTCGAACGAGCCGAGCGCGCGCGCGATGGTCGCGAACGGGACGCCGAGCTCGCACGCGGCCGCCGTCACGGCGAGCGCATTCAGCGCATTGTGGCGGCCGAACATGCGAAGCCGAAGCTCGCCGATCCACCGCCCGCGATCGAGCACGTCGAAGCGCGTCCCGTCGGCGCTCACTTGCACGTGTACCGCTTGCAGGTCGGCGTCGCTGCCGAAGCCGTAGGTGCGATGGCGCTTGCGGACGCTCGGCAACAGCGCGCGGACGGCGACGCTGTCGAGACAGAGGACGGCGAGCCCGTAGAACGGCACGCGGTTGATGAACTGGAGATACGCCTCGTGCATGCGCTCGACGCTGCCATAGTGGTCGAGGTGCTCGGGATCTATGTTCGTGACGACGGCGATCGTCGGCGTCAGCACGAGGAAGCTGCCGTCGCTCTCGTCGGCCTCGGCGACGAGCAACGTGCTCTGTCCGAGCCGCGCGTTCGAGCCGAGTCCCTTCACCTTGCCGCCGATCACCATCGTGGGATCGAGCTCGGCTTCGGCGAGCACGTGCGAAAGCAGCGACGTCGTCGTCGTCTTCCCGTGCGTCCCGGCGACCGCGATGCCGGTCTTCATGCGCATGAGCTCGGCAAGCATCTCGGCGCGCGGGATCACCGGGATCGCCAGCTCGCGCGCGCGCACGACCTCGGGATTCGAGAACTTCACCGCCGACGAGATCACGACCACCTCGACGTCGGGCGCGACGCGATCCGCGTGGTGACCGAGCGCGATCGTCGCGCCGAGCCGCGCGAGACGCTCGGTCGTGTCGCTCGCGCTCAAATCGGAGCCGCTCACGGGGAAGCCGAGATTCAACAGGACCTCGGCGATCCCGCTCATGCCGATCCCGCCGATCCCGACGAAATGGACGCGATGCTTGCGCTTGGTCAGCTCCATGCGTGCACTCTCCTCTATGCCGTGCGGGCGCCGAGGTCGACCGGAATCGTCCTCATCGCCGCCCCTGGACGAGCTCGTCGATCACTGCGAGCACGCGCTCCGCGGCGTCGGGACGCGCGAACTGCCGCATGCACTTGCGCATCTCGACGAGCTGATCGGGCCTCGCGAGGAGATCGCGGATCTCCTCGGCGAGCTTCCCTCCGGTCGCCTGGTGATCCAGAACGACGCGCGCCGCGCCGCCGCGGACCAGCGCTTCGGCGTTCGCGCGCTGGTGATCGTCGGCCGCGTGGGGATACGGCACGAAGATCGCGGGCAGCCCCTGCGCCGCGAGCTCCGCGATCGTGGTGGCGCCCGCCCGGCAGACGATCAGATCGGCGGTCGCGTACACCTCGCCCATGTCCGTGATGAAGGCGCGGACGTCGACGTTCGGGGCCCCGGCGTACGCGCTCCGGACGGCGGCCTCCTCCGCGAGGCCGGTCTGATGGATGATCCGAAGATTCGGCACGTCGGCGAGCGCCGCATGGAGCGCCGGGCCCGCGTCGTTCAGACGGTGCGCCCCGGCGCTGCCGCCCACGATCGCGATCGTGACGCCCGCCTTCGACTCCGCGCTCGCCGCGGCGCGCGTCGGGAAGGTGCGTACGGGATTGCCCGTCACGACGGCCCGACCCGGCGCGAAACCGGTCACCGTGTCGGGGAAGCTCACGCACACCCGATCGGCGAATCGCCCGAGGAGCCGGGTGGTCATGCCAGGCTTGGCGTTCTGCTCGAGCAGCACGATCGGCACGCCCGCGAGCCGGCCCGCGACGACCGCGGGCGCGGACGCGTATCCTCCGAGGCCGACGACGACGTCGGGCCGGAAGCGCCGGACGACGGCGCGGGCCCGCATGATCCCGGCGCCGAGCGTCCCGAGCGCGCCGACCTTGCCGGCGATACCGCGCCCGCGGAGCGGCGCCCCGGGCAAGAGCTCGAGCTCGAAGCCGCTCCCGGGCACGACGCGCGCCTCGATGCCGCGAGCGCTCCCGACGAAGAGGATGGCCGTCCCCGAGTCGCGCCGGCGCGCCGCGTCCGCGACGGCGATCCCCGGAAAGAGATGGCCGCCCGTGCCGCCGCCCGCGATCATCATCCGGAGCTTCATCGGCCGTGCCTCAGCGGGCTTCGCGCGAGAGCGCGAGCAAGACCCCGACCGCCGCCATCGCCCCGATCATCGCCGATCCGCCATAGCTCACGAACGGCAGCGCCAGGCCTTTCGTCGGAAGGAGGCCGAGTACGACCGCCATGTTGATCCCGGCTTGGAGCACCAAGGTCGTCGTCACGCCGAACGCGACCAGCTGGCCGAAGGTCGTCGGATGGCGCAGGGCGACGCGCAACCCGCGCATGGCGAGCAGCGCGAACAGTCCGACGATCACGAGCGCGCCGACGAGCCCGAGCTCCTCGCCGATCACGGAGAAGATGAAATCGGTGTGGGCCTCCGGCAGGTAGAACATCTTCTGCTTGCTCTCGCCAAGGCCGGCGCCGAACAGGCCGCCCGAGCCGAACGCCAGGAACGACTGCACCAGCTGGAAGCCGGCGTCACGGGGGTGCTCCCACGGATCGAGGAAGACCATCACGCGGCGCAGGCGATACGGGCTCGAGCTGATCGCGTAGATCGCGAGCGGCACGATCGGCAGCACCGGCAGCACGAGGTGCCACCAGCGCACGCCGCCTGCGAACAGCATTGCGAAGAGCGTCACCCCGAGGAGCGCGGCGGTTCCGAAATCCGGCTCGACGACGACCAGCGCCGCGAGCACGCCGATGACGATCACGTGCGGCAGCACGCCGAGCGAGAAGGTGTCGAGCCGCGACCCTTTCCGCACGATCGAGTGGGCCAGGTAGAGCACGGCGACCACCTTGGCCATCTCGGACGGTTGGAGGTTCATGAAGCCGAACCCGATCCAGCGGCGCGCGCCCCCGCGCACGAGCCCGACGCCCGGGATCAAGACGGCGATCAGCAGGATCACGACGACCGCCAGCGCCGGATAGGCGAGCCGTTCGTAGGTGCTGGAGCGGAGACGCGAGGCCGCGAACGCGATCGCCACGCCGAGCCCGATCGACAGGAGGTGCTTCCGGAAGACGTGCATCGGATCGCCGAATCGCTCCCCCGCGAAGAAGTAGCTGGTGTTGAACACCATCACGATGCTGACGGTCACGAGCATCGCCACGGCGGCGATGATCCACGGGTCCCCGCCACGGGCAACGACGGGCTGCGCCTTCGCCAACGGCTTCACGCGGCGAGTGAGAATGGGAGCACCGACGGTCGCAGCGCGGGCGGTCGTCACAGGGCCTCCACGAGTGCTCGGAATTGCCGGCCGCGATCGGCGTAGTCGCGGAACTGGTCGAAGCTCGCGCAGGCCGGCGAGAGCAGCACGACGTCGCCGGCGACGGCATGGCTGTCGGCATGCGCGACGGCGGCGGCCAGCGTGTCGACGACCTCGACGGTCGTCGTGTCGGCGAGCGTGCTCGCGAGCATCTCGCGGGACGCCCCGAAGAGAATCGCCCGCTTCACCCGCCGCCGTACGGGATCGCGCAGCACGCCGTAGTCCCCGCCCTTCTCGATGCCGCCGGCGAGCAGGATGACGTTTCCCGGAAAGCTCTCGAGCGATTTGATGACGGCGCCGGCATTGGTGCCCTTCGAATCGTCGACCCAGCGGATCCCAGCGCGCTCCCGCACGAGCTCGAGACGGTGCGCGAGCCCGCGAAAGCGCTCGAGCGCTTCCTGCACGCGCGCCGCCGGCACGCCGAAGGCGCGCGCGGCCGCGATCGCCGCCATCATGTTCTCGCGGTTGTGCGCTCCCGCGAGCGCGACACGGGCGAGCGGATACAGTTCTTCCGCCCCCTGCATACGGAGCCTGATCGCGGCCTCGTCGGCTCGAACCGCGACCCCCTCTCCGCCACCGAACCAGAGTGTCCGCGCCGCGAGACCGGCGGCGTGCGTTCGCAGCCAGGGGTCGCTGCCGTTCAGCACCGCCGTGTCGTCCGCGCCTTGCCGCGCGAACAAACGGAGCTTCGCGCGGCCGTACGCGTCGAGGTCGGGATAGCGGTCGAGGTGGTCGTCCGTGAGATTCAGGAAGATGCCGACCCGCGGCCGGAAACGATCCACCCATTCGAGCTGGAAGCTCGAGACCTCCACGACCTCGATCTCGTCCCCGGCGCCGACCGCGGTCACGAGCGGCGTGCCGAGATTGCCGCCGACGAAGGTACGATGTCCCGCCGCGCGCAGCATCTCGCCGAGGAGCGTGGTGGTCGTGCTCTTCCCGTTGGTGCCCGTGACGGCGAGGATCGGCACGTCGAGGTGCCGGGCCGCGATCTCGATCTCGCTGGCGATCGGAATGCCGCGCGCGATCGCCCCCGCGAGGAGCGCGCCGTCGGGCGGCACACCCGGGCTCGGGACGACGAGCGCGACGCCGTCGAGGGCCGCCGGGTCGTCGGCGCCGAGCCGCACGTCGGCGACATCCGCGAGCCCGGCGACGTCGTCGCCGAGGTCCGCCGCCGGCCGCCGGTCGACCGCGCGGACGCGCGCCCCACGCTCCGCCAGGAACCGCGCGGTCGCGACGCCGGTCCGTGCGAGGCCGATGACGAGCACCGGCAAGTCGCGGGTGACGTCGGGAATGGCGGGCGGCGCCGTCACCGGAGCTTCAACGTGCTGAGCGCCATCAACGCGCAGATGATGGAGATGATCCAGAACCGGACGATGATCTGCGGCTCCGGCCAGCCCTTGAGCTCGTAGTGGTGATGGATCGGCGCCATCAGGAAGATCCGCTTTCCCCCGGTGCAGCGGAAGTACGTCACCTGCGCGATCACCGAGAGCGCCTCGACCACGAAGATCAGGCCGACCAGGACGAGCACGATCTCGTGCTTCGTCACGAGCGCCACCATGGCGATCGCGGCGCCGAGCGGCAGCGAGCCGACGTCGCCCATGAACATCTGCGCCGGGTACGCGTTGAACCAGAGGAACCCGAGCCCCGCGGCGGCGAGCGCGCCACAGAAGATGCAGAGCTCGCCGGCGCCCGGCACGTACGAGATCTGGAGGTACTCGGCGAGCTTCACGTTCCCGGCGACGTACGCGAAGATCATGTACGTGCCAGCGGCGATCATCACCGGCCCGATCGCGAGACCGTCGAGCCCGTCGGTGAGGTTCACGGCGTTCGACGCGCCGACGAGGACGAGCATCGCGAACGGCAGGTAGAGCCAGCCGAGGTTGAACTGCACCTCCTTGAAGAACGGCATCACGATGCTCGGGGAGAACCCGGGTACCTGGAGGAGAAGGAAGCCCGCCACGGCCGCGATCACGCACTGGGCGACGAACTTCTGCCGCGCCCGTAGTCCCGCGGAGTTGCCGCGCCGATACTTCCGGAAATCGTCCACGAAGCCGACGAGCCCGAAGCCGACGGTCACGAAGAGCACGAGCCAGACGTATGGGTTCGTGAGGTCGGCAAGCAGCAGCGTCGAGAGCAGCAACGAGAAGAGGATCAGCGTCCCGCCCATGGTCGGCGTGCCGGCCTTCACCTGATGGCGCGCCGGGCCGTCGCTCCGGATCGGCTGGCCGATGCGATTCTTGGTGAGGCGGCGGATCAGGACCGGTCCGAGCACGAACGAGATCGTGAGCGCCATGAGCGCCGCGAGCAGCGTCCGGAAGCTGATGTACCGGAAGACGTTGAAGATGCTGTAGGTCGAATGGAGCGAGTAGAGGATCGAATAGAGCATCGGGTCAGGGCGCCCCGAGGAGGCGCACGACCTCCTCCATGCGTTGGCCGCGCGATCCTTTGACGAGGATCCAGTCGCCGCGCCGCGTGTCGGCGGAAAGCGCACGGGCGATCGTCGCGTGGTCGGACGCGACGTGAATCGCGTCCGCGGCCATGGTGGTCGCGGCGCCGCGCGCGGTGTCCGCGGCGAAGTCGCCGTGGAGATAGAGCGCGGTGAGGCCGACCGTGCCGGCGAGCATCCCGACCTGCCGGTGCTGCTCCACGCTCGCGGCTCCGAGCTCGAGCATGTCGCCGAGGACCGCGATCCGCCGCGTCGCGGGCGCGTCCGCGAGGCTCCGGAGCGCGGCCGCGACCGACGCCGGGTTGGCGTTGTAGCTGTCGTCGACGATCGTGACGCCGCTCGCGAGCGGCACGACCCGCATGCGGCCGCCGACGGACGTCGCCGCGTGCAGGCCGGCGCGCACGGCCTTCGGCGGGACGCCGACGGCGGTCGCCGCCGCGGCGGCGGCGAGGGCGTTCATGACGTTGTGGCGACCGGGAATCTGGAGTTGCACGTCGATCGCGTCGCCGCCGAGGTGCAGCGTGAACGCCGCCGCCCCGCGCGCATCGCAGCGGATGCCGTCCGCCGCGACGTCGGTGCCGGCGCCGAACCGCACGACGCGACCGGCGAAGGCGGCGCCGAGCCCGGCCACGTGCGGATCCTCCACGTTCACGATCGCGGTCGCGGTCGGCCGCATCGTCGCGAAGAGCTCGCCCTTCGCGCGCGCCACGCCTTCGACGGACCCGAGACCCTCGAGGTGCGCTGGACCGACGTTCGTGATGATCCCGACGTCCGGATCGGCGATGGCCGTCAGCCGGCGGATCTCGCCAGGGGCGTTCATCCCCATCTCGATCACGGCGTAGCGCTCGCTCCCGGAGAGACCGAGGAGGGTCAGCGGCACGCCGATCAGGTTGTTCAGGTTGCCCTGCGTCTTCAGGACCGCGTCCGACCCCGCGGCGGCGACGAGGATCGCGGCGAGCATTTCCTTGGTCGTCGTCTTCCCGTTCGAGCCCGTGAGCGCCAACACGGTCGGCGCCACGCGCTGGCGGAGATCGGCGGCGAGCGACTGGAGCGCGGTCAACGTATCGGCCACGCGCAGCACGGTGACGTCGGCGTCGTCCGGAAGCGTCACGTCGCGGGCGACCACGAGGCCCGTGGCACCGGCCGTGACGGCCGCCGCCGCGAAGTCGTGCGCGTCGTGGCGTTCACCGGCGAGGGCCACGAAGAGCTCACCGCCGGTGATCGCCCGCGTGTCGGTCGTGACGCGGGCGAACGCCGTCGCCCGGCCGCGCCGGACGATCGTCGCGGCGCTGGCGCGCTCGGCGTCGTCGAGCGTCCACGGGCGCGGGGTGCGATCGGGGCGAACCGCCTCCGCGGCCATCACGAGCGCGCCTCGGACGCTGCTCGCGAGCGGACGCCGCGTCCGGCGAGCACCCGCCGCGCGGTCGCGCGATCGTCGAACGGGCGCTTCTCGGTCCCGATGATCTGGTAATCCTCGTGGCCCTTCCCCGCGATCACGACGCAGTCACCCGCGCGCGCGGTCGTAAGCGCGCTCGCGATCGCCTGGGCGCGATCGGATTGCACGAGATACCCGCGCTTCGCGCTCGCGAGGTTCGGCAGCAGGACGAGCCCCGCCCTCTCGAACCCCCGCTCCGCGTCGTCGAGAATGCGCGTGGGATCCTCGGTGCGCGGATTGTCGGACGTGAGAATCGCGAGATCGACGTGGCGGGCGACCGCTTCCGCCATGAGGGGCCGCTTGCCGCGGTCGCGATCGCCGCCGCAGCCGAAGACGCAGATCAGGCGCGCGGTCGCGAGCGAGCGGAGCGAGCCGAGCACGCCGTCGAGCGCGTCGGGCGTGTGGGCGTAGTCGACGAGGACGGCGAAGTCCTGCCCCGCATCGACCGCTTCGAGCCGTCCCGGGACGCCGGGAAAGTCGGCGATCGCCCGCGCCACGACGGCGAGCGGCACGCCGAGCGCCGTCGCGGCCGCCGTCGCGGCGAGTACGTTCTCGAGATGCCCCGCACCGACGAGCCGCGAGCGGAGGGGCGCCCGTTCGGTCGGGGTCACGACCGTCGCGGTAGTCCCCGTGAGGGTCATGGTCGCGTCTTCGGCGCGGACGTCACCGCCCGTCCCGAACGTGACGATGGGGCTGGTGATGCGATCGCGGAGGCCCGCGACGCGGGCGTCGGCTGCGTTCAGCACGGCCACGCGCCGCGGCTTCGGACTCGCGTCGAGCGCCGCAAAGAGCCGCGCTTTGGCGTCCCGGTAGTCGTCCTCGTCGCGATGGAAGTCCATGTGGTCGCGGCCGAGGTTCGTAAAGATCGCCGCGTCCCACGGCATGCCGTCGACGCGGTCCTGCGCGAGCGCGTGCGACGACGCCTCCATCGCAACGTGCGTGGCACCAGCGGCGCGCATCGCGGCGAGCCGCGCGAAGACTTCCGTCGCGGGTGGCGTCGTGAGCGGCGCCGGCTCGACGACCCCGTCGAAGCGATAGTTGATCGTGCCGAGCACGCCCGGGCGGAAACCGGCGGCCTGCCAGATCGCCTCGAGCAGGTAGGTGACGGTCGTCTTGCCGTTGGTGCCGGTGACGCCGACCATCACGAGCCCGGCGCCCGGGTCGCCCTGCAACCGCGCCGCCGCACGCGCCAAAAAACGCCCGGGCTCGGACGTCCGCACGAACGGCACGCCCTTCGGCACCTTCACGGTCCGCGCGCCGGCGACCGCGACCGCACCCTGCCGGCACGCATCGGCGACGAATTTGGTCCCGTCCGTGCGGGTCCCGGGCAGCGCCACGAAGAGATCGCCCCGCCGCACGTCACGCGAGTCGGCCGAGATGCGCGCGACGGCGACCTCGGCGTCGCCTTCGACTTCGAACGGGACGCCATCGACTCCCGCGAGGAGCTCGCCGAGCTTCAGCATGGTGCGACCGCGGGTGTCGCCAGGGAGGTATCGTTCACAAGACGTCGCTCGAGGGGGCCAGACTCAGCGCCAATTCTTTCCCGGGAGCTGCGGCTGCGCCAGGGGCGGGCGTTTGACTTTGGACGTATCCTTCACCCGTCACCTGCACCATCCAGCCGAGATTGCGGGCGCGCTCGACCGCCATGCGCTTGCTGAGCCCGAGGAACGACGGCACCCCGAGCGGCACCGCGGGCACGACTGGTTCGACGACCGCCGAGGCCTCCAGCAGCAGATCCTCCGGCGCGGGAGGCACGATGCCGAGACGTTCGAGCGCGGCCCGCCCGATCGCCGAAAAAATCGGCGCGGCGACCACGCCGCCGTACTTCGACGTCTTCGGCTCGTCGACCATCACCATGATCACGAGGCGCGGCTGGTCCGCCGGGAGGAACCCCACGAACGAGGCGACGCGCTTGTCCGGCGAGTAGCGGCCGGTCCCGGGCTCGATTTTCTGCGACGTGCCGGTTTTGCCAGCGACGCGCACGCCGGCGATCTGCGCCCTCGTACCGGTGCCGCCTTCCTCGGTGACCTGCTCCAGCATCGCGGTCACCATGCGCGCCGTCTCGGGCTTCATGATGCGGCGGACGATCGTCGGCTGGTGCTCCCACAGCCGTTCGCCGGACGCGCTCGTCGCGCGGAGGCCGACGTACGGCTGCACGACCTGCCCTCCGTTCGCGATCGCCGCGAACGCGCGCGCCATCTGGAGGGGCGTCACCGCGATGCCCTGACCGAAGCTCGTCGTCACGAGGTTGATGCGCGACCAGTTCGCCAGCGGCCGGAGCATGCCGCCGACCTCGGCCGGCAGGTCGACGCCGGTCGGCTTGCCGAAGCCCAGATCGACCAGGAACTGGTGGAAGCGCTCCCGGCCGAGCTTCTCGCCCATCTTCGCCGCCGCGATGTTGCTCGAGACGGCGATGCTCTCGGCCATCGACAACCAGCCGTGACGGTGGTGGTCGTGGATGACCCACTTGCCGACCGGCATCGCGCCGTTCTCGCAGAAGATCATCTCGTCGGGACGGACGACGCCGTGCTCGAGCGCGGCGGCGGCGAGGACCGCCTTGAAGGTCGAGCCCGGCTCGTAGAAGTCGTTGATGGCGCGGTTCCGGCGATGCGACGATGGGATCGTGCCCCGATCGTTCGGGTCGAAGGTCGGCGCGTTCGCGAGCGCCAGGATCTCACCGGTCCACGGGTCCATGACGATCGCCGTGCCGGCCGCCGCCTGCGCTTCGCGTACGCCCTGCTCCAGGGCACGCTCGGCGATCGACTGGAGCGCGACGTCGAGCGTGAGCTCGACGGTCGCGCCGTCGAGCTCGCGCGGGTCGTCCATGCCGTCGATCAGGATCTCGCGACCGAGCGCGTCGCGCTCGATCTCGAGGGTGCGGGTGAGCGCGCGGAGGTCCTGCTCGTAGAAGCGCTCGATGCCTTCGATACCGCGGAGATCGACGCCGGCGAAGCCGAGCACCTGGGCGGCGGCCGTACCGTGGGGGTAGAAGCGGCGCGCCTCGATGACCTCGCCGATGCCGCCGATCCCGAGCGCGTGCGCGGTCGCTTGCTCGCGCGGTGACACGGCGCGTTTCAGCCAGACGAAATTGGAGGTGCTGTCGAGCTTGGCCGCGACGGCGCGCGGGGGCAGTTCGAGGGCCGCGCTCAGCGCTTCTTGCGCGCGGCTGCGATCGGCGGCGGTCAGGCGCCGCGGCCGGACGTAGAGCGAGGGCCGCTCGATGCTCGACGCCAGCGTCTCGCCGTGGCGGTCGAGGATCGCGCCGCGATGGGCTGCGATGTGGATCTGCTCGTGATGTTGCCGGTGCGCGCGCTGGGCGAGATCCGGACTGTCGGTGAGCGTGAACTGGACGATGCGTACCGCGACCATCGCGAGCAGCACCACGATGCCGCCGCCGACGGCGAGGATGCGGGCTCTCACGGCACGTTCACGATCTGCCCGGGCGCGGGCGGACCCATGCCGAGACGCTCCCGCGCGACTTGCTCGAGGCGGAGCGGCGACGTCAGCGTCGCGATCTCCATCTCGAGCTCACGCTGCTCCTGTTCCAGGCGATGAGTGAGACGCCGCGCCGCCGAGAGCGCGTAGCCCGTGTCGACGGTCTGGAGCCGCACCCACACGAGAAGGAGGGCCATGGCGACGACCACGAGGAGCCCGAGCCCGATCGCGGCGAGCAGGCGGCGCTCTACCTTCCGGGCTTCCGCATCGGCGGCCTTCTCGGGCGCTTTGCGCTCGGGCGCATGACGGCCCGGCGCCTGGAGCGAATGCCCCCAGATGATTTCGGGCATCCGTCGTGCGGCAACCGCGACACTCGAGAGCGGCGGGCTCATGCCGACACCTCCATGGTGCTCACAGGAGCACCTCCATTGCTCGCAGTCGCGCCGAGCGGGCGCGCCGATTGGCGTCGATTTCCTCGGCCGTCGGCATGACGGCCTTCCGCGTGAGGACCTTCACCAGCGCGCGCGCGCCGCAGACGCAGCGCGGAAGCGCCGGCGGGCACGTACAATGCGCCGTGCCCCAACCGCGCATCGCCTGCTTGACCATGCGGTCCTCGAGCGAGTGATACGCGATCACCACGAGACGCCCGGCGGGCAGCAGCCACTCCAGCACGTGCGCGAGAAAGGTCTCGAGATGCTCGAGCTCGCGATTGACCGCGATGCGGAGCGCCTGGAAGACGCGCGTCGCGGGATGCGTCCCGCCGCGCTTGCGGACGACCCGCGCCACCAGCTCGGCAAGCGCGGTCGTCGTCGTGAAGGGCGTCTCCACCCGGTCGGCGACGATCGCCCGCGCGATGCGCCGCGAGGCGGACTCCTCGCCGTAGCGCCAGAAGAGGTCCGCGAGGGCCCGCTCGTCGAGCGTCGCGATGAGATCCGCCGCCGACGGGCCCACGCCGCCGTGCATGCGCATGTCGAGCGGTCCGCCGGCCCGAAAACCGAATCCGCGGGCCGGATCGTCGAGCTGGCGGGAAGAGAGGCCGAGGTCGAGCAGGATGCCGTCCGCGCCCGTACGTGCAACGGCAGCGCCCTCGCGGGCGACGGCGGCGAGCGCGTCGCCGAGCTCGCTGAAGTTGCCGTGGTGCGTCCGGAACCGCTCGCCGAAGCGAGCGAGTCGCTGCGCGGTCAGCGCGAGCGTTTGCGGATCGCGGTCGATGCCGAGAACCGCGATCGACGCGTCGGCTTCGAGCATGCGCTCCGAATGGCCGCCGTCACCGCAGGTCCCGTCAACGTAGAAGCCCCCCGGTTTCAGGTGGAGGAAGCGCACCGCTTCCTCCACCATCACCGGCGCATGTCGTCGACCCGTCTCCGCCTCCGCATCCACTCCACTTCCACCCGGAGAAGGCCGAAGCTGGTACTCCGACATGAACGTTCACCTTGTCAGTAGATCGGGCGCGCCCGGCGACCCCCCGGTCCGCTACTCCGGACGCGCCCGTTCTTTCCACCACCCCACCGCTCCACCACGTCGTCCGAGTGAGCTCAGAGATTCAGATCCTCGAACATGCCGTCATCTTCGGCAGCCTCGGCATCCAGCTCACCCATCACCTTCCTGTAGTTCCCCTCATCCATCAGTCGGAACATCGTCGAATGTCCCGACACCACCACGTCCTTCTTCAGCTCGGCATGCTGCCGGAGTGTCGGCGGCAGCAGAATGCGGCCCGCGGAATCGATTTCGGTGCGATGCGATCGCCCGATGTAGCCCATCTGGAACCGCAACGACTTGGCTCCGAACTTGGGCAACGCTTCGAACTTGGCGAGCAGCTTCTGCCACTCCGAATATGGATAGATGTCGACGCAGCGCTGCCCCATGACCGTGAACGGCGTGAGGACGAGCCGAAGATCGTCGATGAGCTGGTCGCGGAAGCTGGCTGGGACGCTGACGCGCCCTTTGCCATCGATCGTGTGCTCGAAGTTCCCGCAGAGGTCCACACCATCCCACCTAGCTCATCCGACTCACTGCTGCGTGGCACCCAGCCCCACTCACCACCACTTCATCCCACCCGGCGATCGTCTTTAGGGAACGGCTTCGCAACTGTCAAGAAAAATCTATGGCGCCTGCGATTTTCTTTTTCGGCGGGAGATCGAGAGCGGTCGGACCGGACCTATAAGCCGGATCCTGTGCATTTCCCGAGGGAAATCGACGGTCATTCCTCTAGGCCGGCCATTGCTGGACGGCTCAAGCGACCATACCCGAGGGCCTGAGGCGGGCAGCCGAACCCTCTTATTTGATCTTGCTCCGGGTGGGGTTTGCCTAGCATCCCGGGTTTCCCCGGGATCTGGTGAGCTCTTACCTCACCGGTTCGCCCTTACCGGCGGCCGAAGCCACCGGCGGTCTCATTTCTGTGGCACTTTCCCCGTCTCGCGACGCGCCGCCGTTAACGGCCACCCTGCCCTGCGGAGTCCGGACTTTCCTCCCGACGGGACGTGCCCGTCCGGCGACCGTCCAGTCCGGTCCGACCTTCTCGAAGGAGCGAGAGTGCCTCGCGCCGCTCGCGACCGCAAGCGCGGCGGAAGGCGATCGCGGCTACGCCGACGCGCCGGCTTCCGGCGGCCGCACGTAGAGGATGCGGTGACAGCTCGGACATTGGATCACCCGCGTGTTGCGGTGGATCTCGTTCGCGAGCTGCGGGGCCACACGCATGTGGCAGCCCTCGCAGGTGCCGCCGCGGATCTCGACCACGGCCTGCCCCTTTTTGCGGGAGAGGATGGTCTCGTACTGACGGCGCAGCGGCGCTTCGAGCTCGGCGGCCAGCCTCTCGCGCCGGGTCCGCGACTCGTCGAGACCGTTCGAGAGCTCGTCGATCTCGAGATCGGTACGCTCCTTCTCGCTGGCGCGCTTGGTTTCGAGGGCCTCGAACGCCGCGCCGAGCTCGGCTTCACGCGCTTTCACGCCGTCGAGCTGCTCGAAGATCCCCATCAGGGTTTCTTCCTGGAGGGCGGTGCCCTCCTTCGCGACCTCGATCTCGCGCCGGACCGCCGAGGCTTCCTTCTCGTTGCGAATGCGGTTCAAGCGCATCCGGCGGTCCTTCATCTTCGCCTCCTCGTCGGCGAGGATGCCTTCGATGTCGCGACGCTGGCTCTCGAGCGCCGCGCGTTCGGCACGAACCGCTTCGAGGACCTCGCGCTGTGCGGCCAGCGCGGTGTCCAGCTCGGCGAGCTCGCGCCGAAGAGAGTCGATCGCGTCGGTCCGCTCACGAAGCTGCAGATCGATGGTTTGCAGGCTGACCAGTAACTCGATCTGATTTCCCAATCGCTCTCCTCGCACACCGTGCAGAATGGGCCCACCAGGACTCGAACCTGGGACCAACCGGTTATGAGCCGGTCGCTCTAACCAGCTGAGCTATAGGCCCCGACGGTGCCCAGTGGCTTGCATCCTCGGCACGCAACCGTGCTCGCATAGCGCAGGTCGGCGGGTCCGTCAAAACGTCCGCGCCATTTTCGCAGGCGACCCGGCCTACTCGTCGAAATCGCGCAAATGCTTGCTGCGGACGGGGTGCCGGAGCTTGCGGATCGCCTTGGCCTCGATCTGGCGAATGCGCTCGCGGGTGACCGCGAGCCGTTGCCCGACCTCTTCCAAGGTGTAGTCCATCGCCTCGCCGATGCCGAAGCGCATCCGGAGCACGCGCTCTTCCCGCGCGGACAGGGTCGAGAGCATGCGCGCGGTCTGGGTCCGCAAATGCGACGACGCGACGGCGTCGCTCGGATTCACGGCGCGCTGATCGGCGACGAGGTCGCCGAGGAGGCCGTCGCCGTCGTCGCCGATCGGCGTTTCGAGGGAGATCGGCTCCTGGACGATGCGGACGACGCGCTGCACCCGATCGAGCGGCAGCGCAAGGCGGGTGGCGAGCTCGGCCTCGGTCGGCTCGCGCCCCGTCTCCTGCACGAACAACCGATGTCCCCGCATCACCCGGTTCATCGCCTCGACCATGTGCACGGGCACGCGAATCGTGCGGGCCTGGTCGGCGATGGCGCGATTGATCGCCTGGCGGATCCACCAGGTCGCGTAGGTCGAAAACCGGTAGCCACGGCGGTAGTCGAACTTCTCGACCGCGCGCATGAGCCCGATGTTGCCTTCTTGGATCAGATCGAGAAACGGCAGGCCCCGCCGCATGTAACGCTTGGCCAAGCTCACGACGAGGCGAAGGTTCGCCTCGATGAGCTGCGTCTTCGCTTGTTCGGCGCGCTGGTCGCCGTCGCGGATGACGGCGACCGAGCGCGCGAGGTCCGCGGCGGAGACCTGCGCGCTCCGCTCCACCGTCCGCAGCTCGACCAGCGTCGCGCGCACCTCGGCGCCGAGCGCGACGGCGTCGGCGGGCGAGACGCGGTGGCGCGCGAAGAAACGCTCGCCGTCGCGCGCGCTCGGGGTGCGGCGACGTGCCGGGCGCACCGGATCGCACGCTTCGGCGAGCCGCACGAGCTCGCGCGCCGTCACGCCGTAGCGATCCTCCCAGCGCCGGAGCGCTCCTTGGCAACGAACCGCGGCGGCGGCGGCGGAGCGAATCGAGCCGACGATCGCGGCGAAATGGCGACGGCCGAGACCGAGCGACTCGATCGTCACGACCCGCTCGTGCGCGGCATCCCGCGCGCGCGCCGGCCCGCCCACCATCCGCCGGATGCGAGCGACCCCGCGATGGAAGCGCGCCGCTCGTTCGAGCGCGGCCGCCTCGTCCGCCGGATCGTCGTCGCCGTCGTCGAGCACGGCGTCGAGCTCGATGTCGCCGGCATCGAGGCGCGACGCGAGATCGAGCACGTACGCGGCCGCGAGCGGAGACGCGAACGCCTCGTTCCGCACCACGGCGCTCGCTTCCTCGATGCGGCGCGCGAGCTCGACCTCGCCCTCCCGCCCGAGGAGCGGGATGCGGCTCATCTCGGAGAAATAGTAGCGAACGGGGTCCGCGGGCAGCGCGCCCGCCGACGACCGCGTCGCCCGCTCGACCGCGACCGCCGTGCGCGTATCGACCGCGAGCGGCTCTTCGTCGAGCTCGCCGCCACCGTCGTCCGCGACGAGGCCCGCGCCGTCCGACGCGTCACCGCCCTCGCTCGCGCTGCCGTCGAGCGGCGCCGCATCATCCACGAGACCGATGTCGAGCGAGCCGAGCAACGTCACGACGGCTTCCATCTCGGCGGCGCTCATCGACTCGGCGGGGAGCAGCGCGTTCACTTCGTCGATGGTGAGCGAGCCTTTGGATTTTCCGAGCTGGATGATCTGCTGCACTTCCTTCAGCGCGCGAATCTCCACGACCTACCCCTCGAGTCGTTCGCTGGTTTCGCTCTGACGAAGCTCCTGCAACTGACGCTGCCCCTCCGCCACTGCTTCGAGGTTGCCTCGTGCTTCCGCTTCTCGAATCTGCCGCAGCACGCGCAATCGCTCCCGCTCGCGCGCACGATGACGAAGCTTCGAGAAGCAGTCAACGACAATTTGTCGTCGCGTCGCTTCGTCGTCGTTCGCGTCGAGCAATCGCGCGGTCATGCGCGCGGCGCTCGCGTCGTCGAGACGGCCGAGCACGGTCGCGGCGTCGAGCCGCGCGCCCTCGCGCGCCGCCGCGAGGAGATCGATCGCGAGCGCGCGCCACGGTCCGTCGTCGAAATCCTCGATCACGCCCGCTTGGTCGACGGCCGCGATGACGTCCGCGTCATGCAGCATCAGTGCCACGAGCAGCTCTTCCGCGCTCGCGGCTTGGAACGATCGTCCGCTCGGCCGCGCGGTCCGTGTCGGCTCACGCGCGGGCCTGACCTGAGGAGACGAGGGCGCTGCGCTCGGTGTCGCGGCCGGTTGCGCGTGCCGACGCAGCGACTCCTCGGGCACTCGCAAACGCTCCGCCGCGTGACGCACGGTCATGTCGTACTCGAACGGCTCCGCGATCTTGCGGAGCCACGTGGCGACCTGCTGCGCGACGGCACCGCGTTCCGCGACCGTGCTCTCGGGTCGCACCGCGCGATCGAGATAGAAATCGAGCAGCGGCGTCGCCGACGCGATCAGCGCGAGCGCCTTCTCCTGCCCTTCACGCTGCACGAACGTGTCGGGATCGTCTCCCGGCGGCAGGAACGCGCCGTGCCCCCACAAGCCCGCCTCGAGAAAGGTCGCGAGACTCTTCTCGGCCGCGCGCGCGCCGGCCTCGTCGCCGTCGAAGCAGACGACGATGTCGCGGGTGAACCGGCGGAGCAGGTGGAGCTGATCGAGGGTGAGCGCCGTTCCGAGCGACGCGACCGCGTGGCCGATCCCCGCCTCCGCGAGGGCCAGCACGTCGAAGTAGCCTTCGACGACAACTGCCCGTCCGCTCTTGCGAATCGCGTCGCGGGCCCAGGCGAGGCCATACAAATGAGATCCCTTTCTATAGAGAGGGGTCTCCGGCGAGTTCAGGTATTTCGGCAGCTTGGCGTCGGCGCTCGCCGTGCCGGGGATGCTCCGGCTGCCGAATCCGACGACGCGACCGGCCGAATCCGTGATGGGGAACATGAGGCGGGCGCGGAAGCGGTCGTAGTGGGTTCTTCCAGACGCGCTTTGCGCTTGCCCCCCCTGCTTCCGCGCGCTCACGAGCCCGAGCTGCTCGGCGAGGACGAGCGGTCGGCCCGCCGCGCCGAGCTCGGGATCACTGCCCGCGGCGTCCTTGAGCCGCCGCGCGAGCACGTCGCCGCCGCCCGGCGCGTACCCGAGCAGGAAGTGATCGGCCGTCGCGCGCGAGATGCCGCGCTCGGCGAGATACTGGCGGCCGGCTTCGGCCTCGGCCGCGTCCCACAGATAGCGCTGGAAGAACTTCGCCGCCTTGTCGTTCAGACGGAAGAGCGCCTCCCGCCGACGGATCGCGGGATCATCGTCGCCGCGCTCGGGGAGCGCGATGCCGTAGCGCCGCGCGAGGCGCTCGACGACTTCCGGAAACGGCAGATTCTCCATCCGCATGAGGAACGTGAAGACGTTGCCGCCGACACCGCAACCGAAGCAGTGGAAAATGCCACGCTCGTCGTTCACGTTGAACGATGGGGACTTTTCGGCGTGGAAGGGGCAGAGCCCGACGTGATTCCGGCCGACGCGCTTCAAGCCGACGTGCGCGCCCACGACCTCGACGATGTTCGCGCGATCGCGGATCTCGGCGAGGATCGACTCCGGGATGTGGCCGCGCACCGTCAGCCTCCCGCCGCCGACGGCGATGGGAGCGGATCGGGCAGCGTCCGCGCGGCCGCCGCCGCGCGGCCGTCGTCGGTGAGCTGGAGGATCGGCCGCAACAGCACCGAGTCCGCCGCCGCGCGCTCGAGCGCGTTCGCCGGCGTGAGCGCGCGGACGACGATCACGCCGAGCGTGAGCAGGGCAACGCCCTTCGCCGCGCCGAAGATCACGCCGCCGACGCGATCGAGCGGCGACAGCAGCACGAGCCCGAGCAACCGGTGCACGAGCATCCCGAGGAGCTTCGCGGCGAGCGCCACCCCGAGAAAGATCGCGAGAAACGCGATCGCGGGACGTGCGATGTCGGGCACTTCGGGGGGCAGCTGCGTCGCCGCGTCCGCGTACATCGCGCCGGCGACCGCGACGCCGCCCACGAGCCCGATCAACGCGAAGATCTCGCGCGAGAAGCCGCGCTGAAATCCGCGCAGCGCGAAGAGCGCCAAGACTACCGCGAGGACCACGTCGATCCGATTCACTACCGGAACCCTCGCTCTACTCCGTCACCCGCCTCCGTCGCCTCCCCGCCCCCCGTTTCCACAGACCCGAACCGCTGAACCTTCGACATCGCCGCGCGACGCCGCTGAAAGCAAACGGCGGAAGCGCGCTCGTGCGCGGCTTCCGCCGTGTGATCCTCACTGCGCGCTGTCGTGTTTGGTGCGACTCGCTCTTCGAAGCGCGCGCTTCTTCGCCGCCAGCGCCTTCTTCTTTTTCTTCACGCTCGGCTTCTCGTAGTGCTCACGCTTCCGCAGCTCGGCGAGGATTCCGGCCTTCTCACATTGCTTCTTGAAGCGCCGAATGGCGCTCTCGATCGGCTCGTTATCCTTGACCCTTACTCCGGGCATGCAATATTTCACCCCCCTCCGGAACGACGTGGAGTGGTTTCCATTCGCAGACGTTGTGGATGGAACGACGGCCCCCGGTGTTGCGTTCAGGGAAGCCGGGCACCTTAAACGAAATCGAGAGGGAGTCAAGAAAATCCGTGCGCTCGCGAGGTGAGGTCAAGGGGACGCCACCGCATCTCGGCGGCGTCGGTAGCGGGTGCGAAAGTTTCACGCTCCCGAACGGTCTCCATGTCATCGTCCGCGAAGATCATTTCGCGTCGGTCGTAGCACTCCAGGCGTGGGTGAAGGTCGGCGCCGCCGACGAGGAGGATCCGGAAGCGGGCGTCGCGCACGTGCACGAGCACATGCTCTTCAAGGGTACGGCGCGCCGCGGGGTCGGACAGATCGCCGCGGAGGTCGAGTCGTCGGGCGGCCACATCAACGCGTTCACGACCGCGGATCACACCGTCTACCATCTCGTCCTCGCGGGCCGGCACTTCGCGACGGGCCTCGACATCCTCGCCGACGCGCTTCGCCACTCGACCTTCGACGCCGACGAGCTCGCGCGCGAGCTCAAGGTCGTCATGGAGGAATGGAAGCGCTCCGAGGACATGCCGGTCTCGCGCGGCTACACGGAGCTCTTCCGCCGCGGGTTCACCGTGCACCCCTACGGCCGTCCCGTCATCGGTTGGAAGAAGACGATCGAGGCGCTCGATCGAAAGAAGGTCCTCTCCTTCTTCCACCGCTGGTACGTGCCGAACAACGTCGTGCTGGTCGTCGTCGGCGACGCCAGCCCCGCGCTCGTGCGCGAGCAGGTGGAAAAGGCGTTCGGCGACTGGGAAGGGGCGGCGCTGCCGGTGCGACAACGGCCCGCCGAGCCGCCGCAGCGCGGGCTCGTGCGGACGGCGATCACCATGCCGGTCCAGGAGCACCATCTGCTCCTCGGGTTTCGCGTGCCTTCCGGCCACGATCCCGACGCGGTGCCGCTCGACCTG
Organism: Thermodesulfobacteriota bacterium; assembly: GCA_036781285.1. Taxonomy (GTDB): domain Bacteria; phylum Desulfobacterota; class Binatia; order UTPRO1; family UTPRO1; genus UTPRO1. The sequence goes on along the minus strand of DAIQBH010000004.1, from coordinate 6,755 downwards.
CTGTCCTACATCCTGGCCGGCGGCGAGAGCACGCGCCTGGTCTCGTTGCTCGAGGCGCAGAAGGAGCTCGTCAACTCGGTCTCCGCGTTCGCGTATACGCCGCAGGATCCCGGCATCTTCGTCTTCCTCGCCTCGCTCGAGCGCGCCAAGATCGGCGCCGCGACGCGCGAGCTGCTGGCGGCGGTCGCCCGCACGCGCACCGAGCTCGTGACCCGCGCGGAGCTCGCGCGGGCCCGCAGCAACCTCGAAAGCGAGTTCGTCTACCGGAAGGAGACGATGCAGGGGCAGGCGCGCCTCCTCGGCTACTCGCAATGCGTGTTCGAGGATCCGAGCTACGAATCGCGCTATCTCACCGAGCTCGCGGCCGCGACGCGCGAAGACGTGCAACGCGTCGCCGCGACCTACTTCCGCCCCGAAAACATGATCGCCGTGCTCGTCGGCCCGGACGCGGCGAAGCAGCTTCCGAAAGCCGAGGCGCTCACCGAGCCGCTCGCGGCGATCCCGCCCGTCGTCCGTCCCGCCGGACGGGCGCGCGCCGCGCGGAAGCCCGCCGTGCACACGCGACTCCTCGGGAACGGCGTCCGCCTGGTCGTGAAGGAGCATCACGCGACCCCGCTCGTCGCGCTCCGCGCCGTGACGCTCGGCGGGTTGCTGCTGGAACGGCCCGAGACCAACGGGATCAACAACTTCATCGCGGGGCTCCTGACCCGTGGCAGCCGCCACCACTCGCGCGAGAGCCTCGGGCGGGCCGTCGAATCCCTCGCGGCCAGCATCGACGGCTTCTCGGGTCGGAACTCGTTCGGCCTCCGCGGCCAGTTCATGGCGCGTACGGTCGAGGAAGGCACCGATCTCTTCCTCGAGGTGCTCCGGCACCCGACGTTCCCCGAGGAGGAGGTCGAGAAGCGCCGCCGTGAGCTCCTCATCGCGCTCTCGCACCGCGACGACGATCCCGCGTCGCGCGCGGTGGAGCAATTCTACGAGACCCATTTCCCGAACCACCCGTACGGCATGACCGCGCTCGGCGAGCGCGAGTCGCTGACCGCGTTCACGCGTGCGCAGCTCGCGGCGTACTACAAGCGCCTGCTCGCCCCGAGCCGGCTCGTCGTCTCGGCGGTCGGCGATCTCGACGCGGGCTGGCTCCTCGATCGATTCGAAGCCGCGCTCGGGGAGCTGCCCTCGGTCCGGCCGCTCACCCGCCCCCTGCCGGCGCCGCCCGAGAACCGCATCCAGCGCGTCGTTCGCCACCTCGATCGGCAGCAGGCGCACTTCGTCCTCGGCTTCCGCGGCGGCCGCATCACCGATTCGGACCGCGCCGTGCTGAAGACCGTCGAGGCGATCCTCTCGCGCCAAGGCGGCCGGCTGTTCCTCGAGCTCCGCGACCGTCAGGGTCTCGCGTACAGCGTCTCGGCCTTCGCCTCCGAAGGCGTCGATCCCGGCGTGTTCGGCATCTACTTCGCCTGCGCGCCGGACATGGTGGAGCGCGCGATCGCGGGCGTGCGTGCCGAGCTCGCGCGTCTGCGTGACGTGCCCGTGTCGGCCGACGAGCTCGCGGAGGCGCGGAAGTACCTCCTCGGCAGTTACGAGATCTCGCTCCAGACGAACGGCTCGCAAGCCGACGAGCTGGCGTTCAATGAAGCGTACGGCCTCGGCATCGACGGCGGCGACCGCTACCGCGACGCGCTCGCGCACGTGACGCCCGCTGCGGTGCAAGCCGCGGCGCGCGGCTACTTCACGCTCGACGCCTACACCCTCGCGATCGTGGGTCCGAAGCCGAAGGCGGCGGCGACCCCGAAGGCGGCGACCAAGCGCAGGCCCGCCGCGAACGGCGCGACCCGCACCGCCGCCCGCGCGAAGCCGACCCCGCGTCCGGCCGCTAAGCCGTTAGTCCGGAAAAACGCTCCGGGAAGTCGCTGAAGATCGCGTCGACGCCGAGCGCGATCAGGCGTCGGATCTCGCCGGGCTCGTTCACCGTCCAGACCCAGACGTCGTAGCCGCGAACGTGCGCCTCCTCGACGATGCGCGCGTCGACCCAACGCCGTCCGGGGATCACCATCTCGGCGCCGACCTGCCCCGCCAGTGCCAGGCCGCGCGTCCGCGGATCCTCGTCACAGAGCACCCCGAGCCGCGCCCACGGCGCCATGGCGCGCATCCCGCGCACCGCCTCGGCATGGAACGACGAGAACACCACCCACTCGGTCGCGCGCTCCGCGGCGACGAGGGCCGCGAGCTTCGGCTCGATCACGCCGACGTCACGCGCGCTCTTGATCTCGACGTTCAACGTGACGCGGTCGCGGAGCTGCGCGATCACGTCGGCGAGACGCGGGATGCGCTCGCCGCGATACTCGGGCGCGAACCACGACCCCGCGTCGAGCGCCGCGAGCTCGGCGGCCGTACGGTCGCCGACCGGACCGGCACCGTCGGTCGTGCGCTCGAGCGTCTCGTCGTGGATCACGACGATCTCGCCGTCGGCCGAGAGCTGCACGTCGAGCTCGATCGCCTCGGCGCCGAGCGCCAGCGCCGCCGCGAACGCGACGTGGGTGTTCTCGGGCGCGCGTCCCGAGGCGCCGCGATGCGCGATGCCGAGGAAAGCCATGCGCCCGACGCGTAGCGCGATTCGCGCAGCGGCGCGAGGCGTGGCATACCCCGACCCCGACCAATGGCCCCGCGCGCGCAGCCCAGGACCACGACCAAGGCCGTAGCCACGAAGCCGGGCCGCGCGTCGCGCTCGGTCTGGCTCGAGGCCGCGATCCGCGTGCCCATCGCCGCCGCGGACAAGGTCGGCGCGCTCCTGATCGAAGCCGGCTCGCAAGGCGTCATCACCGGCGTCCGCGAGCTCGCCCGCGGCGCGCGCCGCAAGACCCATGAGACCGTGCGCGGTTTCTTCCCGAGCCGCGAGCCGGTCCGCGCGCGCCTCGCCGTCCGCGCGGCGCTGACGCGCGCCCGCGACGCCGGTGTCCGGCGCGCGTCGGTCGGGTGGCGCGAGCTCGACGCGAGCCTCTGGGAGATGGACTGGCGCCAGCACTTCCAGCCGATCCGCGCGGGCCGCTCGCTCGTGGTCGTCCCGCCTTGGGATCGCGACGACCACGACGGACGGCGCCGCGTCGTGATCCATCCGGGGATGGCGTTCGGCACGGGGCAGCACGCGACCACGCTCGGCTGCCTGGAGGCGCTCGAATCGCTCGCGAGCCCGCCACCGACGCGTGCGCTCGACGTCGGCACCGGCACGGGCGTGCTCGCGATCGCGCTGGTGAAGCTCGGCGTCCGAAAGGTGGTCGGGCTCGATCTCGATCCGCAGGCGATCACGGCCGCGCGCGGCAACGTCCGGCGAAACGCGATCACGGGCCGGGTGGCGCTCGCGTGTCGTGGACTCGAGGACGCGGTGCCGGTGCCCACCGCGGGCCGCGGCTATCCGCTCGTCGTCGCGAACCTCTACGTCGACGCGCTCGTCGAGCTCGCGCCCGCGATCGCGGCGCGGGTCGCGGCCGGCGGTCATCTCGTCACGTCCGGCGTGCTGCGGAGTCAACAGGGCCGCGTGCGCGCGGCGTACGGCGCGCCCGACTGGAAGCTCGTCACCGCGAAGCGACGCGGGGCGTGGGTGACGAGCATCTTCGAGCGCCGCGAGCCCACGCCGCCCGGAGCCCGCGCCGCGCGGCCACCCAAGCCGAGGCGCCGGTAACCATGGCCCGCTTCTTCGTCCCCCAGCGCGACATCACCGACGGGAAGGCCCGCCTCCAGGGTGGCGAGTTTCGCCACCTGCAACGCGTCCTCCGTCTCCGGGAAGGTGACACGCTGACCCTCTTCGACGACGCCGGCATCGAGCACGAGGGCGTGATCCTCTCTCTGTCCCCGCGGGTCGCGACCGTCCGCATCCTCGGCTCGGCGGCGCCGGCTCGGGAGTCGCCGCTCGCGATCACGCTTTTCCAAGGCGTGCCGAAAGGCCGGAAGATGGATCTCGTCGTCGAGAAGGCGACCGAGCTCGGCGTCGCCGCGATCGTGCCGTTCGTCTCGGCCTTCGGCACGGTGTCGGTCGCCGCCGCGCTCACGAAGCGCGAGCGCTGGCAACGGATCGCGCTCGCCGCCGCCAAGCAGTCGGGGCGGACGGTCATCCCCGAGATCGGCGCCGCCCTCACCTTCCCGGAGGTGCTGACGGCCGCCGCGACGAAGGATCGCGCGCTCCTCTTCTTCGAAAACGCCGGCGCCACGCCGCTGCCGCCGGCCGACGGCGAGCCGCGTGCCGCGACCGCCGCCGTCGTCGTCGGACCCGAAGGCGGCTTCAGCGCCGACGAGGTGACCCGCGCCCTGAACGGCGGGCTCGTCGTCTGCGGGCTCGGCCCGCGGGTCCTCCGCACAGAAACCGCCGCGCTGATCGCGACCGCGCTCGTCCAGGCCCGCTGGGGCGACCTCGGCTGAACCAGACGCACCCCGTGCACGGGGCCGTCGCCTTGTTTGCGTGGGGGGCGCGACGTAGCATCCCGCGCGCATGACCGATCCGCTGTCGTGTCCGACGTGCAGCTTCGCGAACCCGCTCGGCGCCGAGAGCTGCGTGAAGTGCGGCGCGGCGCTCGCCGAAATCCCCGAGCGTGTGCATCCGGGTGAGACGCTCCGCGACCCCGACGACCTGACACTGCCGCAGGCACCGTCGCCGCTGCTCCGCGCGGTGCTGCGCGGTCAAACCGACGTGCCCACGGCCCGACCGGCGGCGCCGCGCGAAACCGTGCCGACGGTCGTACCACCCCAGCCATCGGCGATGGCCGTCGCCGCGCCGCAACCGACGCCGTCCGAGCCGACGCCCATCGCTCCGGAACCGGCGCCGGTCGCACCGGCGATGACGCGCGCGACGATCGAGCAACTGAGCGCGGGCGTCGATCAAGCCGAGCTCCTCCGCGAGCTCGCCGAACGGCTGCACGCGCGCAAGGTCGAGCCGGCGCCCGTCCGCTACGCGGGCTTCCTCGTGCGGGTCGCGGCGTTCCTCATCGACGGCGCCGTGCTCTCCGCGTTCGGCGTGCTCCTCGCGATGGCCGGCTACACGGGGCTCCGCGCCGGCATGATGGCGGTCGGCCACACGTCGCCGATCGAGGCCGACGAGACGTTGCTGACGCTGCTCACCGCCGCCTGGTTCGCGATGGCGACCGTCTATTTCACCGTCCTTCATCGGACGTACGGCCAGACGATCGGCAAGTCGCTCCTCGGACTCCGCGTGCGTACGATCGACCTCGGCGAGGTCGGCTATCTCCGCTCGCTCCTCCGCACGGTCTGCTACGCGGCGTCGTCGAGCTTCTTCGGGTTCGGCTTCATCCTCGTCGCGCTGACGCCGCGGAAGCGCGGCTGGCACGACTTTCTCGCCGGGACGTGCGTCGTACGGCTCGCCGCCGACGAGGCGGGGTCGTGAGCACCGCGCAGCGGCAGCCGAGGCAGCTCCGCATCGGCGTCGTCATGGACCCGCTCCCGCAGGTTCACCCCGACAAGGACACCACGTTCGCGCTCATGCTCGAAGCCCAGAAGCGCGGCCACGAGCTCTGGGTGATCCACCACCGCGACCTCTACTGTCGCGACGACGACGTGCGCACGATCGCGCGCCGCGCCGAGGTCTTCCGGCCGACCGCCGCCGGCGGCGAGCACCACCACTTCCACGAGTCGGCACCGCTGTCGCTCGCCGACCTCGATGCCGTCTGGATGCGCACCGATCCGCCGGTCGACGCCGACTACCTCTACGCGACGCACCTCCTGTCACTGGTCGAGGCGCGCGGCGTGTTCGTCATGAACCGCCCGGCCGCGATCCGCGACGCCAACGAGAAGCTCTACGCGCTCAACTTCCCCGACTGCATTCCGAAGACGCTCCTCACCCGCGACGTCGGACGCCTGAAGGAGTTCCTCGGCGAGGTCGGCGGCGAGATGATCCTGAAGCCGCCGCACGGCTGGGGCGGGCTCGGCATCTTCCACGTCCACGCCGGCGACCGGAACCTGAACGCCATCCTCGAGACGGTCACCGAGAACGGCCGCGTCCTCACCATGGCGCAGGAGTACATCAAGGCCGTCCGCGAGCTCGGCGATGAGCGCGTCATCATGCTCGACGGCGAGCCGCTCGGCGCCATCGCGCGCGTCCCGCGCGAGGACGAGCATCGCTCGAATCTCCACGTCGGCGGTACCGCCCGGAAGGTCGTGCTCGGCCCGCGCGAGCGCCGCATCTGCGACCAGGTCGGGCCGAAGCTCCGCGCCGCCGGCCTCTACTTCGTCGGCCTCGACATCATCGGGGACTACCTGACCGAGGTGAACGTCACGAGCCCGACCGGCATCCAGGAGATCGATCGGCTCGACGGCGTCTGCCTCGAGACGAAGGTCATCGAGCTCGTCGAGGGGAAGGCCGCGGTAGCCAAAGCCACCCGGAAGAATTGAAAAGGGCGGAGCCGTCTGTTACGGTCCGCCCCTTCGCGAGACGAAGGCTCTCGCGGTTCCCACCGAAGCACGGGCAGGTAGCTCAGTCGGTAGAGCAGCAGACTGAAAATCTGCGTGTCGGCGGTTCAATTCCGCCCCTGCCCACTCTGATTTCGGTTACGTGCGGATTCACATGCGCTCTCGCGGCGTCGCGTGTCCGTGTTTTGTCCGAGTTGCGCTCGGCGAGTAGCCGGATTCGATCTTCAGGTGGATGGACCAACGAGGTAGTGGCACTCGCATGAAGCGCACCAATCGTGGACAACGTGATGGATCGCAATCGGAGCAAACGACACTTCGCTACTTCATGATGGGCGGGTTTACGT
>DAIQBH010000003.1:58035-73157 GCA_036781285.1 Thermodesulfobacteriota bacterium | reverse complement strand
CAGCGGCCGCAATGCTGGTGTCTACGGTCGGCATGGGTTGCGCGCGCGACTCGGCCAAGGCTCTGTCTGCGGCGGATCGCGCCGAGGCGGCTGCGGCGAAAGCCGAGTCCGCCGCGTCGCGCGCCGAGGCGGCGGCCGGTCGTGTCGAAGATGCGGCCCGTCGTGCCGAGGCTGCGGCGCAGAAGGCCGAAGCCATCTTCATGAAGCACATGCGGAAGTAGTCTCCGACTCGAACGTGGAGAATCAGAAAGGGCGGCGTCCTGCGGGACGACCGCCTTTTTTGCTTGTACCCGGGTGCTTTCGGGCCGACCCGCGGAAGGGGTGGTCAAGAAAACGTGACGATCGTCTTCAGTGCGCTCGTCATGGCGGCAGTACGATACGCCTCGACCACGCGGTCCAGCGGGAACTCGTGGGTCACGACCTGTTCGCGTCGTACGACGCCGCGGGCGATCAAATCGAGCGCCTCGCGGGTGTCGTTCGGTCCGCACGAATAGCTGGGCACGAGGCGGATCTCGCGGAAATAGAGGTCGAACGGCGCCACCGCGAGACGATCTTCCGGCTTGCTCGCGGTAAAGACGACGACTGTCGAGCCGCGGCCCGCGAGCGCGAGACCGAGCTCCATCGCCTCGATGCTGCCCGGCCCGACGATCACCGCGTCCGCCATCTCGCCACCGGTCAGCTCGGCGAGCGCCGCCGCAGAATCCCGCTCGTCGACGTGGATCACGTGGTCGGCACCGAGCTCGCGCGCGCGCTCCAACCGGAACGGCACGCGATCGAGGCCGATCACCTGCGACGCGCCCGCATGGCGTGCGAGCACCACGTGGAGCTGCCCCATGATCCCGAGGCCGATCACGACGACGCGCTCCCCGCCGCGCAGCCCGGCGCGGCGCATCGACTTGACGGTGCAGGCGAGCGGCTCGATCAGCGCGGCATCCTCGAACGCGACCTCCGGCGGAAGCCGTAGCGTGTCGGCGCGCACCTGTCCCGCCGGCACCGCGAAGTACTCGGCCATGCCGCCCGGTACGAGCTTGCCGTTGCGCCAGGCGACGCACTGGACGTACTCGCCGCGCGCGCAGAGCCGACACGTCATGCACGGCGCGTGATGGTGCACGAATACGCGATCGCCGGGCCGAAGATCGTCGACGCCCGCACCCACCTCCGCGACCTCGCCCGCGGGCTCGTGACCGAACACCAACGGGGCCTTGCGCTTCATGTACCAGCCCATGATGTCGCCGGTGCAGATGCCGCAGGCCCGCGTCCGGACGAGAATCTCGCCAGCGCCAACGGAAGGAACGTCCATCTCGGCGATTCCGACCTCGAGGTTCTCGTCGAGGCGTGCGACGCGCATGGTGCGGGGAATCATCGTCGGCGCGGTGCGAGCAGTGCTCAGGCGTTCTGCGGGACGAGAGCGTACTTGATGCCCTGCCCCTGCTGGAGCAACGCCAACACTTCTTGGAGCTCGGGGAAGCTGTAGGTGCCGCTGATCAGGGGACGCCCGTCGATGCGGCCTTCGGTGAGCAGCCGCTGCGCTTTGCTGACGTCGCGCGGCGTGAAGTGGAACGGGCTCATCAACGTGATCTGATCGTAATGGAGCCGTCCGGTGTCGAAGGACACACGCGTCCCCGAAGGACATCCGCCGAAGAGCACGACCGTGCCGCCGCGCCGCGCGTAGTGGATGGCTTGCTCCCACACGCTCGGCTGACCCGTGCACTCGATGACGACGTCGGCACCGCGCCCGTTGGTCGCCTCGAGGATTTCCGCCTGCGCCTGATCGGGCTCCGACGCGAGGATCACTTTCGCGCCGAGATCGACCGCGGCCTGCGCACGGTACTGGCGCCGTCCGAGAACGATGACGTCGTTCACGCCGGCGCTCTTCAGGACGAGGAGATGCAGCAAGCTGATCGCGCCGGCGCCGATGATGAGCACCGTGTCGTCGGGGCGCACGCGCAAACGATCGATCGCGTGAACGACGCACGACAGCGGCTCGAGCAGCGCGGCTTCCGCGTATCCGAGCGACGCCGTCTTCGGAAACATGTTCGTCTCGACGACCGCGGCGGGAAGCTTCACGTACTCGGCATACGCACCGAGGACCATGCGATCCATGATCGTCGTGCAGAGATTTTCCTGCTCGTGCTTGCAGTAGTAGCAGGTTTTGCACGGCGCCGTCGGGACCGCCATGACGGCGTCGCCTTCGCGAAAACCGCGTACGCCTTTGCCAGCGAACGCAACGTCGCCGGCGAACTCGTGGCCGAAGAGCGTCGGCATGGGCATCTTCGGATGCCCGCGCAGGAAGGCTTTCAGATCCGTCCCACAGGTGAGCGCCGTCGAGACACGAACGACGACCTCGCCGGGCCCGGGAGCTGGCGTTTCGACTTCCTGATACGCGATCTTCCCGGGCTCGAGGAGAAGATGTGCCAACATAATACCCGCCACGCCCCCTTAGCGCCGGTAGCCCGCTGGAGCGCGCCGGCTACGCAATTCGCTCTCGTGTACTGACGGGGTCCCCCCTTGTCAAGGTTGCGACGGCGTTACGGTGCGCCAGATTGCTAGCAAACCCGTATCGCCCCGGGGCTCGCCGTTTTGCTGATGTTTCGCATGGGCCGGGCGCTCGGCACGTGCGTGCGCGACCGCCATGCGTCGCCAGCGAGCAGTCCGCGGTCAGGAGCGCACTTTGGCCTTCAGCTGCTTCAGCACGACGTCCGGTACGAGGCCTTCGACATCGCCCCCGAGCGTCACGACTTCCTTCACGAGACGGGAGCTCGTGTAGAAGTACGCCTCGCCCGCCATCATGAAGATCGTCTCGATATCCGACTTCAAGTGACGGTTCATCATCGTCATCTGGAACTCGTACTCGAAATCCGCCACGGCGCGGAGACCACGGATGATGACCTTCGCGCCCATGCGCCTGACATAGTCGACGAGAAGGCCGGTGAAGCGATCGGCGACCACGCGACCTTCATACCGACGGAAGACGTCGGCGATCATCTTCACGCGTTCTTCCGGCGTGAACATGGCACTGTCCTTGTGGATGTTGTACGCGACCGCCACTACGACACGGTCGAACACCTGGAGGCTGCGCTCGATGATGTCGACGTGGCCGTTCGTGATGGGATCGAACGATCCAGCGTAGACGGCCAGCGTGGTCCCGGATTTCGGCTTCTTCGACCGATCAGTTTTGGCCATGATCCTCGGATGTCGCGCGGTAGAGGCTGACGCGGGTGTCGCCGTAACGTCGTTCGAGCTCGCGGACGAATCGACCGACGGCCGGCACGGTCTCCTCGCCGCCCCCGTGCTCCGCCAGGATGAGTCCTCCCGCGAGCACGACGCCACTCGCGTCGAGCGCTACGAGCGTCCGCTCGATCCAGCCCTGGCCATACGGAGGATCGAGGAAGACCCGATCGAAACGTCGGCCGGCCGCCGCCAGGCGGCCGATGGCGCGATCCGCCGTCATCGCGAGCACCTCCGCCTCGAACCCGGCGGCTCGCAGGTTCTCGCGCAAGGCGTCGCCGGCACCGCGAGCGGGCTCGACGAAGACCGCCTCGGCGGCGCCTCGACTCAGCGCTTCGATGCCGAGCGTACCAGCGCCGGCAAACAGGTCGAGAACCGACCTGCCATTCGAGCTCTCTCGGCTTTCCAGGATGGAGAACACGGCCTCTTTCACCCGATCGGCGGTCGGACGCACGTCGCGCCCCTTGGGAGCGCGCAGCCGCCGCCCGCGCGCGATGCCAGCCACGATGCGCATGTTGTCCGAGCTCCGGTCGCCCCGCGCGCGAGCGTCTTATCTCCGGTCGCATGGCGTCGCAAGGCGCCGTCGCCGGCATCCGAGTGCCGGTTCGCGGTCTTGACTCGCGGGGGTGCCCCCTCTAGTGCAGCGCCACTCAGGAGTCCGATGTGAAGGTCGCGTTGCTTCCCGCGAAGCCCCTGCACTCGGCGAAGACGAGGCTCGCCTCGCTCCTCGACGACCAGGCACGCATGACGCTCGCCGACGCGATGTTCGGCGACGTGCTCGACGCGCTCAGCGGCGCAGCCGATCTCGACGCCGTCATCGTGGTGACCGCCGACTCGATGCTCGCCGCGCGCGCCCGGCAAGCTGGTGCCGTCGTGATCGACGAGGGTGCTCCGCGAGGGCTGAACGGGGCAGTCGGCCTCGGCACGGATGCGGCCATCCGTCTCGGCGCGTCGTCCGTCCTCGTCCTCCTGTCGGACGTACCCCTCGTTACCGCCGCGGACGTCGACGATCTCCTCGCCCGCGCGCCGCGGCGTGGGGCGCTGGTCGTTCCCTCGAAAGAAGGCACGGGGACCAACGCGATGTTGCGACAACCGCCGACCGTCTTCCCGCCGTGCTTCGGCGGCCGGAGCCTCGAACGCCACGTCGCGACCGCCGAGCGCGCCGACGTCCCCTGCGAGATCGTGCGCAACGTTCGGCTCGGCTTCGATCTCGACACGCCCGAGGACCTCCGCGCGTTCGCCGCTCTCGGGTCGGCGACGACCACGCATCGCGAGCTCCTGCGCGTCGGGGCTGCGGCGATTCGCGTGACGGCCTGAGGTCAGAACGGTAGAGCGCGCACCGTTGCCGACGGCCCTCCGGCACCGAGCGTGAGAACCGTGCCAGGCTCCAGGTGCTCGCGTCGGACGTAGCCGAGTGCGATCGCGTGGCCGAGCCGCCACGATCGCGCGGCACTGGTCACCCAACCGACGTCGCGGTCGAGCGCGAAAAGGTGCGTTCCGGCATCGGGAACGACGTCGTCCGCCATCGCGAGCCCGACGAGCTTGCGGTTCACGTGCCCACGCGCGGTCACGCGTTCCATGACCTCCTGCCCGAGATAGCAACCTTTCTTGAAGCTGATGGCCGCGTCGTACGGCGCCTCGAGCGCGAGCGTGTCGGCGGTGACGTCACGACCGTACCACGGCACACCGTTCTCGATGCGCAACACGTCGAACGTCTCCGCGCCGGCGAGCGGTGCGCCGCCGACCTTCCGGCAGTGCTCCGTCCACGCCGCGGCGGCATCCGCCGCGACCCAGCACACGACGCCACCCGCGCCCGGCCCGGGGACGCGCACGACGTGACAGGGGATGTCGCCGCTCGTGAGCCGCACGTGCCCATAGGGCGCGGCGGGTACGACGATCGCGAGCCGCGCGAGCACCGTCTCGACCTCGGGACCGAGCAGCGCGAGCGCTTTCGGCGCCTCCGCCGCGGGGCCGAACTCGACGTCGTCCGCGACGACGAAGCGCTCGAGCGCGGCCTTCGCACCCACGAGCGCCGACGCCATGCCGTCGAGCAGGATCGCATCGTCGGTCGCCAGCACCGTCACGTCGGCGACGACCTTGCCCTGCTCCGTCAAGAGCAGCGCCGGGCAGCCGGCTCCGCTCGCGAGCTTCTTGACGTCGTTCGACAGCATGCCCTGAAGGAAGTCGACGCGATCGCTGCCGACGACCGTCAAGCGATCGAGCCATGGCAACGCGACGATCGCCGCGTGCTCGCGAAGCGCGACGTAGTCCGCGGGCGCCTCAGCCATCGTGCCTCGCCTCCGCCGCACGCGGCCGGATGAACGCACGGTGGCGCGCCGGACCTCGCGGCCACGTCCACCAGCCCTCGGCCGCCGTGAAATCCGGCGTGAACTCGAGCGCGACCTCGCCATCGCCCGTGCTCTGGCGCCACGTCCCGGTGAACGAGCGACCGTACAAGCGGCCGCTGATGACGGCGTTCTTGAAGTCGAACCGAAACGTCAGCCGCTCCCCCTCGGCAACGACGCTGTGCAGCGGGAACGTCACGTGGCGCGTATCGTCGAGGTCGTTCGCCCGGCCGCCGAACCAGCCGTACTCGTGGCCGCCCGCGGCGAGGACAGCGGCCGCGCGGCTCGCGGTACTGTCGCTCTCGCGACGCGACTCGCTCATCGCGCCGCCGCCAGCTGCTCGGTCGTCCGCTCGACGTAGTCGCTCAGGATCCGAGTGAGATTGAGGAACACGGTCGCGGCGATCCGCGGGTATCGGCGCTGAAGACGTTCGAGGAAGCGTTGATCGACCGCGAGAAGCTCGAGATCCTCGACGGCGACGATGTCAGCGGTGCGTTGCTGGCGCCGGACGAGACCCATTTCGCCGAACACGTCGCCGCGCTTGAGATGGTGCACGAGACGCCGGCGGCCGTCCGCGCCGTTCACGACCACGTCGGCCCGGCCGTTGATGATGACGTACATCTCCTCGCCGAGCTCCCCCTGGCGCACGGCCGCCTCGCCGGCCCGGACCGTCTGAAGCCGCCCGAGCAGCACGGCGATGCGCGCCTGCGCGCGCCGGAGTCCGTGGAACAGTCGCACCGTCTTGTGGGGGTCCTTGCCGAGCTTCACGAACAAGAGATCCCAGAGTGTAACGATCCGGGTTTGGGCGAGCAATGCGGGCAGCAGGACGACGTTCGTCACGAGCGCCGCGAGCATGGTCGCCGCCGACAGGCTGCCGAAGTCGCGAATCGGGACGAAGTCCGAAAGCCGCATCACGAGGAACCCGAGCGTGAGCGCGACCGACGTGTAGACGATGGGGCGGCCGACCGTGCTGAGCGCCGTCGCAAGCGACTGGCGCTCGTCGTACGTGACCTGGAGGTCGCGGTTGAAGCGGACCGTGTAATGGATGCTCTTGTCGACCGCGATCCCGAGCGCGATGGCCGCGATGATGCTCGTCCCGATGTTCAGCATCACGTCGGACCATCCGAGGATGCCGAAGAACAGCATGACGGGAACGATGTTCGGCAACATCGCGATGAAGCCGACCTTCACCGACAGGAACAGCAGCGACATGACGACGAAGATCACGCCGAGCGCAACGGAGATGCTCTCCACTTGCCCCCACACGACGTCGTCCGTCGTGCCGTTCAGCAGGATGATGTTGCCCGTCGGCTCGGCGGGCATGCCGGGGTGCTGCTCGGCCCACTCGCGAACGCGCCGGACGACCTCGGCGATCTCGGTGGAGGTTTCGAAACGCGTGCGGACGAGCACGTTCGCCTGGCCGAAGTCCTTCGTGATGACCGAGCTGAACGATTCGGGGTTCTGCTTCACGAGGGTCAGGACCTCACTCAGCCGTTTCGGATCCGCCCAGAAGCTCTTCACATCCGCGGGTGCCACCGCGTTGCCCGCCTCGTCGATCACGATGTCGCCGCTCGCCCTGAGGCCCGAGTCGAGGAGATCGAGATAATCGGTGAATGCGACCGTCCGACTCACGCCAGGCAGGCTTTCGAGGTAGCGCTGTAGCTCTCGGAGGTCGCGCAGCGCCCGCATGTCGATCATCGAGTTCGGTTGCCCGGTACCGACGACGACGTAGAACGGCAGGGCGCCCGCGACGCGCGAGCTGATCGCCGTGTGCGCGAACCGGATCGGCGAGTCGCGGGGGAAATACGCGAGGAAGTTCGTGTCCGCCTGAATCCGGGGAAGCCCCATGATCGACAGCGCAACGAGGCCCGTCGCCACGAGGAAGATGACGAGCCGGTTCCGGATGTCGAATTGCGCGAGCGCCGCGAGCGCGCGCCCGAGGCGGGCGTTCGCGCCACTCTGCCCTTCGGCCGTACGATACCGCCGCTCGGGCATGACGACGATGAGCGCCGGCACGAGCGTCATCGCCAGAAGGAAGAGGAACGTGATGCCGATCACGGCGTAGAGGCCGAGCGCGCGCACGGCGGCAATCGAGTTCAACAGCAACGCCGAGAACCCGATCAGCGTCGCAAGCCCCGAGATGAAGACGGGCAACCCGGCCTGGCGAAGCGCGCGATGGACCGGGTGCTCGGAGCCGGTCGGCTGCTCGAGCTCGAGGTAGTACCGCGAGACGACGTGGGTCGCGTACGAGCTGCCGATGACGATCAGGAGGGACGGCAAGACGAGCGTCCCGAGCGAGATGGGCTCGCCGAGCCAGCCCATGACGCCCATCGTGCACAGGACACCGCAGAGCACGCAGAGGAGCGGCAGCACGACGCCGCGCCGCGTCCGGAAGGAAAAGAACAGGACCACGACGACGAGCGCCAGACTTGCCGGGGTCAGCACCGCGAGATCGCGCCGCATGAGTGCGAGACCCTTCACCTTCAGATGCGAGAGCCCGGTCATGTAGAAGCGCTCCGGACCCCCCAGGCCCGCCATCTCGTCGAGGAGCGCCTCGATCTCGGCGTCGATCCGTTGCGCGGCCTCTTCGGTGCGAGCCGCGTGGTCGAAGAACACGTTGATCGCGGCGCCGCGGCTGTCGCCCGAGATGAGGTTTCCCGCGAAGAGCGGGTTGTCCTTGATGCGCACCCGCAGCCGGTCGCGCGCGTCGGCGGTCTTCGGGATCTCCGGAATGAGCAAGGGCGGGTTCAGCACATCGGCGATCGGATCGCGGACGTTCGTCAAGCTGATGACGTACGCGACACCCTGGATCGCGGCCGCACGCTCCGTGACGGTGCGGATCTTCTCGAGAGTCGACGCCGAGAGCACGTCGGGCGCGAGGACGCCGATGATGTCGACCTCGTCGTTGCCGAAGCGCTCGACGACCTGCGCGTAGAGCTCTTGTCCGGGATCGTCGCGCGGAAGCAGCGTGCTCACCGAGCTGTCGACTCGAAGGCGTGCGACACCCGAGCCGAGCACGACGGTCATCACCGCCACCACCACCAACACGAGCCACGGGAAGCGGACGATGGCCCGGTACGCCGCATCCATAGGTGCGCGCGAGCATCTGTCAGTGCTCTGGAGGTTGTCAAGGTCGCGGACCGCCGATAGAAGCGCGCCCATGGCCCTCACCGACGTCCTCTACGAGAAGCGCGACGGTACGGCGTGGATCACGATCAATCGCCCCGAGCGGCGCAACGCGTTTCGCGGGCAGACGGTGCGCGACCTGATCGAATGCGTACGCGACGCGTGGCACGACGCCGACGTCGGCGTCGTCGTGTTGACCGGCGCAGGGGACAAGGCCTTCTGTAGCGGCGGCGATCAGAAGGAAGGCTACGTCGGCCTCGACGAGGTCGCGACGCTCCATGCGTCGTTACGGAACATCCCGAAGCCCGTGATCGCGATGGTGAACGGCTACGCGATCGGCGGCGGCCATGTGCTGCACGTCGTCTGCGACCTCTCCGTCGCGGCCGACACCGCGATCTTTGGACAGACGGGGCCGCGCGTCGGCAGCGTCGACCCGGGGTTCGGCACCGCCTATCTCGCCCGCGTCGTCGGCGAGAAGAAGGCGCGCGAGATCTGGTACCTCTGTCAGCAGTACGACGCCGCCCAAGCGCTCGCGATGGGCCTCGTGAACAAGGTCGTCCCGGCGGCTCAGCTCCGCGCCGAGGTGGAAGCCTGGTGCAAGGAGCTCCTCGCCAAGAGCCCGACGGCGCTCCGCATCGCGAAGCAGTCGTTCAACGCCGACTCCGACCACATTCACGGCATCGGCGGACTCGGATTCAGCGCGGTCGAGCTCTATTACCAGAGCCCGGAAGCGAAGGAGGGTAAGCAGGCCTTCCTCGAGAAGCGCGCCCCCGACTTCCGGAAGCACGCCAAGTAGCGGCGGAAACGCCGCTCAGAGCTCGACCAGCACGCTCCCGTTCTCGACCTTCACCGGGTACGTCTGGACCTTGCAGGTAGCGTCGTCGGTGTTGACGCCGGTGCGCGCGTCGAAGCGCCACTCGTGCCAGGGGCAGGTCACGACGGTCCCGGCGAGCTCGCCTTCGCCGAGCGGACCGCCTTGATGCGGGCAGGTATCGTCCATCGCGAGAAACGTGCCGTCGCAGTTGAAGAGCGCGATCGCCTTGCCGTTCGTCTCGATCGAGATGCCACTGCCGGCAGGAACGTCTTTGACCTCGGCCACCTTCACGAACTCGGACATCCGATCGACCTCGCCGCTTCCGGCGCGTCTATGCGGCGCGCCTTGAGTGAAGAACCGCGGTACAGTAATCGCGCGTCACGAGCATTGCAATGTCGGAACCCCGCATGGAGTTGATCGCCGTGCAGCCGTTCATGCGGCTTGCCGACTACCAGACGGTCGAGGCGTTCGCCGCGAAGATCGCAGGACTCACCGAGCGAATCGCCGACGCGCGCGAACGCGACGCGAACGGGCGCTTCGTCCATCCCGCGGTCGTCGTCTTTCCGGAGCACATCGGCACGTTTCTTTCGATCGCGGGTTACGGAGAGCTCGTCCGCGACGGCGACGACGTCGACGCGGTCCTGCGACGCGTCGTCCTCGGCAATCCGCTGCGCTTCCTCTGGTCACTGCTTTCCCACCGCACGCTCTCGCCCTCGGCGGCCGTCCTGCTCGCGGAAAGCGCCAAGATGCCCGACGCCTACCGGCGACCTTTCCGCGCCGCCGCGCTTCGGCTCGACGCGACCGTCATCGCGGGCAGCATCATCCTCCCCGACAACGCGGACGGGCTCGATGCCGAGACGTTCCGGCCCGCGGACAACCGCCTCTACAACGTGAGCTACACGTTCGCCCCCGACGGGCGCTGCGTGAGCGCGACCCGCAAGGTGAACCTCGTCCCGACGCTCGAGGACACGTTGCCGCTGGTTCCGGGTCCCGCCGAGGCCGTCACCGCCGTCGAAAGTCCGTGCGGCCGGATCGGCGTCATGATCTGTTACGACGGCTTCCGCGAACCGCACACGGCTCACGAGCCGGGGTTTTGTCCACTCGGGTCGCGGCTCGCCGCCGCCGGCGTCGAGATCGTCGCGCAGCCATCGGCGAATCCGTGGCCATGGAACGACCCCTGGGTGTTCGCCGAACCCGGCGAGCAGCAGCTGCGCCGCGAGCAATGGCTCCGTGAAGGCCTCTTCAGCCAGCTTCCGGGCATGCCCGGGGTGCGCTACGCGGTGAACCCGCAGCTGATCGGCGACCTGTTGGGAACGCGCTTCGATGGTCGTTCGTACGTCTTCGCACGGGCGGACGACGGCACCGTGACGATCCTCGCCGCCGCCGCCAACGACGGGCTGGCGGCGGCGAGCGAGGAAATCGTGGTGGCGCGCGTTTCGCGCGCCGGGACGGCGAACGCCCCTACGCCGCCGCTTCGGCGCGCAGCCCGAACGTCTTGATCTTCCGCATCAGCGTGTTGCGGCCGATGCCGAGCCGCCGCGCCGCGAGACTCTGATTCCAATTGCAGCTGCTGAGTACCCCGGCGATGTAGTCCCGCTCGAGCTGGCGCAGCGGGAAGACGTCGGGCGCCGCGAAGCGACGCGGCCGGCGCCCGAGCACGGCGCGAATGCGCTCCGGCGTGATCTCGGTGCCGCGTGACAGCGCCAGCACCGCTTCGATGGTCTGCTCCAGCTCGCGCGAATTGCCGGGCCAGGCGTAGCCCGTGAGCTCGGCGACGGCGAGCCGCGAGAGTCCGAATCGAGGAGCCCCCGCGGCTTCGCACCACTCACCCACCACCCGCTCCGCCACGACCGCGATGTCCTCGCGCCGCTCTCGAAGGGGCGGCAACGCGACGCGCACCACTGCCAGACGAAAGAAGAGCTCGCGCCGGAAGCGACCGAGACGCGTCAGCTCCTCGAGCGGCGCCGTCGTTCCCGCGATCACGCGCACGTCGTGATCGTAGTCGCGCTGGGCGAGCGCCAACGCCATCTGGGCTTGCAGCGCCGGCGTCAGTGCATCGACCCGATCGAGATACAGGGTCGCCCGCGGTGCCGCGGGCGCCAGCACGCCGACTTCGGGGTCGAAGAGCTGCTTCACGAGAACCGCTTCGGGCACCTTGTCGACCGAGATCGCGACGAACGGATCTTCCGACCTGGGACCGAGTTGATGGATCTTCTCGGCGAGCACGCGCTTGCCGGTGCCGACCTCACCGTGGATGACGAGATTGACGTTGGCGTGCGCCAGATGACCGAGGGCTCGTTGGACTTCCCGCATCGGCGCGCTGGTACCCGCGAGCCAGACGCTCGATCCTTCGATGGTGCCGTTGATAGACCCGTTCAGCGATGACATTGGCTTCCTCCTGAGATTGCGCCGTGAGCGTAGGCCCGTGCTTAGGACGGAAGTGGAAGTGCCCAAAGGTCCAACCGTCCGGTCTTCACCTGACGGTCATGGGAAAAAGAAGGTAGAGGCCCTTGGCACCGCGCGAGATCGGGTGGTAGCGTCCGCGCCTCTCGATTGTCCGAAATTTCGTACACGCCGAAAATGAAGAGCGAACGCACCAAGGTTCTGCTTGCCGACGATCACACGATCGTGCGTGAAGGCATCCTTTCGCTCCTCCAGGCGCATCAGGGGATCGCCGTCGTCGGGACCGCGGAGAACGGGCAGGAGGCGATCGAGAAGGCGCGCCGCACGTTCCCCGACATCGTGGTGATGGACATCGCGATGCCGCTCCTGAACGGCATCGAGGCGACGCGCCAGCTCCGTCGACTTCTGCCGCAGACCAAGGTGATCGTCCTCACGATGTACGCCGACGAGGAGTACGTCCTGCGTGCGCTCCAGGCGGGCGTCAAAGGGTATCTGCTCAAGCGCTCGGCCGCGGCCGAGCTGCTGCAAGCGATCAACAAGGTCGAGCGCGGCGACTTTTATCTCAGCTCGGAGATCTCCCACGTCGTCATCGAGCGGTTCCTGAACTCACCGGGGCCCGTCGAGGAAACCACGACGCTCACCGAGCGCGAGCGCCAGATCCTCCAGCTCGTCGCCGAGGGCCACACCAACCGTCAGATCGCGCTCGCGCTCGGCATCACGCCGAAGACCGTCGACACGCACCGCACGCGCCTGATGCAGAAGCTCGACATTCACGACACGCCGGGTCTCGTACGCTACGCCATTCGCAAGGGCATCGTCACCGCCGACAGCTGACGGCCGATAGCTGAAAAGGGGCCATCTGCTTCGTTGCTCGGTCGCTTCGCTCCCCCCTCGTAGTTCAGGTGGACTGCTTCTCCTTCTGCTTCTGGTCGACCTTGGTGACGTCGATGGGGATGCCGCGTTTGGCTTTGACGGCGGCCAAGAAGCGGTCTTTGTCGATGCGGGGGGCGACGCCGGCTTTTTTCAGCTCGGCGCGGGCATAGTCGTCGAAGTTCTTGATGCGACCGTAGACGTCGGCGTGGACCTCGACGAAGACGCGCTCGTCGCGGACGCCGATCTTGACGGGCTGGTACACGAGCTCCCCGGGCATGCCGGGGTCGACGCGCGGATAGAGCACCTCGAGATCCTCGGGATAGAGGCGGATGCATCCATGGGTCGTGAGGCGCCCGATCGACCACGGATCGTTCGTGCCGTGGATCGCGTAGAGCCCGTGGGAGAGCCTGATGCGATACGCGCCCATCGGATTGTCGGGTCCCGGCGGCACGACGCGACGCGGATTGTCCATCGTCTTGTAGATGCTGTCGGGGACGATCCACGTCGGGTTCGCGTCCTTCGAGCGGATCGTGAACGGCCCGATCGGGCTCGGCGCCTCCTCGGTTCCGATGCCGACCGCCCACGTGCGAAGCGACACGAGCTCGCCCGGCTTCGCGTCGGTCGGAAAGACGTACATGCGCATCTCGGGAATGTTGACGACGAGACCACGGTAGCGGGAGCGAGGCAGGATCCAACGCGACGGCACGACCACCTCGGCGCCGGCCGGTGGGATCCATTCGTCGACCGACGGATTCGCGTCGCGCAGCTCCTGGAAGCCGAGTCCCGCCTCGCGCGCGACGTCGAGGAGCGTCTCTCCTTCCTTCACACGGTGGACCTGCATGCGTCCGACGATGCCGGGGAGCTGGTCCGTCATGGGCACGCGCGCGAGCGCGGCCGTGATCTTCTCCGGCGGCTTCGGCCCACGAAAAAGACCGCCCCCGAGCCAGATGGGCCCGCATCCGGAAACGACGACGAGCGCGGCGAGCGCCCACACTCCGTTCGATTGGCGGCGCCGCGTGTGCGGAGGCCGCTCAGAGCCAGTTCGCAGCATAATCCATCAACCCCTCCAGCTGGCGGACCTTCGCTCCCCACGCCGGACGTTCGGCCGGCGGCGCCGCGTCGTACGCGCTCCGGGTGTCCGACAAGCACGCTTCCATGATCTCGAGACACCGCTCGGTGAGCGCGCGCGAGCGGCGTCGCGTCCGGGCTCGGGCGATCTCCTGGAAGTCGATGATCTCCGCCACCGCGCGCGATCATGGCGCGAAGCGAGTCGGGCGGCAAGTTCGACGGTCGCGCTCGACGGGCGAATTGACGCTCCCGAGTGATTCTTCTAAGCCGGCGCGATGCGCGTGAATCACCTGGCGATCGCCGTGCGCGACACCGCCGCCGCGCTGGACTTTTTCCGCCGACATCTTCCGGTCGTGATGATGAACGAACGGCAGATCGGCCACACCGGCGACTATTCCTGGTGCGACTTCCACATCGGCACCTTCAAGCTCGAGATCATCGAGAGCGCCGCGCCCGGGAGCTTCGTCGAGCGCTTCATCGCGAAGCGCGGCGAAGGGTTGCACCACCTCTCGATCGAAGCGCCCGACTTCGACGCGACGATCGCGCGCCTCGAAGCGGGTGGCGTCCGCATCGTCGACCGCTTCGAGGCCGGCGACGCCAAGACCGCGTTCATCTCGCCGCGCTCGGCGTTCGGCGCCCTCATCCAGTTCTGGAACGAGTTCGAGCCCGAGCCGAACCACCCGGCGATCGCGGTCCATCACTACGACGGCGAGCCCGTACGGGTGCGCGTCAATCACGTGGCGCTCGCGGTCCGCGACCTCGACGCCGCGCAGAGCTTCTTCGACCGCTACTTTCCGGTGACGCCCGGCCGGCGGGCGCACGTCGGCTACGATCGAAAGTTCCAGCTGAACAACTTCCACCTCGCCGGCTACAAGATCGAGCTGATCGCGCCGATCCCCGGCGCCGCACCCGGGTTCCTCGACAAGTTCCTCGCCAAGCGCGGCGAGGGGTTCCATCACCTGTCGATCGACGTCGATCGTCTGGCTCCCGTCGTCGCCGCCCTCGAACGGAACGGCGTCCGCGTCACCGATCGCGGACGCGCGCCCGATGGCCGCGAGACGGCGTTCATCTCGCCGCGGTCGGCGTTCGGCGTGCTCATCCAGTTCTGGGAGCATCCGAAGATGGCGCACGAGCCGCTCGCGTGATCCCCTGCGTGTTGCCGCCGCGCGACGACGCGGCACCGCTCCGCGCGGTATCCTTCGACGCGGCCGGCACCCTCTTCCACCCGGTCGCGCCGATCGGGAGCGCGCTGTCAGAGGTACCTG
>DAIQBH010000003.1:26824-58025 GCA_036781285.1 Thermodesulfobacteriota bacterium | reverse complement strand
GCTCTACGCCCGGGTCGCGCGGCGCCACGCCATCGCGGTCGACGCGACCGCGCTGCATCAGCGGTTCCGCGCCGCCTTTCATGCCGCGCCGCCGCTCGCGTTTCCCGGCCTCGAGCCGACCGCGCTCCGCGCGCGCGAGAAGGCATGGTGGCACGCCGTCGTCCGCGAGGTGTTCGCCGGCATCGCCGTCCGCGACTTCGACGCATATTTCGACGAGCTCTTCGCCTTCTTCGCGAGCGCGGCGGCGTGGCGAGCCGATCCCGACGCGGCCCCGCTCCTCCGGAACCTCCGGGCGTGGAAGCTCCGCGTCTTCGTCGTCTCGAACTTCGACGCCCGGGTGCGCGGCGTGCTCGCCGCACTCGGCCTCGCCGAGCTGATCGACGCGATCACGATCTCGAGCGAGGCGGGCTCGGCGAAGCCGGACCCGGGTATTTTTCGAACCGCGCTCGCCGAGACCAGCGCACTCGGCGGCGACCCGCTGCGACCACACGAAGTCCTGCACATCGGCGACACCGCTCGCGAGGATCTGCCGGCGGCGCGCGCCGCGGGTCTCGACGTGGTGCTCGTCGGCGATGAAACCCTCGCGGTGGAAGCGCCCGACGCGACCTGCGTCCGCCGCCTCGCGGACGTCCTGCCCTTCATCGCCCGGCGGCTACCAGCGTAACGTCTCGCCGAGGGGCGGCGTCCACAGGCGATCGGCCGTGAGCCCGCGCCGCGCGCCCTCCGCGTGGAATCGCCGCGGGGCCTCGTCGAGCGGCTCGTCGGTCAAGTCGAACGTGCCGTAGTGGATGCCGAGCATCCGTTCGGCGCCCACGTCGAGCCCCGCTTGCAGCGCCTCCTCGGGATCGAGGTGCACGGCGCGCATCATCCGCGGCGGGTCGTACGCTCCGATCGGCAGCGCCGCGAGGCCGAACGGCCCGAGGCGCCGGCCGATCTCGGCGAAGCCGGGGAAGTACCCGGAGTCGCCGGCGAAGTAGAAGCGGCGAGTCGCGCCGGTCACGACCCAGCCCGCCCATAGGCTCGCGCAATCGTCGGTGAGCCGCCGGCCGCTCCAATGCTGCGCCGGCACGCAATGGATCTCGACGCCGTCGACCACGCGCCGATCCCACCAATCGAGCTCGTCGACCGGGTGGATGCCGGCGCGCCGCAGCCACCCGGCGTCGCCGAGCGGCACGAAGAAGCGCGTGCCCCGGGCGGCGAGCCAGCGCAGCGTCGGCAGATCGAGGTGGTCGTAGTGATTGTGGGAGATCAGCACGAAGTCGATCGGCGGCAGCGCGGCGAGGGTCATCGCCGGCGGCGCGAACCGCATCGGTCCGACGAACGACACCGGGAATGGCTTGTCCGACCAGATAGGGTCCGTGAGGAACGTGCGATGGTCCATCTGCACGAGCACCGTCGCATGGCCGATCCACGTCACGGTCGGGTGGCTGTGCCGGTCGTTCTCGCGTAGGTACGCGCCGTCGTTCGCGACGCGCGGCGGAACCCCGGGCCGGTTGCGCCAGAAGCCCGCGAGTCGGCGAGCCAGAAAGGGCAGCGTCACCCCGAGGCCGCCGCGATCCAGCACCGTCGGGTTCCGAAACTTGCCGTTGCCGTGATGTGCCGGTCGATCCATCGCCTCCACCCTCTCCACGGTCGGCACGTACCAGATGCCCGCTTGACCAACTATTCACTACAACGGTAGTGACTATCGCGTGCCCGCGCTCTTGGACCGCCTCCGCGAGATCGGCCTCGGCGACTACGAGGCGCGGCTCTATCTCGCGCTCGTGAAGCGGCACCCGGCGAACGGCTACGAGCTCGCGCGCAGCTCCGGCGTTCCGAGCTCGAAGGTCTACGAGGTCCTCGCGCGGCTCCAGGAGAAGGATCTCGTCTTTCCGACCGACGGCGGCGGCCGCGCCAAGCGCTACGTCCCCGTCGATCCCGAGGAGTTCATCGAGCGCTACCGCGCGCGCGTCGATCGCGCGCTCGACGGCCTTCGCGACGAGCTCGACGCGATCACGGTGGACGAGCCCGTCGGCTACATCTGGAACGTCCAGGGCCGGGCGCCGCTCCTCGAACGCGCGTCGCATCTGGTCGAACGTGCGGAGCGCACGCTCCTGATCTCGGGCTGGGACGAGGAGCTCGCCGAGCTCGCGCCCGTGATCGCCGCGGCGCACCACCGCGAGGTGCGGGTCGCGGTCATCGACTACGGCGCGCTGCCGCTCGAGGCCTCGGCTGTTTACACCCATCCCATCAAGGACACGATCCACGGCGAAAAAGGCGGCCGCGGCCTCACCCTCTCCGCCGACGCCCGGGTCGCGCTCATGGGCCTCGTGCAGGACGACGGCAGCGCGCACGGCGCCTGGAGCCGCAACCGCGCGTTCGTCGCCGCCGCCGAGGACTACCTGAAGCACGACATCTACGTGCAGAAGATCGTCGGACGCTTCCACGATCTCCTGGTCGAAACCTACGGTCCCAACTTCACCCGCTGGCGCGACGTCTTCTCCGATCGCGTCGTCGGTACGCGCGCGCCCACGCGGCGCGCGGCGAGGAGGTCATGAACATGCGCATCTGGATCGACGGCCGGCTCGTACCCCGCGACGAAGCCAAAGTGTCCGTCTTCGATCACGGGCTCCTCTACGGGGACGGCGTCTTCGAGGGCATTCGCATCTACGCGCGGCGCGTCTTCCGGCTCGACGCGCACCTCGCCCGGCTCGAGGCCTCGGCGCACGCGATCGGACTCGAGCTTCCCATGGACCGCAGGGCGCTCGCCGCCGCCGTGATCGAGACCGTCACCGCGAACCGGCAAGAAGACGGCTACATCCGGCTCGTCGTGACGCGCGGCGAAGGGCCCCTCGGGCTCGATCCGCGGACCTGCGCCAAGCCGAGCGTCATCATCATCGTGACTGCGCTCGCGATCTATCCGCCCGAGCAGTACGCGAACGGCATCCGCGTGGTCACCGCCGCGACCCGCCAAGTGCCGGCGGCGAGCGTCGATCCGCGCATCAAATCGCTCAACTACCTGAAGAACGTCCTCGCGCGGCTCGAAGCGCACGAGTCCGGCGCCGCGGAAGCCCTGATGCTCAACCCGGAGGGCTTCGTCGCCGAATGCACCGCGGACAACGTGTTCGCCGTGACCGGCCGCCGGATCCTCACTCCGCCCGCGACCGACGGCGCGCTCGACGGCATCACGGCGGGCGTCATCCGCGAGCTCGCGCTCGCCGCGGGGTACGCATTCGAAGAGCGGCGCCTCGCGCGCTACGACCTCTTCGTCGCCGACGAGTGCTTCCTCACGGGCACCGGCGCGGAGATCGTCCCCGTCGTGAGCCTCGACGGCCGCCGGATCGGCACGGGAGAGCCGGGAGCCGTCACCCGCGAGCTCGGCGCCGCGTTCCGAGCGCTCGCGACGCGCGAGGGCGAGCCCGTCTTTTGAACGCCGGCCTGCCGGCGAGTGACCGCGGGTTGAACGCGCGCCCCCGACCGTCGTATCGCGACCGTCCCCCTGTGTCCGAGCCCACGCTCATCGTCGGCGCCGGCCCGGGCGGCCTCGCCGCCGCCCGTGCCTTCAAGCTCTTCCGCGTCCCCTACGTCCAGGTCGAGCGCCATCGCGACGTCGGCGGGATCTGGGACGAGGACAATCCCGGCACGCCCATTTACGAGTCGGCGCACTTCATCTCGTCGAAGACCTGTAGCGCGTTCCACGGCATGCCGATGCCCGACGCCTACCCCGACTACCCGGGGCGGACGCAGATCCTCGAGTATCTCCGCGCCTTCGCCGACGCGTTCGCCCTGCGCGAGCCCATCCGCTTCGGCACCGAGGTGACGACGGCGACACCGCTCCCCGAGGGCGGCTGGTCGGTGCGGTTCGCCGACGGCACGACCGCCCGCCACCGCGCGATCGTCGCGACGGTCGGCGCGCAGTGGCTGCCCGTGATGCCGTCGTACCCAGGCTCGTTCAGCGGCGAGCTCCTGCACTCCGCCGCGTACTGGAGCAGCGAGTCGCTGCGCGGCCGCCGCGTGCTCGTGATCGGCGGCGGCAACTCCGGTTTCGACATCGCGTGCGACGCCGCGAAGGTCGCGGCGCGCGCCGCGCTCAGCATCCGGCGCGGCTACTGGGTCTTCCCGAAGCACCTCTTCGGGCGGCCGGTCGACGCGTTTCTCCAGTCTGGCCCCCATCTCCCGAACTGGCTCGCGCAGCCCGTACTCTCGGGCATCCTCCGCATGGTCGTCGGCCGCCAGGATCGTTTCGGGCTCCGGGCGCCCGACCACAAGCCGCTCGAGTCGCACCCGGTCCTGAACTCGCAGGTCTTCCACTACCTCAGCCACGGCGACCTCGTGATGAAGCCCGACGTCAGCCGCTTCGAGGGCGACACGGTGCGCTTCGGCGACGGCAGCTCCGAGGTCTTCGACGTCGTGCTCTGCGCGACCGGCTTTCGCCACGAGGTCCCGTTCCTGCCGCCGGAGACGATCCCCACCACACGCTCCGGCCGGCCGCGGCTCCTGACAGGCACCTTCGTGCCCGGGCGAACCGACCTCTTCGTACCGGGCATGTTCGAGACCAACAGCGGCGGCTATCTGCTCTACGACAAGCTCGCCTGCCTCGTCGCGCAGACCGTCCGCGATCTCGACGATCCGGCGCGGGCATCGCGCGTCCGCGCGACCATACACCAGGAAGTCGACCTGCGCGGCGGCATCCGCTTCGTCGACTCGCCGCGCACCGAGGACTACGTCGATGCGACCGCGCTCGCACGGCGTATCGCGGCGGTCGCGCGAGAGCTCGATTGGAAGCTCCCGTCGGCGACCGCCTTCGACCCGATCCGCCGCTGAGGCGCATCGCAAGGCGCCCGTCCGAGCGGACCAGTTCGGCGCCCGTGGCGCCGCGTCAAGCCATCCGCTGCACTCGTGTCACCCGCTGTGCTCCTCGCGCCGCGCTCGGCGCTCGAGCAACTCGTCGAGCTCGTCGATCGAGATGGCCGATGCGAGCACGAACTCGGCGGGAAGCGAGCTGTACGGCAGCACGGCCTCGATCTCGCCCGGACGCGCCAGCGGCGGCATGTGGCGCCGCGCGAGGCCGATGTCCCAGAAGTAATACGGTGGGGGGATCTCCCCGTCGTAGGCGAGCGAAAGATCTCGTTCGAAATCGCGGGGAAGGTGCCGGACGAGGCTGGACATCATCATCGAAACGCCTCCTACTTCAGGGATTAGGCGCCCCCGTCCTTCGTCGTCGCAACTACCAGTGATCCTCACGCACGAGGGAAAAATTCCCTAGAGAGCGCACGGCGCTCGCCGTGACGATGCGGGACCGGCGTGGTACCCGTCGCGGCTTGGTGAACGCTCCCGCATCGTCGCCCCGTCGGCGCCTGGGGATCGCCGTGGGCGCTTCGGCGCTCGGTGCGGCCCTGGTGCTCGCGTTCGCACTCGATCTCGGACGTCCCGACTTCTGGGATCCCGGCGAGAGTCGCTATGCGGAAACCGTCCGCGAGATGCTGGCGACCGGGAGTTGGCTCCACCCGACGCTCGGTTTCGAGCGCTATTACGACAAGCCGCCGGCGTTCTTCTGGATCGTGGCGGCGGCGTTCCAGACGTTCGGCCGGCACGAATGGGCGGCCCGCCTGCCCTCCGTCGCGGCGGCGGTGCTGACGATCGGGTGCGTCGTGACGTTCGCCTGGCACCGCGTCGGAGCCCGCGCGGCGCTCCTCGCCGGCTTCATTCTCGCGACCGCGATCCAGTTCGTCGTGCTCGGCCGCTCGGTCCGGATGGACATGCTGCTGACCTGGCTCATGACCGCGACCCTTCTCCGAGCCTACGCGCTCACGACGGCCGAGGACGATGCGGCACCCGCGGCCTGGCCGCTCTACGCCTTCTCCGCAGCCGGCCTCCTCGTGAAAGGACCCGTCGCGATCGTGCTGCCGGCGCTCATCCTGATCGTCTTCCTCGTCGCGGCCCGGAGACCGCTCCCGATGCGGCGGCTCCGGCCCGGTCCGGCCGGAATCGCGGTCGTCGCGGCGGTCGCCGCGCTCTACCTCGTGCTCGCGTTTTGCGCACCGGACTACCTCTGGACGTTCCTGTTCCAACACAACGTCGGACGCTACGTCGGGCGCGCGCTCGCCGGGCACCAGGAGCCCTTCTGGTACTACTTCTGGATCCTGCCGGTGACGTTCCTGCCGTGGACGCTCTTTCTCCCGGGCGCCGTGTCCCGCGCCGTCCGGCGCGCCGGCCGGCGCGATCACCTGACGATCTTTCTTCTCGCGTGGTGCGCCGTGCCGTTCGTCTTCTTCACGCTCGCGCGCGCGAAGCTCGCGACGTACCTGCTGCCGATCTTCCCGGCGCTGGCGCTCCTCGTCGCGGCGCACCTCGATGTCGTGCTCCGCGCGTCCGCGACGCTGGGCGCGCGTCTCCTGCGCTGGCCGCTCGCGACGTGGACCGCCGGCATGGCCGTCGTGACGGTCGGCACCCCGATCGGCGTCGCGCTCGCGTTTCCCGGGTACGGCACGCGCGCCTGGCCGAGTGTGCTCCTCGCGGTGTTCCCGCTTCTCGGCGCGTGGGCAATCCGACACGGGCGCTGGCGCCTGGCGCCCGCGCTCGTCGGCGGCGCGGCGCTCATGACGCAGGTCGCGTTCTATAGGGTCGGCGCGCCGGTCGTGAACGACTTCAGCAGCCTCCGCGCGGCCGCCGCGGTCGCGGACGACCTGCCGGTCGACGCGCCGGTGTTCGCGTACAAGACGCGCGGCCACTCGTTCACGTACTACGGCGGACGCACGCTTCTCCGCGTACGCTCGCCGGAGGCCGTCGCCGCGGTGCTCGGGCGCGACGTTCCGACCGCAGCGCTCGTGAAGCGCCGCCATCTCGAGAAGATTCGCGGCCATCTCCGTGCGCCCGTCTGCATCTGGTGGGAGAGTCCGTCCGGACGCGCGCTCCTCGCAAACGTGCCCAGGCCGAATCAGTCGGCGGACGCGCGTCTCGTCCCGACCTCCGCATCCGGTTCGGACACTCCGACCGGCGACGATCCGCCCTGCTGATTCCGCAACTTCCGCTTTGACGCACCGAGACGTCGCCGGTAGAGTCGCGGGGTGACTCGGATTCCCTCCGACGATCCCGAACGCCTCGGGCCCGCCCGCCTCGCGGAGCGGTTGGCGGACGCGTTCCGCCACCATCTGATCGCGGCCGCGCAGGCGAGCCTGAAGGCGGTGCGCGAAATCCTGGCGCGTTTTCCGGGCGACACGCACGCGCCGGAAACGAGCGCACGGCCGCGGACGCCGGCGACCGCAACGACGCCGCCGGCGGCAAGTCCGTCGCGCCCAGCGGCACGGCCGCCCGTCGTGCCTCCGCCACCGCCGGCCGAGCTCCTTCACGACGACGCGCCGCTGCCGGACGCGTACGGGAGCGATCGCCTCGTCCTGCTCGCGCGCGATCCTCATTGTCTCTACGCGTATTGGGATCTCTCGCCGGCGCACGTCGAGCGTGTGCTCGCGCGGGCCGGTTCCGATGCCCTGCGCGTCGTGCTGCGCACCTATGATGCGACGCAGATCGCGTTCGACGCGACCCCGCCGGCGCGCTTCCAGGACTTCGCCGTCGCCGGCAACGCCCGCTCGCTCTACGCCTACGTCGGCAAGCCGGCGTCGTCCTTCGTGGCCGAGGTCGGATTTCTCCGGAACGACGGCGTCTTCTTTCCGCTGGCGCGCTCCGCGCCCGTGTGGACGCCGCGCACCGAGCAACCGGGCACCGCGCCGGGGCAATGGATGACGGTCGGGTGGCACGAGCCGCAGAACGGCGCGGCGGAGGCCCACGCCGGCGAGGTCGTCACGGTCGGGAGCGACGGTCCGACCACCACCGAGCTGGAAGCCGCCGAGCGCCTGGTCGGACCGCATCAGGCGCCCTCGTCCTGGCCGGGACCGACGCCGCCGGGGGCCCAGCGCGGAAGCTGGAGCCTCGTTCGCGGTAAGCGCACGGCGCAGTCCGATCTCGCCAACGAAACCTGATGACGGGCGAACGCGGCCTTCTGGCCCTCGTCCTGCAAGCGCACCTGCCCTGGGTCCGCCACCCGGAGTACGGGGCGTTCCTCGAGGAAGAGTGGCTCTTCGAGGCGATCACCGAGACCTACCTGCCGCTCCTCGCGACGTTCGAGCGGCTCACGGCGGACGACGTCCCGTTCCGCCTGACCCTGTCGCTGTCACCGCCGCTCCTCAACATGCTCGCCGACCCGCTGCTCCAGACGCGGTACGAGCACTATCTCGAGGGTCGGATCGCGCTCGCCGAGCGCGAGGTGGTCCGCACGCGCCACGATCCGAGCTTCCACCCGCTCGCCCAGCACTACCTCGCGGCCTTCACCGGCGCCCGTGACACCTGGGTCCACCGCCATCGGCGGGACCTGATCGGCGCTTTCGCCGCGCTCGCCGACACCGGCAGCATCCGCCTCATGACCTCGGCGGCGACCCACGGGTGCCTGCCCCTCCTCGCGGTGAACGAGCAAGCCGTGCGGGCGCAGGTCGAGATCGGAATGCGCGAGTTCCACCGCTTCTTCGGCCGCCCCGCTTCCGGCTTCTGGTTGCCCGAGTGCGCCTACTACGCGGGCCTCGATCGGGTGCTCGCCGACGCCGGCGTCCGCTACTTCTGTGTCGACACGCACGCGATCGAGCTCGCCTCGTCGCCGCCGGCGCACGGCGTGTACGCGCCCATCTTCTGTCCCGCGGGCGTCGCGGCGTTCGGACGCGACGCCGAGTGCGCGCGCCAGGTCTGGAGCTCGGTCGAGGGCTATCCCGGCGACTTCGACTATCGCGAGTTCTATCGCGACATCGGGTTCGATCTTCCCGAGGAGGACGTCCGTCCGTTCCTGCCCGCGAACGGCGGCCGCGCGTACACCGGCATCAAGTACTACCGCGTGACCGGCACCGGCGATCAAAAGGAGCCGTACAACCCGGAGTGGGCGCGGGCGAAGGCGGCGCTCCATGCGGCGCATTTCGTCGAGAGCCGCGCCCGCCAGCTCGCGCGGCTCGGGAACGGGTTCGGCAGACCGCCCCTTCTCACCGTCCCGTTCGACGCCGAGCTCTTCGGCCACTGGTGGTACGAGGGCCCGATCTGGCTCGAGTACCTCTGTCGCGAGGTCGCCGCGCAGGA
Source organism: Thermodesulfobacteriota bacterium (assembly GCA_036781285.1). Lineage (GTDB taxonomy): Bacteria > Desulfobacterota > Binatia > UTPRO1 > UTPRO1 > UTPRO1. The sequence goes on along the minus strand of DAIQBH010000003.1, from coordinate 48,935 downwards.
CGCGTTCCGGCTCACGACGCTCGACGAGTACCTCGACGCGCACCCGACCCAGCAGGTCGCCGAGCCGAACACGAGCTCGTGGGGTTTCAAGGGCTACCACGAGGTCTGGCTCTCGAGCGCGAACGACTGGATCTACAGTCACCTGCACCATGCCGCCGACCGCATGACGGCGCTCGCGCGCCGGCATCCGCAGGCATCGGGCACCCTGAAGCGCGCCCTCGACCAAGCGGCACGCGAGCTCCTACTCGCGCAGGCGAGCGACTGGGCATTCATCATCGCGCGCGGCACCGTCGTCGACTACGCGATCCGCCGCACGACCGATCACCTCACGCGCTTCCGGAAGCTCGCCGACGCGATCGAAACCGGGCCGATCGACGCCACCTGGCTCGCGGCCGTCGAATCCGCCGACAACATCTTCCCGACGATCGATTACCGGCAGTACGCGTAGTCCATTCGAGCCATCTCGCCCTCGCGCGTCGCTAGGAGGTTCGCGGCGCGCGTCGCCACGCCCAGAGCCGGAGCCCGACCGGGACGATCACGAGCGCCATGACCAACCCGGCGACGCTGCCGAGCGCGCCGGCGGTGCCGAGGTCACGGAGGCCGTCGAAGTCGGCGAAGACGAGCGCTCCGAATCCCGCGGCCGTCGTGAGGGCGGTGGCCGCGATCGGCGGGCCCTCGTCGCGCAGCGTCTCCGCGATCGCGTCCGGCCCCTCGGCCGTGCGAGCGCGATGGAGGAGGAACATGGCCTCGTCGACCGTGATCCCGAGGAGCACCGGGAGCACGAGCGCCGAGTACGCGTGGAGCGGGACGCCGGCGAGCGTGAAGAGGCCGAGTACGGCCGCCACCTCGCCGCCGACGACGAGCATCGCGATCACGACGTCGCGAAGCCGTCGCAGCGCCAGCGCGAGCGCCAGCACGACCAGCCCGCCTGCGACGAGCCCGATGCGCGGCAGGTCGCGCAGCAACGATTCGCGGAGCGTGCTCTCGAGCCGGCTGTATCCGGTGATCGCGGCGGTCGGGTCGATTCCGTGCACGATACCCTGGACGCGTGCGACCGCGTCCACCGGCCGGCCCGGCTGCACGTACACCGCGACGAGCGTGTCGTCGCCGTCGGTCCCGACGTAGCGCGAGAGAAGGATCGCGGACGGCGTCGCCGCGAGCTCTGGGAGGTCGAGCAGATCCGACGGCGGATTCCGCATCGCCGTCAGGACCGGCGCGAAGCGATCCGGCGCAAAGCCGGTCTCGCGAAGTGCCCGCGCGAGCTCGTCGGCCTTGCCCGGCAGATCGAGGGCGTCGCGCTCGGCGAGCCGCGCGCGCTGGGTAGCCAGGGCGGGCGCGAGCGTGGTGAGGGCGTCGATGGTGTCCACCGCGGGCGCGTCGCCATGGGACTCGGCGGCCAACGCCTCGACGATCCGGTCCGCGCGCGCGCGCGCCGTCTCCGGGTCGCGGTCGGCGACCATCGCGATCAGCTGCCCCGGCCGGCCGCCGAAGGCGTCGTAGATATCCTGCTGCACGCGGAGCGGCAGGAGCCCGCTCGGGCGGATGCCGACGATCGCGTCGGCGAGCGGCGGCGGGCCGAAGACGAGCAACGCGGCCACCGGCAGCGTCGCGACCGCAGCCGTCGCGAGCGCGCGGCCGCGCGTTCCCGCGAGCCACGCGAAGAGCCGCGTCCAGCGCGCCGGCGGCGGCGCGGGCGGCGTGCCGCGCTCGAGCCACGCACCGATCTCGGGGGTGACGAGCACGATCGCGAGCGCGGTCAGCACCTCGCCCGCGGCGCAGAGGATTCCGAGCTGGCGGACGGCGCGGATGTCGGAGAGGGCCAGCGCCGCGAACGCGGCGGCTGCGGTCGTCGCGGCGACGAGCACGGCGCGAGCCGTGCGCCGGCGCGCATCCGCGGCCGCGGCGGTCGGGTCGAGGCCCGCGCGGCGCGCCGCGAGGAGCGCCGCGTAGACGTGCACGCCCGTGTCGACGCCGACGCCCACCACGACCGACGTGAACGCGACCGCGATGGCCGACAGACCACCCGGCAGGATCGACGCGAGCGCGGCAGTCCAGAGGGTCCCGAGCAGCAGCGGCGGGAGCACCGCCCCGAGCGCCCGGATGCGCCGGAAGAGCAGCACGAACACCACCGAGCTCAGCACCGTCGCGATCGGCCCCGAGCGCACGAGGTCGCCCTTGATCATCATCTCCGTCGCGGCGGCGATCGCGTGACCGCCGGTCACGCCGATCTCGACGTCCGGATGCGCGGCGCGGATCGGCGCGAGCGCCGCCGTCGTGTCGTCCGCGAAGGCGCGCGCGTCGGCCGACGTCAGCGCCTGGCCTCGACCTTTGACGAGGACGAGACACATCCGGCCGCCGTCGGTCGCGAAGCGGCCGTCCGATTGCGTGCGGAGGCCGCTGCCCGCCGAGGTGTCTTCGAAAGCGATCTGCGACAGTCGGAGCGGGTCGCGCGCCAAGATCTCGCTGAACGCGCCGCTACCGGGCAGCGCCAGCATGCTCCGGCCCTCGCGGAGCCGGGCCCGCATGCCCTCGGGCGTGAGCACCGCGGCGAGCCGCGCCCGGACCGGCGCGCTCGCGTGACGCCACACGAGCCACGGGCTCAACTGGCGCGACATATCCACCCGGTCGACTGCCAGCTCGATGCTCGGCAGTCCCTGAAGCGCCGCCGCGACGTCGGCGCAGACCGCGCGATTCACCTCCGGCACCGGACCTCGCACCATCACGGCGCCGAGGTCGCCGCCCCCGAACGCCCGCACGTAGCGCCGGAGCGCGACCGCGTCGCCGCTGTCCGGCAGCAACGACCCGACGTTCGGATCGAGCCGCAAGCGGCCGCTGACGATCGCGAGCGACCCGACCGTCAGCGCGATCAGCACCGCCGCGACGAGCCCGCGCGCGCGGTTGGTCTCCCTCGTTCGCGCCGCGCCGCTCACGCGCGCTCCGGGTTACTTCCCCGCGGGCGTGGTCGCGATCGCGAGCTTTTCGGCCCCGGCCTCGCGGGCGATGCCCATGATCTGCACGGCGTCCTCGAGAATGATCGTCCGGTCGCCCCGCAGGATCACCGCTTTGTCTTCCTTGGTCGCGAGCACCTTGGCGAGCTCGTCCTTGAGCGCGGCGCGCTCGACCGCGACGCCGTTCAGCTCGAGCGTGTGCTCGGCGGTCGCCGTGATCGTGACGCCGGAGGTCTCGGGATTCCCCTTCTCGGAGGACGGCAACGCCACCTTCGACCCCTGCTGCATCATGGCACTGCTCGTCACCATGAAGATGATGAGCAGCACGAGGAAGATGTCGGTCAGCGGGGTGACGTTGATCTCGGCGACGATCGCGTCGCCGTCGCCCTCGTCAGAGAGAAGCCGCGCTGCCATAGGATCGCGGAGCCGCCGCCGCCGCGCGCTCGGAGGTGCGGAGCCGCAGCAGGAGATCGTCCGTTCGCTCACGGAGGTCGGCGCTCTCGTTGCCGATCCGGACCATGAACGCGTTGTACGCGAAGATCGCGAGCACGCCGACGAGCAGCCCGGCGGCGGTCGCGATCAGCGCCTCGGAGATGCCGGCGGCCACGACGGCGAAGCCCCCGGAGCCGGTCGCCGCCATGTTCTCGAACGCGCGGATGATGCCGACGACGGTGCCGAGGAGGCCGATGAACGGCGCCAAGCTCCCGATCGTGCCGAGCAGCCACACGTAACGCTTGAGCGTGCGGGTGGCGGCCGCCACCTGGCGTCCCGCGACGTGGAGACGCGTGTCGTCGTCGCTGTCCGCGAGCGAGAGCACGCCGCGATACACCGAGCCGAGCAGCGAGTCGTCCCGGCGCGTGACGGCGACCACCTCGGGCACTCCGCCTTCCTGCCACGCTTCGAGCGCAGCGCGATGGAACCGCTCCGAGCGCCGCGCCGCGGAGGACAACGACCACAGGCGCTCGACGATGACGGCGACGCTCACGATCGAGCAGAGCGCCAGGGGAGCCATGACGATCCCACCCTGGCGGACGAGATCGAACACCCCACCGCCCCCGATCATGGGCGTCCCCCCGGCCGAGCGACCGGCACCATCCGATACTCCGGCCCGATCACTCGGTCTGACCGAGTGACGATCGGCTCGACCAAAAAAGAACGACCGGCGCCGCGATGAAGATCGACGAGTACGTCCCGGCGATGAACCCGACCAGCAGCGTGAACGCGAAGCCTTCGAGGCCCACGCCCCCGACGAGGTACAGCGCGAGCGTCACGAGAATGGCCGTCCCGTTCGTGAGGATCGTACGCGACAGCGTTTCGTTGATGCTGAGATTGATCACGTCCGCCAGATTCGAGCGCCGCATCTTACGGAGATTCTCACGCACGCGGTCGGACACGATGATGGTGTCGTTCACCGAGAAGCCGATGATCGTCAGCATGGCGGCGAGCGTGGTGAGGTCGAAGATGGTCTGCGAGACCACCAGGGCACCCGTCGTGAGCAACACGTCGTGCAACAACGCGATCACCGCGCCGAGCCCGAACGCCAGATCGAAGCGGAAGGCGATGTAGATGCCCATGAAGATCGTGGTGCAGACGACCGCGAGGAGGCCGCGCTCGCGGAGCTGCTTTCCGACTTTCGGTCCGACGCTTTCGACGCTCAGCAATTGGACACTGCCGTCACCCTGCGCCTTGGCGAGCGTCTGTTGGATGGTCGCGCCGATCGCGTTCATCGCCGTCGCATCGGTCGGGTCGAACCGCAACAAGAACTCCGTGCCCTGCGCCCCGAAGTCCTGGACGATCAGATCCGGAAGGTCGACGTCCGCGAGCGCGGTGCGGACGTCGCCGGCCGTCGTCGGCTGCGCGAAGCGGACGCGTACGTCGGTGCCGCCGGCGAAGTCGACGCCGAAATTGAGACCCCACGTGAGGACCAACAGCAGCGCGAGGGCGTTCAGAACCGTCGAAAGAATCAGGAAAAAACGACGCTTGCCGACGAAATCGATGCCCGGGTTGGCCGAAACGATCTCCGTGAAACGCACTGCCTTGCCAGGGGCCGGTGGCGCATGCCGGGGCTTCCGGCCGGTCTCGGTTTGTACGCGGGGATTGCTCACTTCGGCTCCTTATGTCGCTGGCTCGGCTGGACGTCGCCGGGAAGGGGGGTGGCCTACCAGATCAGGGGTCGACCGGCCAGAGCCCGGTTCGCGAGCGCCCCTTCTAATGGATCCAGCCGCCGTCGGGGTCGCTGATCTCGTCCGGGTCGCGAGCGCTGTGGGCGGTGCCGTTGGTGTGCCCGGCCGGAATCGACCGGGGCAGCGGCGGCGGTTTCGGCGGGTCGGCCGGCGGCATCAGCTCGACGAGCCGGCCGACGACCGGCACGCTCCGGAGCAGCTCCGCACCGGTCGCGAGGAGCGCGAGCGCCGCCGGGGCGTTCGCCGTCACCCAGGCCGCCGCGTCGCCGATGAGCGCCGCGGCCCGCTCGATGACGGCGCCGACGTCCCAGCCTGGCGTGGGCTCCGGCTCCGGCGTCCGGGCGAGCCCCGCCTTCTTCTTCGCCGCGTCGATGTCGTTCCAGAGTTGGCGCATGCGGGCCGCCTCGAAGCCGCGCGGCCGATCGTCGGCGTCTGCGCCACGCGGCCGCGGGCCGGCGTCGACCCCACTCGGCCGCGCGTCGGCGGCCATTCCACGCGGCCGCCCAACGGCCGCGACGTGCGTCGGCTTCCGGGTTCGCCGCTTGCCACCACCGCCCGACCCCTTCATGCGAGGGAGGCTCTTAGCATCGGCCCGTGCGCGTTTCGATACCAAATCGGGCCGTGCGCATCGATTCGGATCAGGCCGCGCGCGCGACGCGTCGCCAGACCGGCGGCCGAAGCCGCGAGATGCAGACCGCCGCCGCGAGCGTCATGACCTCGATCACGGCGATCGCGGGCACGTAGCTGCCGGTACGATCGCGGAGCCAGCCGACGAGCGGCACCGCCACCGCCTGCGCGAAGACGATGATGGGACCCATGCGTCCGGCGATGGCGCCATAGTGGCGGCGGCCGAAGCACTCGCCGAGCACGGTCGCCTGCAAGGTCGCGTTGCCGCCCATCGAGTAACCGTAGACCACGACGTAGAGCACGAGCAGGGCCGGGACGTGCGCGAACGGCAGCAGGAGAAGTCCCGCGGCCTGCGCGAGGAAGCAGCCGACGATCACCCGCCGCTGCTCGACGCGATCGAGGAGCGCGCCGAAGCCGAGCTTGCCGACGACGCCGACGCCCGCGGTCGCCCCGAGCGCGAGCGCGGCGGAGGCCGGCGCCACGCCCATGTCGATCAGGAGCGGCACCTGGTGGAGCAGCACCGCCGAGAGGCCCATCACCGTCAGCGAGAACGCGCTCGCGATCAGCCAGAAATTCGGATCGCGAACGGCGTCGCGCGCCGTCACGGAGTGCTCGATCTCGAAGTCCAGCTCACCCCCGCCGCCGCCCGCCGGCATCCGCTCCTCGGGTGGCAGGTCCACCGGCGGCTTCCGCATGACGAAGGCGATCGGCGCGACGCCGACGCCGATCACGAGCGCGCCGAGCGCGACGAACGCCTGGCGCCATCCGAGCGCGTGGATCAGCGTCTGGGCGAGCGGCACGAAGACGACCCCGCCCATCGAGATGCCGGCGGTCGCGAGCCCGAGCGCGCGGCCGCGCCGGCGCATGAACCATCCGGCGACCGCACTGTTGCTCGGGATCGGGCCGAGCGCCGTCGACCCGAGCGACACGCAGAGCGCCATCAGGACGTAGTACTCGAGCAGCGAGTCGACGGTGGAGAGCAGCATGAAGGTGCCGCCGAGCACGAGCGCTCCGAAAACCTGCGAGCCGCGCGGCCCGTGCCGGTCGACCATCCGCCCGACGAGCGGTGACCAGAGCGCGCCGACGATCGACACCGACGAGAAGCCCCACGAGATCTGGGCGCGGGTCCAGCCGAACTCCGCGATGAGCGGCGTGAAGAAAACTCCGAAGCTGTAGAAGACGCAGCCCACGTTCAGGCAGTGGGTGAGGAAGGCGACGGCGACGATGCGCCAGCCGTAGTAGGTGCGTCCCGTCGTCGACACGAACCGCGCATTCTGGAGAGGGCGCACCGCTCCGGCAACCGCGCCCCGGCCCGCCGTCGCGGGGTCCTCGACGTCACGCCGGCGATCCGCCGGAGCCTGCGGCACGTGCCTTGCTCTTCATACGGTGCACGACGGGCCAACGACGCTGCGAAATCGCGTCCGCGAGGCGGCGCGAGCGCGACGGCGACGACCGGCCGTCACGAAAATGCCACGACGATGAGTTTCCGATGATCCCGTTCCTGCTCGCCGGCACCGCGATCGCGGGCGCGATCTTCCTCGCGCTCCGCCACGCCCGGCAAGGCCGCGAGCGGGACCGCATCGCGCTCGTGCTGCGCGGGCAGACCCGGATCCTCGAGATGATCGCGGTCGGGACCCCGCTTCCCGACGTCCTCACGGCGCTCAGCACGCTCGTCGAGCAGCAAGCCCCGGGAATGCTCTGCTCCGTCCTCTTGCTCGAGGGCGATCGCCTCCGGCACGGAGCCGCGCCGAGCCTCCCGCCCGCGTACTGCGCCGCGATCGACGGCACGGCGATCGGCCCGACCGTCGGCTCGTGCGGGACGGCCGCGTTCACGCGCCGCCCGGTCGTCGTCTCCGACATCGCGCGCGACCCGCTCTGGGACGCCTTCCGCGACGTGGCCCTCGCCCACGCGCTCCGTGCATGCTGGTCGTTTCCGATCCTCGCGACCGACGCCGACGGCGACGGCCGCTGCCTCGGCACGTTCGCGATGTACTACCGCGAACCCCGCACCCCGGAGCCGCGCGACTGGCACCTCGTCGAGGTCGCAACGCACGTCGCGGGCGTCGCGATCGAGCGCCACCGGACCGCGACCGAGCTCGCACGCTCGACGACGCGGCTCGCCGACGAGTCGCGCCTCTCGGCCGCACTGGCGCAGGTCGGCCACGAGATGATCGCATCGCTCAGCATGCCCGTGCTCTTGGACCGGGTGTGCGAGCTCACGACGAGCCTGCTCGGCTGCGACGTCAGCGACACGATCCTCCACGACCCCGCGCACGACGTGTGGATCCCCCGCTCGTCGCACGGCTACACCCCGGAGCAGCGAGAAGCGCTCCGCGTGACGCGCCTCTCGCCGCGCTCGATCGGGGCGCTGCTGCGCGGGCTCGAGCGCGACGGCCACGTGCAGGTGAACACCCGCCGCGTCGACGATCCGGGGAGCATCCGCCTGCTCGTGGAGTACGGCATCACCCGCAGCCTCTACGTCGCGCTCCGGCGCGGCGCGGACGTGATCGGATTTCTCTCGGCCGGATACGTCGGGCGCGACGAGCGGTTCAGCCCGCATCAGGAGCGCCTCGCGCTCGGCATCGCGCAGCTGGCGTCGATGGCTCTCGAGAACGCGCGCTTGGTCGAGGAGCATCAGCGAGCCAGCCAACTGAAGTCCGAGTTCGTGTCGACGATGTCCCACGAGCTCCGGACGCCGCTCAGCGTGATCCTCGGCTACACCGACATCCTCGGCGACGACGGCCTCGCACCCGCCGAACGGACGCGGACGCTCGGACGCATCCGGCGCGCCGGGCTCGAGCTGCTCGACATGATCGAGGACACGCTCAACCTCGGCCGCCTGGAAAACGGGCGCGACCCGGCCGCGATCGAGACGGTCGCGGTCCCTCCCCTGCTCGAGGAGCTCGCGGGCGAGTTCGCGGCGCTCGGCACCCCGCCTGCGATCGCGCTCCGCTGGGAGCCGAACGGCGCCACGACCCTCGACACCGACCGGCGCAAGCTCCGCATGATCCTGAAGAACCTCGTCGGCAACGCGCTCAAGTTCACGCCGCAGGGCGAGGTCGTGGTGCGCGCCGAGATGCGCGCCGATCGCTGCGCCTTCGTCGTCCGCGACACCGGCGTCGGCATCGCGACCGAGCGCCTGCCGGTCATCTTCGAGATGTTCCGCCAGGGCGACAGCTCCGACTCGCGCTCCTACGGCGGCGTCGGGCTCGGCCTCTACATCGTGCAGCGCCTCCTCGATCAGCTCCGCGGCGACATCGCCGTCGCGAGCGCCCCCGGCAAGGGCACGACGTTCACGGTCACCCTACCGGTGCACGCGGCCCTCTCGCAGACAGCCTGAGCCCGCGCGGCCGTCGGTCGTGGTGAGCGACCCGATCGTCCGCGTCACTCCGGACTGGCGAGCACGCTCAGCACGAGATGCGCCAAGGCGCGGATGCCGGTCGCAAGAGTCGGGGCGGGCGTCGGCGCGTAGCGGCTCGAATGGAGACTCGGAAGCGGAGCGCCTCCAGGCTTCCCGCTCGCGGCGAGCGCCGCGCGGTCGACACTGCCGAGCCGAAACATGAACCCCGGTACGTTCGCCGCAACGGCGTAGCGCCCGAAGTCCTCGCCGCCCATCTCGGGTCGCCGCTCGACGACCGCCGCGGGCCCGAACGCCGCCGTGAAGGCGTCGCGCGCCGCCGCCGCGAGCCCCGGGTCGTTGTACGCCGCCGGCGTGCCCTCCTCTTTCACCTTCACGAGGGGTGGGCGCGGACATCCGAACGCGGCGCAGACGTCGGTCGTGATCTCGGCGATGCCGTCGAGGAGCGTGCGGCGCACCTCGGCGCGGAACGATCGCACGGTGAGCTGCAACGTCACCTGATCCGGGATCACGTTGTGCTTGGTGCCCCCATGGATCGCGCCGACGGTCACGACGGCCGGCTCGACCGGATCGACGCGCCGGCTCACCAGCGTCTGGAGCGCGGTCACGACGTAGGCCGCCGTGACGATCGGGTCGACCGCTTCGTGCGGCCGGGCGCCGTGGCCGCCACGCCCGTAGATGGTGACGTCGACCGAGTCGACGTTCGCCATGTGGAAGCCCGGCGTGACGCCGACGTCGCCGGCGGCGAGGTCGGCCGACACGTGCAGCGCGACGCAGGCGTTCGGCTTCGGGAAGCGCGTGAAGAGGCCGTCGCGGATCATGGCGTCGGCGCCGCGCCCGAGCTCCTCCGCCGGCTGCGCGACCGCGACGATCGTGCCGCGCCAGTGCGTGCGCATCTCGGAGAGAAGCGTCGCGACGGCGAGGAGCGACGTCGTGTGCACGTCGTGGCCGCACGCGTGCATGACGCCGGTCGCGTTGCCGTCCGGCAGCGTCGCCGTCACCCGGCTCGCGTAGGGAAGGCCCGTCTCTTCGCGGACCGGAAGCGCGTCCATGTCGCCGCGCACGAGGACGACGGGACCAGGTCCGTTCGCGAGCACCCCGACGACGCCCGTGCCGCCGACGCCCGTGGTGACGCGATACCCCGCGCGCCCGAGCTCGGCGGCCACCAGCGCCGACGTCGCGTGCTCGGCGAGCGACAGCTCTGGATGCGCGTGCAGGTGCTCGTAGCGGTCCACCCACGACGGCAGCGTGCGATCGATCCACGCGCGCACGGCGGGGTCGAGGTCGGCGCGGTAGGCGGCGGGCGCGGACGCGACGTCCGGCGCCCGGTGCTTGGTCGCGTGGCTGATCGCCGTCGTCGTAACGGCGGGTCCGCGAACGGCGGCTCGGCAGCCCGCGACGAGGGTCAGGAGAACGGCGATCGAGACGAGCGCGGAGCGGCGCACCCCGCGTCCTTAGAGAGCCTCACTCCGCCGCGCAACCGATCCCGCCGCATCGTCCGAAGTCCAGCCTACAGCGATCGTCGCAGCCGAGGACGCCGTTCTCGGCGGCCTCCTCGCAGTAGAAGTCGCATTCGTCGGGCTCGAAGCCGTCGTCGACGTCGCACTCCTCGCCGTCTTCGAGGATCCCGTTGCCGCACACCGGCTTCGGCGTGGGCCGCGGCGTCGGGGTCCGCGTCGGCGTGGGCGTCGGCGTCCGCGTCGCCGTCGGCGTCTCGCCAGGGCGCGGCGTCCGGGTGGGACCCGTGTCGGTCGCGGTCGGGGTGGGCGGAGCCGTCGGGGTCGCGGTGGGCTCGGGACCCGGACAGAGCGGGCTGCCGATCGCCTGGCCGACGAGCCCGAACGATTCGTCGACGCGCGGGATCACGTCGCGCGCGATCGCCGCGACGTCGCAGTCGTAGAGGCGTCCGAGGCAGGTCGCGTGCGCCGGCAATGCGTCGACCGGCTCGACGGCGACCGCCTCGCATGCATCCGCGAGAATTTCGAGACCCGCTCCCGCGCGCGCGGCGAGATCCGCGAACGGGACGCGCGTCTCGCCGCACGCCGTCCGGAGCGCGGCCGCGAGCGCGCGCCGCGCGGCGCCGATTCGCGCGACCGCGCGTTCGCAGGCCGGCGTCGCGGCGGCGACACACGCGGCGTCTCCCGCCGCGTCGTCGAGACACGGGAACACGGCCTTCGTGCAGGCCGCGATGCTCGCGAGCGTCCGCTCGCCGAAGCGCGCCGCCGCGCGCTGCAACGTGCGACCGCAGCGCGCGACCGCGGGACCGCTCGTCCCGGCGTTCGCGCCGCTGCCGCCCTCGTCGGAGAGGCACGCGAGATCACGCCGGAGCCCGGCCGGAACGCCGGCAACCCGCAACAGCTCGCCGGCACGCGGCACGGAGACCGCCAGCAGGCTCTCGGCCCGGCAGCGTAAGCGGCGCGCCACGCAGACGCCGATCGCCTCCGCATCGCTCGCGTCGGTCCCGAGCACCGGGCAGTCCGCCGCGAACGCCCCGAAGCCGAGCCCGCTCGGCTCGCGCAGGACCGCGGGATCGAGATTGGCGCAGCGCTGCGCCAACGTCCGCGCAACCGCATCCTGACGGCGCGCGATCTTCCCGAGAATCCGCACGCACCGTCCGCCGGCTGATCCCAAGCAAGTCGGATCGCCACCGGATCTCTCGATGCATCCATGGATCGCCGTCACGCACCGACCGAGATCGGAGAGCGTCCGCGTCGCGAACGAAGCCCCCGCCTTAGCGATCGCGAGCTGACATCGCACCGCGACGGGCGGCACCGGATCCGCCGCCGCGGAACGAACGAACCCGAGCGCGAGAAAAACGAAAATCGACGACGACGCGGCAACGCACGTCGCCACGCGAACAAAGGAGCGCACGGCACAGCCCTCCCACCGACGCACCTGCCACGCAGCGACAACGTAGGCAACGAATTTTTACGCGACCTGGCCGCGCCAAGGTCACTTCGAACGCGCCGCCGCAGGCGCGCGGAGTGTGGGGACGGCGGACGGAGGCGATCTCGGCAAGGAGCGCAATCGAAAGTCCGTCCGCGGAACCGACCCGGGCGCCCTACGAGCCCCGTGCGCCCACGAACGCAAAACGGATCATGAGCCCGCGCCGCGAGCGACGCGCCGACCTCGCGCGACGCCGCCGTAGCCGACGGGAGCCGTCCCCACACTCCGCACGCCGGCAGCGCCCCCTCGCATCGAGGTGACCCGCCACGAAACCCCGGCGCAGATCGTCGTTGGATCGACCCGCCCGATTCGCTAGGCTCGCAACCCATGGGCCGCAAGGTCGAGCCGATCGCCGCCCGTCGCGTCTCCACGACCGATTGGGCGACGAGCGAGCACCTCCGATCGTTCGTCGACAACTCGACCACCCCCATCTACGTCAAGGACGCCGCCTTCCGGTACCTCCTCATCAACCGCCAGTACGAAGACCTCTTCCACGTGTCGCGCGCCGACTTCGTCGGCCGCACCGACTTCGATCTCTTTCCAGCGGACGTCGCGCAGGCCCTCCGTTCGAACGACCTCGAGGTCGTGCAGCGGAACGAGCCGGTCGAGTTCGAGGAGGTCGTCCCCCACGACGACGGGCCGCACACGTACATCTCGATCAAGTTCCCGCTCCGCGACGAGCACGGACAGGCGGAAGGCGTCTGCGGCATCTCGACGGACGTCACGCAGCGCCTCGAAACGGAGCACCAGCTTCGGCGTCTCGCCCAGCAGCTCGTCACCGTACGCGAGGAGGAACGGCAGCGCTTGAGCTTCCGCATCCACGACGAGATCTGTCAGGAGCTGACCGGCATCACGTTCATGCTCGCCGCGACGGCGCGCCGCCTCGGCCCCGAAGGGACGGAGCGCGTCCCGGACCTCGAGCGCGCCAGCACGCAGCTCGCCCACGTGATCGATCACCTGCGCTCGGTCGCGCGCGGCCTCCATCCCGTCGTGCTCCGCGACCTCGGCCTCGCCGAGAGCCTGCGGACGCTCGCGCAGACGATCTCGACGCCGCGCCTCGCCGTCGACGTCGACGTACCGGCGTCCTTGCCGATCCTGAGCCCCGACGTCGCGCTCGCGGTCTACCGCATCGCGCAGGAGGCCGTGCTGAACGCGGTCCGCCACTCCGAGACGAACACGGCTCGGGTCGCGCTGTACGCGGAGGTCGGCGACACCGTCCGCCTGACGGTCGTCGACGACGGGTGCGGCTTCGACCCGCGAAGCGTCGTGGGCCGGAGCCTCGGGCTCCTCGGCATGGAGCAGCGCGCGATGGCGGTCGGCGGGACGCTGTATGTCGACTCGGCACCGGGCCGCGGCACGCGGGTGACGTTCGTCTGCCCGCGCGCGGGCGGCGAGCGCGAGGAGGGATCCCGATGATCGGACGCATGACCGCCTCGATCGCGCTCGCCGTAGCGCTCGTGTCGACGGGCCTTCGACCGGCAGCGGCCGACGTCCCGCTCGCGCCCGAGACGATCCGGGCCCTCGAGCAGAGCCCCTACGTGTACATCGCGACGCAGCGAAAGGACGGGACGTTCAGTCCGCCCGCCGAGATCTGGTTCATGTGGGATCAAGGCGCCGTCTGGATGGCGTCGCCGGCGACGACCTGGCGCGCGAAGCGCATCCGCGCCGGCCGCGGGACGGCGCGCATCTTCGTCGGCAAGAAGGACGGCCCGATGCTCACCGCGACGGGCACGTTCGTCCGCGACCCCGCGGCGTACGACCGTCTCTACGCGACCTTCGCGAAGAAGTATCCCGACGGCTGGCCGCGCTACGAGGCGAAGTTCCGCGAGGGCCTGAAGGACGGCAGCCGCGTCCTCATGCGCTACCAGCCGATCGCCGGCACCGCCGCCCCGAGTCCCTCGCCGGCGCAGTGATGGCCGTCAGCGCGCCGGAACGCCCATGACCGGCAGGATCGACGCGTAGAGGCCGCGCTTCAGCGCGCGGTACGTGCCGCGATCCTTCACCGCGAGCGTGGACGCGCGCTCGATCGCCTCCGGCAACACCTCGGGACCCGCGACCGCGGCGTCGACGATGCCGCGCTCGACGCATTGCGGGCCGCCGAGCCGGACGCCGGTGAGGATCGTCTCGACGACCACCTTCGCCGCGAGCTTCGCCTGGATGAGCGCCGTCATGCCGGGCGCGAGCGGCACGTTGATGTCGACCTCGGGGAGACAGAAGAACCCGCGGTCGGCGCGCATCACGCGGAAGTCGTGGGCGAGTGCCAACATGCCGCCCGCCGCGAACGCGTGCCCGTTGATCGCCGCGACGCTCGGCACCGGGAACGTCAGCAAGCGCGCGAAGACGCGGATGAGGTCCTCGACGAACTTCGGGCCTTCGGCGCGGCCTTCGTCACCACCGAGCCACGCCAGGTCGAGGCCGTTCGAGTAGAACTTCTCGGTGCCCCCGGTCGTGACGAACGCCGCGGGCCCGCTCGATCCTTCGACCTCGTCGAGCGCGGCGGTCAACGCGTCGAGAAAACCGCGATTGAAGCGGTTCTCGCCGGCGTTCATCGTGAGCACGAAGACTGGGCCTTCGCGGGTGACGTCGATCACGGCCATGGGGGCTCCTTCTCGCGGCGGCGTTCAGGCGGAGGCGCTCGGGCGCTTCTTGAAGCTCTCGTACCACCGGTGGACGTTCTTCAGACCCGGGTCGATCTGGATCTGGCCGAACTCGGCGAACCCGATCGCGGCGAAGAGCGTGCAATCGGCGATCGTCGGCTTGTCGCCGGCCGCGAACGGGTTGGACCCGATCTTGTCGTCGAGCACCTTCAGGTTCGTGGCGAGCGCCGCCCGCGCCGACTCCGCGGCATCGGCCGATTGCTTCAGACGGCTCGCGAAGAGCGGATGCGTGTTCTGAAAAATCACCGCGATGCGGCCGAGCACCGAGAGCTCGATCAAGCGCTCGAGCGCGCGGACACGTGCCCGTTCGAGCGGCGTCGTGCCGATCATCGGCGGGTTCGGATGCAGCTCCTCGAAGTACTCGATGATCGCGAGCGACTCCGGCAGGAACGAGCCGTCGTCGAGCTCGAGCACCGGCAGTCCGCCCATCGGGTTCTTCTTCAGGAACTCGGGTTTGCGATTCTCGCCCGTGATGATGTCGACCGTCTGCGACGGGACCTCGATGCCCTTCTCGGCGAGATAGACCCGCACCTTCTTCGGGTTCGGGGCACCGGCGAATTCATGCAGCTTCATGGGTCCTCCTCGCGAGCGGCGAGCGAAATTCACGATCGAACGTCGTGACTCGCCGTGCGGACGCGCGTTGTCTGCCAGCGGCCCCGAGCTGACACAATCACGTCGGGGGTCGCGCGAGGCCCGCCGCCGCGAGCCCGGATTCGAACTTCGAGCGGCGCACCGCGCCGAGACGGCGCCGCCGCCGCAGGGTCGCGACGAACGGCGCGACGACCGCCGGCGTGCTCCGCTTCACCTCGATCTCCACGCGCTCGAGAGCGCGCGTTCCGCGGCGGGCCGTGATGCGCGTCCGATCGAGCGCGAGCTCCGCGACGACGCGCCCGCGCCGCCGGACGTCCCACACCTCGCGTCGCGTGCGCACCGTGAAGAGGCGCCGAAGCGGCACCGTCCCGAGCATCGCACGCACGCGCCGGCCGACCACGCCGCGTGCGGCGCGGAGCGTGGCGACGCGTCCGTCCGGGAGCGATTCGACCAGCTCGCGCCGATGCTTCGCGCCGCCGCGCGCGCTTCCGAACGCCTTCAACGTCGCCTCCACGCTCTTTCGGTCGGTCCGCAGACGGAGCGCCTGGCGGCTCCGCGCGACGGCCCAGTCCGCGGTGTCGAAATAGACGTCGCGCAGGCGGAGCGTCGCCCGTCGCGCGACCGTCCACTCGGGCCCGAGGTGCGCTCGCGCGAGCCAGCGCGCGACGGCGTCGACGTCGCGTACCTCGAACTGCCATTCGACCTCGACCGCGGGCATTCGGTTCGCCTTCACCGACGCGCGCGTCGCAGCAAGCGGGCCATCGACATCAGGATGCTCGGCGGCTCACGGCGCCGGGCACACCGTCGGGAACGCGAACGGCGGGACGACGGCCGCGGCGTCGATCAGCGAGATCGCGCGCGGCATTGCCGCTCGCAGCAGCGTCGTGGCGCGGCACGCGTGCTGGCGGACGACGCACGCCGCGTAGTCGTCGAGGCTCGCGAGCGTCGCGACGCCGGCGCCCGCGCACTCGCCCGCGAGCGCGTCGAGGTTCGCGGCCGCGGGCTCGCGCAGCACCGCGAAGCCGGCGAGCGGCGCGGCGCACTTCTTCGCGATCGCCGGCCCGACCTTGGCGCGCAGGCCCTCGATCTTCGCGAGGTCCTTGCCGCATGCCGCGGCCGCCTTGCCGGGACACGCGGCGTCGCCACGCTTGGTGAGCGTGCAGGTGAGGAGCTTGCCGGCGCACTTCGCAAGCGCGCCGAGCTCGCCGCGAAGGACCGTGCTGCTCGCCTTCTTGATCGCCGTCTCGCACTTCGCGATCGCCTTGCCGCTCGTCGCTTCCAGGTCGACGTCCTGGCCGGTGCCGCCGAAGTCGGGGAGGCACGCGAGCGCGGCGCCGCGATCGGGGGGAATCTCCGCGAAGCGCAGCAGCTCGCCCGCCCGCGGCTCCGCGACGGCGAACACGCGCTCGAGCGCGCAGGCCGACTCGGCGACCACGCAATCGGCGACGGCCGCGAGCGAGCTCGTATCGTCGCAGGCTGCGAGTGCGCCGTACCCGAGCCCGTCGGCACCCGTCACGAAGTCGAGCGGCACCGCGGCGCATTTCGCGAGCACGGCGGCACGGAGCTTCGCGCGCTCGGCGACGATCTTGTCGATCGCGGTCGTGCACTTGGCGCGGGCGGCCGCGACGCACGCGGTCCGCTTCCCGTCGTCCGCCACGGTCTGGATGCACTTGAGGACGCCGTTCGCGCAGCCGTCGAGGCCCTTCAGCGTCTTGCCCGCGAAGCCGCGCCCGGCACCGACGAGCGCCTTCTGGCACTTCTCGATCGCTTTGGCGGCCGCGGGATCCGGGGTCGGAGCGGCGACCGGCGTGGCGGTAGCGGTCGGCGTGAGGACGGGGGTCGGGGTCCCGCCGGCGGCGGTGAGCGTGGCGGTCGCGGTCGCGACCCCGCCCGTGGCGGAGACGGTCGGCGTCGCCGTGCGGGTGGCGGTGGGAGACGCGGTCGGCAGCGGGGTCGCGCTCGCGCTGACGGTCGGCGTCGCCGACGGCAGCGGCGTCGCCCCGCCGCTGAACGCGAGGGCGAAATCCAGGTTACCGCCTCCCCCGCCCTCGAACCCCGTGACCGCGATCAGGTAGGCGACGCCGCCCGTGGCGGCGAACTCGATGCGCGACTGCGGCGGCTCCGTGTCGTCGTCGTTGCACGCCACCTCGACGGGGACGGCGCAGCTCCCGCTGTAGACGGCGAGCACGGTGTCGTAGTCGCTGCCGAACGTGTCGACGGTGACGCTGCCGCTCGCCGGCGACGTGAAGTGATACCAGACGCTCGCCGAATGTTGGCTCTCGCCGCAGGTCGAGGCCGGGTCGCCGGCGGCCGTCGTGGCGCCGATCGTGTCGCGCGAGTCGGTGAACGGCGCGGCGGCGATCACGACCGGCGCCCCGCACGCGTCGTTGGCAGGGGGTGCGGCGAAGGCCAGCGAGAACGCGAGCGACCCGCTGGCGTCGTTGCCGGTCACCTCGATCAGGTAGGTCGTGCCCGACGTGACGGGAAAGCTGATCTGCGACTGGGAGCCTCCGCCGCTGTCCTCGTCGCAGTCGAGCTCGTCCGTGAAAGCGCCGCACGCTCCGGTGTAGGCGGCGAGCGTCGTGTCGTAGTCGCTCCCGAAGGTGTCCGCGACGACGACGCCGTCGCTCGGGGCCGTGAAGCGATACCAGACGCTGTTACTGCCTTTCTGGAAGTCGCAGCCGTTCGTCGGGTCCGACGGCTCGGTCGTCGCCTCGCTGGTGTCGGCGATCGCGTCGTCGAACGGCAGGGCGCTCACGGCCGTGGCGTCCGCACAGTCGTCGTTCGCGGGCGGCGCGGCGAGCGCGACCCCGTGTGACGCGAATGCAAGGCAGAGGAAAGCGCCGAGAAACGCGCGCACGCGAGAGTTAGTGGAGCGGACGCTCGACCCGAGAGGTGCCATTGTGATCTCCGTCGAAGGGGGGTCGACCTTCGATAGCGAAGCGCGCGGCCCTCGCGCAAACGCGCGGGCGAGCCGCTTCCCGGAGTCGCTACGCCGCGACGCGCGGCAGCTGGACGGTGAACGTCGAGCCGCGCCCGAGCTCGCTCTCGGCGCGCACCGAGCCGCCGTGCGCCTCGACGATCGCCTTCGAGAGATAGAGCCCGAGACCCGTGCCCGGGATCGCGCGATCGCGGTGGAAGCGAGCGTACTTGGTGAAGAGGCGCGCGACGTCGGCGGGCGGCACGCCGAAGCCTGTGTCGCGGACGCGCAGCAATACGTCCGCGTCGGTCGCCGTGATGCCGACGTCGATGCGGCCGCCGCCCGGCGTGTACTTGAGCGCGTTGCCGACGAGGTTCGTGACGACGCGCCCGAGTTGGCGGCGATCGCCGCGCACCAGCCCGGTGCCGTCCGCGTGCACCAGCGTGATGCCTTTCTCGGAGGCCGACGGCCGATGGCGCCCCACGATCTCGGCCGTCAGGCTGCCGAGGTCGAGGCGCTCCCGCGCCATGCCGGCGACGCCGCGGTCGATCGCGGCCATGTGGAGATGGTTGGTCGCGAGATCGGCGACGGCCCTCAACGACTCGGTCACCGATCCGGCGAGCTCGAGCATCTCGGGCGAGCCGTCGCGCTTCAGGCGATCGCCGAGCATTTCCATGTAGCCGAGCGCCACGTGCACCGGGTTGTTGATGTCGTGGCGGAGGGTCGCGAGGAATTCCTCGCGCGCCTCGTTGCGGGCGGCGTCGAGGGCCAACGCCGCGGAGGTCGCGACGAGCGCGAGGATGCGCCGGTGATCCTCGAGCGCGTCGGCATCGCCGTGCGTGTGCACGAAGAGGATGCCGATGGCGGTGCCGCGCACGACGAGCGCCGCCGCGAGGAGCGCCCCTCCCGCGCCGTCCGCGACGCCCATCCATGGGAGCGGCGGCAGGTCACGCAGCACGACGGGCTCGCCCGCGGCGAGCACGGACCGAAAGGGTTCGGCGTCGATCGTCATTTCCGCGTTCGGCTCGACGTCGAAGCGCGCGGGCAGGACGACCTGGAGGGTGCCGATCCGCCGGGGCGCATCGACGGCCACGAAAGCCACGGCCTCCGCGTACCGCTCTTCCCACACGAGCTCGACGAGCGCGCGGCACGCGGTCGCGAAGTCCGGGACCCGCGCCAGGCGCTCGTTCAACGCGCCGAGGAACGACATCTCCTCGATGCGCTGGAGCAGCGCCGACTCGGTGGTGGCCGCCGCGCTTCCGCTCATTCGAAGGTCGCGAAGTTGAGAGCGTGATCGAGATCCGCGTCGAACCGTTCGAGCACGGCGTCGAGCGTGTCGGGCGTGAGCGCGAGGCGCGCCCACGCCGTCGGGTCGATTCCGGCGAGGCAGCGGTCGCCGCCCGAGCCGTAACCGAGCGCGCGCACGAGGGCGTTCGCGACGTGCACGATCGCCGTCTCGTCGCGCGCGACGCGGGCCCGCGACGGCGCATGATGCCACGTGATCGGCTCGGCGAGGCACGGCGGGAACCGCCACTTCTCGACGAGCCAGCCGGCGATCTCGCAGTGATCGGTGCCGAGCTCGTCGCGCTCGACCTCGAGGAAGCTGCGATGCGTCTGCGCCGCGACGTCGACCACGTGCACGAACGCGTCGGGCAGCTGCTTGAAGAGGACGACCTTCCCGAGGTCGTGCAGCAGGCCCGCGGCCGTCACCTCTTCCGGATTGCCGCGTCCCGTGACCTTGGAAACCGCACCCGCGGCGACCGCGCACCCGAGCGAATGCTCCCAGAACCCCGGCAGCCCCGCGACGCTCTTCATGTCGAGCACGCCGGTCGAGAGGATGACGCTCCGGGTGACGGCGGTGCCGAGCATCACGAGCGCCTGGCTCACCTGGCTGACGCTGCCCTGCGAGTTGTAGAACGCCGAGTTCGCGAGTCGCAGCATCTGCGACGTCAACGACTGGTCGATCTCGATCAGCTCGGCGACGCTCGCGAAGTTCGTATCGGGGTCCTCGAGCGCGATGACGACGCGCTCGAGCAGCTTCGGCAGCGTCGGCAGGGTGCGGAGGCGGCTCACCTCCCACTTGAACCTCTCCTTGCGGACGGGCGCCAGCGCCGGCCGGCTCGTCGCCTCGGTCGCGTTCACGCGCCCTCCACCGCGTCCGACGGCGCCGCGGCGGCCGTCGCGCGGCGATCGATGTGGCGCGCGATCGCCGCCTGGATCTCGGCGAGCGGGGGCGTGACCGCTTCGCCCGCGAACCGCGCCGCGAGCGCGGCGTGCTCCTCGTCGACGGTGCGAACGCGTTCCCACGCGGCGAACCCCGGAGCGTCTTCGACCATCACGCTCTGGACGGCCATGTGGCGGAGCACCCGCACCACCCCCGTCGAGAGCAGCGTGCCGATGCCCGCGATCAAGCGCCCGCTCGCGTCGGTGATGGGTCGCGCGAGCCGCATCTGCGGTGTCGCGAATTGCAAATGAATCCGGACCGGCATCGTTCCGTCCGCTACGTCGGTTCGCATGACGTAGCGCATCCCTCCCCGGGCAGTTGCCCGGTGGTACGATCGGCCGGTTTCCGGGGGAACTTGAGCGGACGGGTCAGTGCCCCGGAGCCGCGCCCGGCCCGGGCTTGAAGCGGTAGACGTGGTACGGGGCGTGCGCCGCCTGATGGCCCGGAGCCACGAACAGCACGTGCTGGAGGGAGCTGCACGTGACGTACAGCCAGCCGTCGGGGCCGAAGCTGAGCCCGTCCGGCCAGCGGAGCTTCGCGTCCTTGACCAGCGTCCGGAGCGTGCGATCCGGACCGAGCGTCAGCACCGCCGAGTGCTCGGGGTCGGTGACGTAGACGTTGCCGGCGTCGTCGCTGCTGAGCCCGTCGCTCATCGTCTTCGGCCCGTAGTCCTCGACGGCCGCCGCGAGCGCGGCGGGCGCGAGGCGCTCGTCGTCGAGCGCCTTCGTCGGAATCCGGAACATGCGATCGCCGTTCACCGGCGCGTAGTAGAGCCACTCGCCCGTCCGATCGAGCGTGATCGAGTCGACGCCGATCCGGAGCGTGTAGACGCCGAGCACCACCATGTCGCGGCCGGCGGCGTTCAGCACGTAGTTCTCCGGCAGCACCGACGGGTGCGAGTCGAGGAGGCGGCGGCTCGTCTTCTGCACGACGTCGTAGACGATCAGCGCCGGCGTCTGCGCGATCGGGCTCGACTCGGCGATGTAGATGCGCGTCCCGTCGGGCGAGACCGCGAAGTCGTTCAGCATCGAGAGGAAGCCGGCGACGTCGCTCGGGAAGTCGTACTGGTGGACGAGCGCGCGGCCCGCCGGATCGAACGCCGTGATGCGCGGCTGCCCCTGCCCGAAGTCGGCGTGGTCGAGCACCCAGAGCCGGTTCTGCCGATCGATCCGCATCGAGAGCGGCGTCTGGAATCCCGGCGTCCCGTCCGCCGGCCGCTGGAACGCCTCGTCGGGAAACGGCACCGGCTTCCCGTCCACGAGCTCCGCGACCTTGATCGGCGGCTTTCCATCGGGATGCAGCGTGAGAAATACGCGCCCCGACGGTCCCACCGCGATGTTGCCCGGCGGATAGTCGAGCGCCGCCACCTGCTCGATCGCCGACGCCGGGATCGCAGGCGCCGTCGTGCGATCCTCGAGGCGCTCACCACCCCCGAACAAGATGCGGACGACGATCAACAGCGCCACGACCGCGATTACCAAGCCGACGAGCACGCGCACGAGGATTCGCATGCGTCGCGCGTGTAGCGGACGCCCAAGAACCGATCAAACGAACGGTCACTTGGGTCACTTCGACGCGCGTCACGAAGCGCGGAGTACGGGGACGGCGGAGGAAGCCGATCTCGGCGAAGAGCGTAAAAACGAAAGTGCGCCCGCGA
>DAIQBH010000003.1:23564-26724 GCA_036781285.1 Thermodesulfobacteriota bacterium | reverse complement strand
CGGTTACGGCTGCGCGTCGATGCGGAACACGGTGCCCGAGAGGTCGACGAGGTAGAGCTCGCCGTTCAGGTCTTCGCCGAAGGACGCGATGGCGCCGACGGTCGAGTCGGACGCGAGCCCGGCGGTGGCTTCCACCTGGCTCACGGCCGCGCTGCCGTTCCAGACGAACGAGCGAACGCGATTCGAGCACAGGTCGCCGTAGAGGTACCGTCCCTGGAGCGCGGGGATCGCGCTCCCGCGGTACACGTAGCCGCCGATCACCGAGCAGTCCGGAATCTCGCCGCCGTTCTCGTGCGCGTAGGCGACCGCTGGAAAGGTGATGCCGGTCGTGTCGCAGTCGTCGCGCGGCTCGAAGCACTCGAAGCCTTCCGTCACGTCCCAACCGTAGTTCTTGTTTCCCTGCCCGCGCGGCTCGACGTCGACCTCCTCGAACTCGCCCTGCCCGACGTCGCCGATGTAGAGGTCGCCGGTCGCGCGGTCGAAGCTGAAGCGGAACGGATTGCGGAGCCCGAAGTCCCACACGTCGGGGTCGGCGCCGGGGACGTTGCCGGGCGGCGGCGCCTCGCCGTCGACGTCCAGGCGCAGGATCTTGCCGAGCTTCGACTGGAGATCCTGGGCGTTTTCCTCGGGATCGCCGCCGCCACCACCGTCGCCGCTCGCGACGTAGAGGAAACCGTCGGGGCCGAACGTGATCATTCCTCCGTTGTGGTTCGCGAACGGCTGGTCGATGGTGCGGAGCACACGGACCGCGTCCGGCTCGGCGAGCGTCGCGTCGCCGGCACTCCGGCGGTACTCCGCGATCACGACGTCGCCGCCGGCGTCGGTGTAATAGACGAAGAAGCGACGGTTGCTCGCGTAGCCGGGATGGAACGCGAGCCCGAGGAGGCCCTGCTCGCCGCCCTTGCTGGTGAGCCCCGTGATGTCGAGGAAGGCGCGGGTCGCCACGGCGCCGTTCTCGTGGATCACGATGCGCCCCGCCTGCTCGACGATGAAGAGCCGGCCGGTCTCGCCCGGCGCGCCGGTCAGGAAGAGCGGTGCCGTGAGCTGGCTCGCGATCGGCGTCAGCACGAGCCCCGGCAGGATCGGACACGCGGTGAACGCCGCAAGGTCGGCGGCGAGCCGGAGCACGTTCACCGCGTCACTCAGCGACGTGCGGCCGTCGCCGTCGAGGTCGCAGCGCGCGTCGCACCGATCCGGGATGCCAGCGACCGCCTGGAGCGCCCGCACACCGTCGGTGACGGAGACGTCGCCGTTGCCGTCGGCATCGCCGCAGATTTGTGCGCCCGCAGGTACCGCGAGGAGCAAGCCAATCGCGCAGGCGATCGATAAGGCCGACGCGACACGACGACGCAGCACGGGCGACACGACCATGACGATGATTCCTCCTGCTCGACGAGCGAGCGAACGCCGACCTTACGCGGCCGCCCGCGATTCGGATGCGGCGGCCTCATATGAACGGTCGCCGCCCGGGCTCGCAAGTCACCCGGCCTCGGGCGCTCACCGCGGAAGGTACGCTCCCGGCCCCGGACAGTGGCGCCGTGAACGGGATCGCGGCATCGGTCCCCGTCCCGGTCGCGCGCTCGATTCAGTCGAGCTCGGCGGGACACGTGCCAGGTGCCGCCGGCCACGTGCCGATCCACTCGTCCGCCCGCGGCGCTTCGAAGCGCACCATCTCGTCGGTCGCGCACGTGTGCCGGCCGGCGAGGCAGCGCACGTAGTCGGCGAGCGCGTCCAGCGCCGGCACGCCGTGCGCCGCGCATCCGGCCGTCGCGCCGAGGTGGAGGCCGATCTCGGAGCGCAGCAACGCGAAGTCGAGCGCCCCGCATCCGCGCTCGATCGTCGCCGCGAGGCGCGTGCCGTCGGCCGCGAATCTGGCCGTCCGCGCGCGACACGCGGCGGCGGCGCGCACGCGACACGCGACATTGGCCGGCGCGGCGAGACAGGTTGCTTCGGCGGCGACGCAACGCTGGAGGCCGGCGAGCCGGCGCCGCGTGAGCGTGCGGGCCGCCCGGCGGATCGTGCGGCTACAGGCCTCGAGCGCGCGCGTCTCGGCGAGCTCCGCTCCCTCGCGAGCGCCGCCACCGACGTCGGCGACGCAGAGCCCCATGGCGAGCGCGCCGCCGCGCGCGAGCCGCGCACCGGCGCGCGGATCCTCCGTCGCGACGCGCGCCCCGGCACGGCAAACGTGCTGCCGCGCGACGCACGCGGCGATGCCGGGCAAGGAGTCGGTCGTCGAGCCGTAGCGCGCCGCGCACGCGTCGGCGCGGCGCGCGAACCCGAGGCCGGACGCCTGGCGGAGTCCGGTGGCTCCGAGCGCGGCGCAGCGTCCGACGACGCGATTCGCGAACGCCGACTCGGCTGCCTCGATCTCGGCGACGGTACCGGCGCAGGCGGCGCGGGCACGTGCGTCGCAGGCGTCCGTCCGGCGGCGCGGCGCATCGCACGCGGCGACGGCGCTCGTGCATCCTTCGATGATGGCGATCGTTCGCGCGGCGAGCATGCGGCCGGCCCCGAGGATGGCGCGCTGGCAGGCGACGACGTCGGCGGCGAGCGGCAGCGGGCTCGGGGTCAGGGGAGCCGTGGGCGCGGCGGTGGTCGGCGTCGCGACCGGCGTCACCGTCCGCGCCGGCGTGGCGGCCGTGCTCGCTTGGGTCGTCGGCGTGCGCGCGGGAGTCGGCGTCCGTGTCCGGCTCGGCGTGGGCTCGCCGGGGCGGCTGATGGTCGCGTTCATCTGCACCGCATTGTTCGCGTCGCTCTCTTCGGCGATCACGCCGAGCGGATCGAGCGTGACCCGCAGCACGTAGCTCCCGGCGGGCACGCCCGTCACGTCGAGGTACTGGCAGCCGAGCGACGCGTGGTAGAGATCCGAGCAGTCGGCCGAGATGCCCTGGTTGG
The DNA here is from genome assembly GCA_036781285.1 of Thermodesulfobacteriota bacterium. Taxonomy (GTDB): domain Bacteria; phylum Desulfobacterota; class Binatia; order UTPRO1; family UTPRO1; genus UTPRO1. Next base: position 23,829 of record DAIQBH010000003.1, on the reverse strand, counting down.
TGCAGGTGTAGACCGGCGAGCCGCTGCACGCCGTGTCGCGGAGGCAGAAGCCCTGCTTGTGGCCGAGGACCACGACCGTACCCTGCGCGTTCAGGAGCTCGTAGCGCGCGTAGCTCGCATAGTGCGGGTGGTCGTGCCCTGCGGCCGGACTACAGATGAAGTCAGGGTTGGCGCACACCTCGAGCGGGTGATCGGCGAGAAGCCGTTCGGCCCGGGAGAGGAAGGCTGCCGCTTGAACCATACGTATGTTGTCCCGGCTTCATTA
>DAIQBH010000003.1:20402-23554 GCA_036781285.1 Thermodesulfobacteriota bacterium | reverse complement strand
GATCGGCGCAGGGAGTCGGGCAGCCGGGATCGCCGAGCACGAGATCGCCGCTGCCGACGTTCCGCGACCAGACGCTGAAGCGCAGGAGGTCGACGCCGCTCGTCGCCTCCGCGCACCCCTCGGCGACGTCGCCCGCGGCGGCGCTCGTGTCGAGCTGGAGCGACAGATCGCCGAGCTGCGGCACGAGATCGGGAAGGCCCGCGGCCGTCGGGATCGCACCGGGCGTCCCCGTCCGCGTCGGCGTAGCGGCCGGCGTTGCCGTCCGCGTCGGAAGGATCGGCACTAACGCCTCCGCGGCCCCCTCCTGCCCGAAGAGCACGGCGACGATCGTCAGTGTGACGACGCGAATTCTCGACACGATGGACGGTTTCGGGTGCTGCCTGCCGGGGGAGCCGCACTAACGCGCGGGTGCCCGCGCGAAGTCAACCTTCTCACGCTTCTCGCGTTACCGAGAGCGGCACAGTAGACGAGGCGGATGACAGGCTCCGCGACCCGCATCGGGTGGATCGGCACCGGCATCATGGGTGCCTCGATGTGCGGCCACCTCATGGCCGCCGGACATCCCGCGACCATCTTCACCCGCACCCGTCAACGCGCGGAGCCGTTGCTCGCGCGCGGCGCCTCGTGGGCCGATACGCCGCGAGCCGTCGCGGCCGTCTCCGACGTGACCTTCACGATGGTCGGCTACCCGGCCGACGTCCGCGAGGTCGTGCTCGGACCCGACGGCGTCCTCGCCGGCGCCGCGCGTGGCACGATCCTGGTCGACATGTCGACCAGCGAGCCGGCGCTCGCGCGCGAGATCGACGCCGCCGCCCGCGCGCGTGGCGTGGCGACCCTCGACGCCCCCGTCTCGGGCGGCGACGTCGGCGCGCGCGAAGCGCGGCTCTCGATCATGGCCGGCGGCGACGCCGACGCCTTCGCGCGCGTCCTCCCGCTCTTCGAGCGCATGGGGAAGACGATCGTGCACCAGGGGCCGTCGGGCGCCGGGCAGCACACGAAGATGGTGAACCAGATCCTCGTCGCGACCGGCATCATCGGCGTCTGCGAGGCGCTCGTGTACGCGCGAAAGGCCGGCCTCGACGTGTCGACCGTGCTGCAATCCGTCGCCGGCGGCGCGGCCGGATCGTGGTCGCTCAGCAACTACGTTCCACGCATCGAGCGCGGCGACCTCGAGCCCGGCTTCATGATCGAGCATTTCGTGAAGGACATGGGGATCGCGCTCGCGGAGACGCGGCGTATGAACCTTGCCCTGCCCGGCCTCGAGCTCGCCGAGCGGCTCTACGGCCGTCTGCTCGAGCAAGGGCACGGACGCAAAGGCATCCAGGCGCTCGTCCTCGCGCTCGACCTCGATTGACGCGGGCGATGGCGCGTGGATGAACGCGGCGGCGCTGCGACGTCGGCCGTCGGGAAACGGTGCGGGCGGCGGGGATCGCATCGCTTCGCTTGCTCGAGACAACGCCATCGACGTCGTGCGCTACGATCGCGCGCGGCGGTGCTTCTTCCGATCCCGGCCAGCGTGACGTGCGGGGTGTGGGTGCGAGTGGCGGGTCCGATCTCGGCCGGGAGCGCGCCGGGGACCCCCAACCGAAGGTAGCCGGGCTTACGCGCGGCAAGGCTCGCAGGACCCGCCACTCGCACCCACACCCCGCGCGCCCCACGAGGCGGTCGACGTCGCTGCTCAAGACGGAGGGGCGATGGGACGGTTCGGGTACCCGCGCTTGAATGGCCGCAAGGCGCTGCGGTAGAGGCCGGCTTCCCCCATGCGCTCGCGTCCCGGTGTGCTGATCGTCGTCGCCGTCTCGTTCCTCCTCGGCATTGGGCTCCTGCTCCGCTGGGTGAACGCCGACCGTGCTCGCGGGCGCGTGACGGCCGTCGCCGAGGCGCCATCGACCGTGGCGACGAGCCCGCGCGGGCCGAAGGCGCGCGCCACGCCGACGTGGCGCGCCGACCTCGACGACGACGAGCCGTCCGAGGACCTGGCGTATCGGAAAGACCCGCTCTCGCCGCTCGTCGACACCGCCGACGAGTGGGCGCGGATCGACTTCGACGAGATCAAGAAGGCGCTCCCCGACAGCACCTACTGGAAGATGGCGTTCCCGACGAGCGACAAGGAGCTCATCGCGGAGCGGGAACGCATTCGCGCCGAGTGGAACACGCAGTTCGGCAAGGTGCAGTCGAACACCGCGACCGACGAGGAGATCGACGCCTACTACGGGGATCAGCAGAAGCTTTCCGAGGACTACGTGGAGTTCCTCGTCTACCTCGCCGAGCACCACGCCAACGAAGTTCCGCGAAGCGCCATCGGCGCGCTCAAGCTCGCCGGCGAGATGCACCTCGCGCGGCTCGAGGAGATCCCGCGGAAGATCGCCGAGGCGAAGGAGCGCCGCGCCGCGCACGAGAAGGCGCGCCAGGAGTGGCTCGCCGAGCAGGCGAAGTTCGCGACACCGGCTCCGCCTCCGTAGACACCGGAGCGTCGCCGCACGTGACGCGCAGCGGCGCGAAATTGTTGATTCTACGGCGATTATTTTCTTGCTCCGTGTCGCATGTGCGTGGTAGCCCGCGACCCGAACATCCCTTCGGACGGGGCGCGGGGCCCCGTCGCGTTCCCTTTGAAAGGAGGCTTCGACGGATGAGAGCTCGTACCCCACTACTGGCACTTGCTTTGGCCGCAGCGACGCTGCTGCCGGGCGTCGCGCGTGCCGTCGGCATCGAAGACGTCGTCGACGGCGGCAACACCTACCCCTGGGTCCGTGTCGAGTTGCCCGGCACGGTATGCAGCAACGGCTCGCAGTACCGCTTCTGGTATTACGATTCGCCGACCTCCAACAACATGGTGATCTCGTACGAGGGCGGCGGCGCCTGCTGGGATTACCCGAGCTGTAGCGGCCAGACCGGCATCCTCGGCGCGGCCAACCCGAACGGCATCCCGACCGACTACATCACCCAGATGAAGGCGAAGTTCGTGTCGCCGATCATCAACGGCGCCGATCCGGGCATCCCGCTCTTCCGCTCGAAGACGAACCTCGTCACGAACGGCTGGGACATGGTCTACATGCCGTACTGTACGGGTGACGTGCACGTCGGGAACCGCGTCGCGACCTACACGGATCCGTCCGGTGTGAACCCGCCGCTCACGTTCCGTCACAACGGCT
>DAIQBH010000003.1:0-20392 GCA_036781285.1 Thermodesulfobacteriota bacterium | reverse complement strand
GGGCGAGCCGCTGCACAACTACGACAACACCATCGCCGCGCTGAACTTCCTGCGCACGCGCTTCCCGTCGATCGGCAAGCTGCTCGTCACGGGCTTCAGCGCCGGCGGCGTCGCGACCAACACGATCTTCTACCAGGCGCGCCGCACGCTGCTGCCGACGGTGCGCGCGTACCTCCTCAACGACTCGGGTCCGGTCTTCCCGGCCCCGAACTCGACGTACAACTCCCGCCAGCTCCATCAGACCATCACGGTCTCCTGGAACATGGCGTCGCTCTTCAGCCAGCTGCCCGCCCCGTTCAATCCGGCCGACTACGGCACGATCAATCAAATGGTCGCGCAGCAGTTCCCGAATGACCGCATGGCGTACACGGGCTACTCGAGCGACTACAACTTCTCGCGCTTCTCGTACGAGCGCTTCTTCCCCGGCATCACCCAGGCCGGCATCCTCACGAAGTGGCGCCAGGATCAGACCAACTTGATCAATCAGATCAAGAACTACTCGAACTGGAGCTACCACGTGCCGTGGCATCGTCCGATCAACGACAGCCACTGCTCGTCGATCATCACGTTCATCGGCAGCCACGCCTGCCCGACGATCCGCAAGAAGTACTGGTACGAGGTCCTCGAGTGGCCGCAGACCCAGTCGTGGAAGTGCCCGAGCGGCTTCCGGCCGTTCGAGACCTTCCTCGTCAACTGGCTCGGCAACAGCTCGCAGCAGCGCATCGTCGAGCCCTCGAACAACTACAACAACGAAGATCCGGGGATGCAGATCATCGCCCCGCTCATCAACGACGCACTCGCGGGCGCCTGATCCGCGCGCTGCGACATCACCGGGCGGGGGCTCTTCGGAGCCCCCGCCTTTTTCTTGTCCTGGCGTGTCTCGCGGCGTGCAGCGAGACGACCCGTCCGGCCCCCTCGCCGACCGCGACGCCGACGGCCGTGGTGGTCGCCCAGGCGCCCGCGACGCCGGCCGGCCCGGTCGTCAACCGCGCGCTCGGCATCGGTGAAGTGCGGAACCCGGAGCCGTTCACCCTCGAGCAGCGATTGCTCGACGCCGCGAGCCGTAACGACCGGCCGACGGCGGAACGCGCGCTCGAGCTCGGCGCGAAGCTCGACGCCAAAGACGAGCTCGGACGCAACGCGCTCTTCCGCGCCGTCATGGACGCGCAGAGCCTCGAGATGACCCGGTGGCTCCACGACAAAGGGCTGGCAGTCGACACGCCCGACGTCACCGAACGCGCGCCGCTGAGCTTCGCCGCCGATTTCGGCCTCCTCGAGATCGCGAAATATCTCGTCGCCGAAGGTGCCGCCGTCGATCGCCCCGACAACCAAAAGCGCACGCCGCTCCTGCACGCCGCGGGGGGCAATCATCCGGACGTGATCGCGCTGCTCATCGACAAAGGCGCCGACCGGAATGCGCGCGATCACTTCGGCGACACGCCGCTCATCGTCGCGTGCGCCAAGGGCAACGCGGCGGCGGCGGCAAAGCTCCTCCAGCTCGGCGTCGACACGACGATCCGCGATCAAGAGGGCCGGACCGCGAAGGAGCGCAGCGCGCCCGAGTCGGCCCCGTGCCTGGCGCTGCCGCAGTAGCCGCGACCGCGCCGTTGCTCCGGCTCGCGGCCGCCGCCGCGGGTGGCGTGTTCTACGCGCTCGGCCATCTCGGCTGGGGCGCGTGGCCCTGCCTCTTCCTCTTCGTCGTGCCGCTCTGGTGGTCGCTCTCGACGGGCCCGAGCCCGGCCGGGACGGCCGCGGGCCTCGGCTTCGTGTTCGGCTTCACGGCGTTCGCGGGCGGGCACCTGTGGCTCCTCGCGCTCATCGGCCCATATCTCGATGGGCGCTTCGCGACCGGCATCGCGCTCTGGGTCGTGTACGGCACGTGGTTCGCGCTCGCGTTCGCGGTCTACGGCGCGCTCGTCCACGCCGCGCGCGTCCGCGGCTGGCCGTTCGCGCTCGCGGCAATCGCGCCGCTGGTCGTGGTCGAGTGGCTCCAGCCGCAGATCTTCCCCCTCTACGCCGGGAACGGGCTCGTCGCGGTGCCGGTCCTCGCGCAGACGGCCGATCTCGGCGGGCCGCTCCTGCTGACGGCGCTGCTCCTCGGCGCGAACCTGGTCGTCTTCGAGACCTGGCGCTGGATGGAGGGATACCGCCCGCGGCCGACCGTCGTCTGGACGGTCGGCGCCGGCTGCGCGCTCGCCACGATCGGGTACGGCCTCGTCCGGATGAGCGCACTCGACGATCTCACGGCGCGGGCGCCGTCGCTTCGCGTGGGCCTCGTGCAGGCGAACCTCGACGTCCGCGCCAAGGACCGGCTCGGCGTGCTCGCCCATCGCGAGCACCTGGCGCAGACCCGCGAGCTCCTGGCGTCGATCGACGTCGACCTCGTCGTCTGGCCGGAGAGCGCCTACGTGCGCGGCATTCGCCGGCCGTTGCCGATCGCGAGCCGGCCGATCGTCGCCGACGTCGCCGTCCCGCTCCTCTTCGGCGCGAGCGGCACGATGGAGGTCGACGGCCGCAAGGTGAAGTCGAACTCGGTCTTCCTCGCGCGCGAGGACGGTCTCATCGCCGAGGTCTACGACAAGAACCTCCTGATCCCGCTCGCCGAGTCGCTGCCGTTCCGCGGCGCGCTGCCGTTCCTCACCCGGCTCTTCCCGCACGCCGAGGAGTTCCTCGCCGCGACCACCACGCCGGCGCTCGCGTTCGGCCCGTGGCGGCTCGCGACGCCGATCTGTTACGAGGCGATTCGCCCGGAGTTCGTACGCCGCATGATGGCGGAGGCGCGCCCCCACCTTCTCGTGACCCTCGCCAACGACGCGTGGTTCGGCGACTCGCAGGAGCCCTGGTTGCACCTCGGCCTCGCGCAGCTGCGCGCCATCGAGCATCGGCGCTGGCTCGTGCGCGCGACCAACTCCGGGGTGAGCGCGCTCGTCGATCCGGCCGGCCGGATCGTCGCGCGGACGGGCCTCCTCACCCGTGAGAACCTGACGGGAACCGTGCACCCGCTGGAAGGCACGACCCTCTACGCACGGCTCGGCGATTGGCCCGGGTGGCTGTCGCTCGGGCTCGTCGCGCTGACGATCGTTCGCCGCCGCGTTTGATTCACGCGAGGGATCGCTCCCTCGCGGATCAGCGCCGCCGACGGAGCAGCGCGCGACCGCGCGGCGACACACGGTAGCCCACGTCGAGACTCTCGGTGAGCCCGAGGTTCTTGAGCTTCCGCACGTCCGCCTTGAACGGCAGGGTCTCCCGTCCGAGGGACGCCGCGCGACGATTGCGGTGGAGTCGCGATTCGCGCCCTCCGGTTCGACGTACCGGGCCCGAATTGGGATGCGTGCACGCGGGAAGGGAATCGTCCCGAACACGCACGCACGCGCGTGCTTGGACCGCGAGACCAGACGGTGCCACTCCGCGGAGACGCCGCCGCCCGCGGGCGGCTGCTCAGGCCGTCAACAGGCCGACCGCGTGACGGGCAAGCCCGCGCAATGACGCGCGCGGCGCGCCGGCGCGGGCGCGAATCGCCAGCGTGTGCAGCACGGCCTGCGCCAGCTGCGCCAGCGCCTTCGCATCGCGTCCGGGCGGAAGCCGGCCTTCGCGCTGCGCCTGCCGAAAGCGCCGGATGAGCACCGCATCGATCTCGTCCACGATGCGCCGCAGGTCGGCGCGCACCTCGGGGTGCGCCAGCGCCGCGGACGGTGCCGTGCACATCACGAAGCATCCCCGGCCGGTTCCGGCGCAGTAGACGTCGAGGGCGCCTTCGTAGAAGGCGGTCAACGCTCGGGCGAGATCGGCATGGGCCGCAAGCCCGGCGTGCATCGCCTCCGCCGCGCCGGCGGCGAACTTCGCGAGCGCCGTCCGGTACACGGCCTCCTTGTCGCCGAAGGCGTTGGCGATGCTCGGGCGATTCATGCCCATGACCGCCGCCAGCTCGTCGAGCGATGGGGAGGCCAAGCCGCGTTCCCAGAACAGCGCGAGCGCGCGATCGAGCACCGCGCCCTCGTCGAACTTCCGGGGACGACCGCGCCGCCGCACTCCGGTTTTTATGCCATCTCGAACTGAATTCATTGACGCGCCCTTATTATTATGCGATCTCGACCATTAATCACGCGGGAGGTGCCGCCCCCGCATCGGAGGTCCAGTCATGGCGCAGATCCCTCGTCCCGAAAGCCCGCTCGTTGCGCGACTGCGCGGCATCCATCTCTTCCATTTCGAAGGCGCACCGTGCGCGCAGCGCGTGCGCTTCGCCCTCGCCGAGAAAGGTCTGCGCCGCGGACGGGAGGTCCCGTGGGATTCCGACGCGGCCGCCACCCTCGTCGCCGCACCGGGCACCTGGACGAGCCGGCACGTGTCGCTGATCAAGAAGGACCATCTCACCGACGGCTACGCCGCGATTCACCCCAACATGGTCGTCCCGGCGCTGGTCCACGACGGGCGACTCTACGTCGAGTCCATGGACATCGTCGACTACGTCGACACGACCTGGCCGGCGCCTCCTCTGACGCCGTCCGCGCCGGAAGCCGCCCAGCTGGCACGCGCGCTGATCGACGACGCCAAGCGGTTGCACGTCTCGGTGCGCTACGTCTCGTTCCGATGGGGCCTCGGGCGGCTCGGCCGCCTCGATGCCGCCTCCGAAGCGCGTTTGCACCGCCTGGAGCCGCGCGACTCTCCCGAGCGCATGAGCGAGTTCTATCGCGGCTACGACCACGGCACGATCGAAGAGTCCACGTACGACGGGCACCTGCGCGCGCTCGAGCAGGGATACGCCGTGCTCGAGCGCTTGCTCCGCTCCGACGGACGGCCGTTCCTCACCGGCGCGGCATTCTCGGCCGCCGACATCGTCTGGTCGCTCGCGGTCCTGCGCATCCAAGAGTGCGGGTATCCCTTCGCGCGCCGTTTCCCGGCAGTCGCCCGCTGGTTCGCGGGCGTCTCGGCTCGTCCCGCCTTTCGGGAAGGCGTCATGGGGCGCCATCGGGCCATGAGCCGCGCCTTTCGCGTGAAGGCGGCGCTCGAGAACGCGCTCGGAGTCGGGATCCGCCGACGACTCGCCACGGCGGCGGGCGCCTGATGCCACGCGCGGAGGATCCGGGGCGCGTGCCCGCGTGGCGCTTGCTGCCGCGCTTCGTCGCCATGGATGCCAGGCTCGGGCTCGCCCGCATCGCCCGCCGTATCGGCACGCGCACCCTCGCCGATGTCCCGAGCGATGCGCTGGAGATGCCGGACTCACGGCTCTGTCGCGACGCCGTGGCGCTCGCGTCCGCTACGTCCGCCCCGGCCGTGCTGAACCACTCGCTCCGCAGCTACGCGTTCGGCTCCGTCCTGGCGGCACGGAATCGACTCGTGATCGATCGCGAGGTCCTCTTCGTGGCCGCCGTCCTGCACGATCTCGGCCTCAACGCCGACCTCGCCGACGCGCCCGGATCGTTCGAATGGGTGGGCGCCGGCCGGGCGCGCGCGTTCTGCGCGGAGCGCCGCCTCGACGCCGACCGCACCCGTCTCGTGCACGACGCGATCGCGCTGCATTCCTCCGTGGGCATCGCGCACCGCCGGGAACCCGAGGTCGCGCTCGTCCACTTCGGGGCCGGAGCGGACCTCCTGGGATTGCGCTTGGACGAGGTGCCCCCGGACGTCCTCCAGCGGATACTGGCGCGCCATCCGCGGCTCGCCTTCAAGCGGTGCTTCGGCGCTCTCCTGGCGCACCAGGCCGCCACCAAGCCGGCCTCGCACATCGCCGGCCATGTGGGGCTCGGACTCTTGCGTCGACTCCGAGCCGCCGCTTTCGAAGAATAGGGGCCGCTCACGGCGGGTGGGGAGTGGCCGCGCACGAGCAGACATGCGAAAACGGCCGAAACGATGTCCGAGCTCACGTCTCAGCTCCTGGTCGCGATGCCCCAGCTCGACGACCCGAACTTCAAGCGTTCGGTCGTGCTGCTCGTGCACCACGGCTCCGGCGGGAGCTTCGGCATCGTGCTGAACCGGGCGCTCGATCTCACGATCGGCGAGCTCATGCAGAACAGCGGCATCGAGTGGCCCGACGGCGTCGGCAGCGTCGGCTGGGGCGGCCCCGTCCAGCCCGAGCGTGGCTGGGTGGTCTTCAGGGACGACGGGCCGACGACCGACAGTGGCGACGAGCAGGAGGACGTGGCGACGCTCCAGCACGGCGTGCGCGTCACCGGATCGCTCGAGATGCTGCGCTCGGTCGCGAACCACCCGCCGGCGGAAGTCCGCCTCTTTCTCGGCTACGCCGGGTGGGGCGCCGAGCAGCTCGAGGGCGAGCTCGCCGAGGGCGCGTGGCTCCTCGCCCCGCTCCGCCGCGAGGTGGTGTTCGAGACCGCGGCCGGCGACATGTGGGAGCACGTGGTGCGAGGGCTCGGCATCGACCCGAGCGCGTTGGTTCCCGCCCGCGGCATCCACTAGCAGCTCCGCACGGAGCTTCCCCCGGGAGCGGGTCCCCTCGCACCTGACCCGCGGCCCGCATCCTCGGATCGGGTGCCGCACGGGCACAGGCCGCGCCGGGCTCCACACGCCGCGCCGCCGCGCAGCGCCTTCCCAAGGGCGGGAATTTGGACGCCCCTCCAATCCCGCGCGTCGGAGAACATACGAGAAACCCCTCGGGACGGACGGCACTTTTTCGGGACGCGGCGCGGCACGATGCTTGCGATTCCCCGTCACCAGACGCTCACACGACGGAGGAACGCGATGCACGCTCGGATCATTGGATCGACGATATTGGCGGTAGCCCTCGGGAGCCTGGCGCAGGCGGCGGACATTCCCGCCGCGGCGGTGGCCGAGGGAGAGCAGGTATGGACGACGCGTTGTTCGATTTGCCACGGCGCGGGGGGCAAGGGTGACGGACCGGCCGCCGGACCGCTGAACCCGAAGCCGCGCGACATGACCGACCCGAAGTGGCAGGCGTCGGTCGACGACAAGCACATCCAGACGATCGTCGTGAAAGGCGGCCCCGGGGTGAACCTGAGCCCGATGATGGCCGCCAATCCGGATCTCGAGTCCAAGCCGGACGTCGTGAAGGCGCTCGTCGCCAAGGTGCGAAGCCTCGGCACGAAGTAGCGAGCGCGCACGACCCCACGCGGCGGCTCGCCTGCCGCACCCCCTCGACGCTGGGAGAAAGGACACCATGTTCGCCAGAACGACAGGATACGTGTCTCCGCTGCTCGGCCTCACCGCGTTGGCCCTCGGCTCGCTCGCGTTCACCGCGCCGGCCGGCGCGGAAGGCGGGCTCACGCTCGAAGAGCGCGTCGAACGACTCGAGCGCCACGAGCCGCCGCCGGTCATGGCGCCGGAGGCCCCACCGCCTCCCGCGCGGAGCTCCCTCGACGACATGGTCTCGCCGGTTTCGATGCCGACCGTGAACGAGGACCCGCGCGTCGATACCGAGCTCCGGCCCATGTACATGTTCACGCAGATCTCGAAGGACTTCGTCACCAACGGCGGCAGCTACTCCGTCGTCGCCGCGCAGGCGCGCGTCGCGATCACCGACCGCATCGGCATCATCGCGACCAAGGACGGCTACATCTTCCTCCGTCCGGACGAGGTCGTGCCCGACGACGAAGGGTGGGCGAACCTCGCCTTCGGCGTGAAGGGCGTCCTCTACAAGGACGAGGAGGCGGCCTTCATCCTGAGCGGCGGCCTCCGCTACGAGGCCGCGTCGGGGAATCGCGACGTGCTCCAGGGCAAGGGCGTCGGAACCTTCAACCCGTTTCTCTCGATCGCCAAGGGCTTCGGCGACTTCCATCTCCAGGGGTACACCGGTCCGATCCTCGCGATCGACGACGGCGACTCGTCCTTCTACGACGTGGCGCTGCACGCCGACTATCGGCTCTTCGAGCGCTTCTATCCGTTGCTCGAGTTCAACTGGCGCTACGGCCTGAAAGGCGGCGAGCGCCTGCCGATCGATCAAGAGGGCTGGGATCTCGTGAACCTCGGGTCGACGGAGGCCGGCGGCGAGTCGGTCGCGACGATCGCCTTCGGGGCGCGCTACCGCATCATCGACACCGTCGACGTCGGCGCCGTCGCGGAGCTCCCGGTGACGGACCGCCACGACATCCTCGGCTGGCGCGTCACGACGGACCTCATCTGGCGCCCGATGGGATGGAACGCGCTCCTCTGAGGAGCGCGACGTGACCATGCCGACCCGCACGACCGTCGCCGAGCAGTACGATCTCCGCGTCGTCCGCCAGTTCTCGATCATGACCCTCGTCTGGGGCGTGGTCGGGATGCTGGTCGGCGTGATCCTCGCCGCCCAGCTGATCTGGCCCGACCTCACCTACGGCATTCCGTGGCTGAGCTACGGGCGCCTGCGGCCGCTCCACACGAACGCCGTGATCTTCGCCTTCGGCGGCTGCGCGCTCTTCGCGGTGTCGTACTATGCGGTGCAGCGGACGAGCGGCGTCCCGCTCTTCCTGCCGCGCCTCGCGGCGTTCACGTTCTGGGGGTGGCAGCTGGTGATCGTGCTCGCCGCGATCACGCTGCCGCTCGGGTTCACGAGCGCCAAGGAGTACGCCGAGCTCGAGTGGCCGATCGATCTCCTGATCGCGGTCGTGTGGGTCGCCTACGCCGTCGTCTTCTTCGGCACGATCGGCAAGCGGCGCGTGCCGCACATCTACGTCGCGAACTGGTTCTTCGGCGCCTACATCCTCACGGTCGCGGTGCTGCACATCGTGAACAGTCTCGAGATGCCGGCGAGCCTCTGGAAGTCGTACTCGATCTATCCGGGCGCCGTCGACGCGATGGTGCAGTGGTGGTACGCGCACAACGCCGTCGGCTTTTTCCTCACCGCCGGCTTCCTCGGGATGATGTACTACGTCGTCCCGAAGCAGGCGGAGCGGCCGATCTACTCCTATCGGCTCTCGGTCGTGCACTTCTGGGCCCTCATCGGGATCTACATGTGGGCCGGACCCCACCACCTGCACTACAGCGCCGTTCCCGACTGGGCCCAGTCGCTCGGGATGGTCTTCTCGCTGATCCTCTGGGCGCCGTCGTGGGGTGGGATGATCAACGGCATCATGACGCTCTCGGGCGCGTGGGAGAAGCTCCGCACCGACCCGGTGCTGCGCTTCATGATCGTCGCCCTCTCCTTCTACGGCATGTCGACGTTCGAAGGGCCGATGATGTCGGTGAAGTCGGTCAACGCGCTCACGCACGACACCGACTGGACGATCGCGCACGTGCACTCGGGATCGCTCGGGTGGGTGGCGATGATCTCGATCGGCGCCCTCTATTTCCTGGTGCCGCGGCTCTGGGGCCGGAAGGCGATGCACTCGACGCAGCTCATCAACGTCCATTTCTGGATCGCGACGATCGGCATCGTGCTCTACATCGCGTCGATGTGGATCGCGGGTCTCATGCAGGGGCTCATGTGGCGCGCGGTCAACGACGACGGCACGCTCACCTACACGTTCGTCGAGGCGCTGAAGGCGACGCGGCCCTACTACATGGGGCGCCTCGCGGGCGGCGCCTGCTTTCTCCTGGGCATGCTCGTGATGGCCTACAACGTCGTGATGACCATTCGCGGCAGCGCGCCGGCGATCGAGCGGGTGCCCGCCGCGCGGCCGAGCGCGGCCGCGGCCTGACCGGTGGACGGAGGCGACGCCATGCAACATCCGACAGTCGAACGCCGCATCGGGCTCATGGGCGTGTTGATCGTCCTCGTGATCAGCGTCGGCGGCCTGGTCGAGATCCTGCCGCTGCTCGGCGAGGTCGACGCCGGCACGCCGGTCGAAGGCGTCAAGCCGCTGGCACCCCTCGCGCTCGCCGGCCGCGACCTCTACATCCGCGACGGCTGCCACGTCTGCCACACGCAGATGGTGCGGCCGCTCCGCGCCGAGACGGAGCGCTACGGGCACTACTCGGTCGCGGGCGAGCACGTCTACGAGCACCCGTTCCTCTGGGGATCGAAGCGCACCGGCCCCGACCTCGCGCGGGTCGGCGCCCGCTACAGCGACGACTGGCACCGCACGCACCTCCTGAACCCGCGCGACGTCGTGCCCGAGTCGAACATGCCGGCGTTTCCGTGGCTCGCGGAGAGCCCGGTCGACGGCGCCGGCCTTCCGGCCCGCATGCGGGCGCTGCGGACGGTCGGCGTCCCCTACGGCGACGAGGACATCGCGGGGGCGGAGGCGGCCGTCGCGGGCAAGACCGAAATGGACGCGATGATCGCGTACCTCCAGCAGCTGGGCACGGCTCTCAAGGGCAAACGATAGGAGGACGGCGAGGGATCCAGGACTGCTCAATGCCATCGGAACCGTCGTGTTGATGGCGGCGTTCGTGGGACTCTGCGTCTGGGCCTACAGCCCGTCGCGGCGGGCGCGCTTCGAAGCGGACGCCTGCCTCCCGTTCCTCGAGGACGACCACGAAAGGAACGCGCGATGAGCTTCGGGTGGAGCCTCTACGTCACGGTGCTGACGCTCGCGAGCATCGTCGCGTGCTGCGGGCTGCTACTGTGGGTGCGTTCGGCCCGCGTCGGCGAGCCGGCGCCGCACGAGGCGCTCGGCGGCGACTTCGACGGCATCGACGAGCTCAATACGCCGCTGCCGCGCTGGTGGTTGCTGCTCTTCGCCGGGACCATCGTCTTCTCGCTCGCCTACCTCGTTCTCTACCCCGGCCTCGGGAGCTTCCGGGGCGTGCTCGGATGGACTTCGCGCGGCGAGCACGACGCGGACGTCGCGACGGCGAAGGCGCACTACGCGCCGCTCTACGCGCGCTACGCCGCGCAGCCGCTCCCCGAGGTCGCCCGCGACCCGCAGGCGCGCGCCATCGGCCAGCGCATCTTCGCGAACAACTGCGCCACCTGTCACGGCTCGGACGCCGGGGGCGGCATCGGCTACCCGGACCTCACCGACGCGGCGTGGATCTGGGGCGGCAAGCCGGAGGAGATCGAGAAGACCATCCTCGACGGCCGGACGGCGGTCATGCCGCCCTTCGCGCCGGCGATCGGCGGCGAGGAGGGCATTCCCGCGGTGGCCGCCTACGTGCTGAGCCTCAGCGGCCGCGCCGTCGATCCCGCGCTCGCGAAGGTCGGCGAGGCGAAGTTCAAGACGATCTGCATCGCGTGCCACGGCATGGAAGGCAAAGGGAATCCCGGCATGGGCGCGCCCGACCTGACCGACGGCGATTGGCTCTACGGCGCGACCGAGGCGGCGATCGCCGATGGGCTCCGCCACGGCCGGGCCGGCAAGATGCCCGCGCACGGCGAGCTGCTCGGCCCCGACCGCGTGCACCTCGTCGCGGCCTACGTGTGGAGCCTCTCGCACGCGGACGGAGAGTGAGGGCCGACTCGTGACCTCGTCCTGCGCGGCCACGTCCGGCGCCGACCGCCGCGTCCCGCTCTACGCGAAGCGCGAGACCATCTACCAGAAAGAGGTGATGGGCTGGTTCCAGCGCCTGCGCGCCGCGGCGCTGTTCCTGCTCGCGAGCGTGTTCCTGATCGGCCCGTGGCTCTGGTGGGGTGAGCGCCAGGCAATCTGGTTCGACGTCCCGGCGCGCCGCTTCCACCTCTTCGGCCTCACCTTCTGGCCGCAGGACTTCATCTATCTCTCGTGGCTCCTGATCATCGCCGCGTTCTCGCTCTTCTTCTTCACGACCATCGCGGGACGGCTCTGGTGCGGGTACGCGTGCCCGCAGACGGTCTGGACCAAGCTCTACATGTGGATCGAGTGGCTGACCGAGGGCGACCGCAACCAGCGCATGCGTCTCGACCGCACCGCCTGGAGCACGGGCAAGGTCGGACGGAAGCTCGCCAAGCACGCGCTCTGGCTCGCGGTCGCGGGCGTCGTCGGCACGACCTTCGTCGGCTACTTCCTGCCGATCCGGACGCTGCTGCCGCGGATCGGCGCGCTCGACCTCGGCGGCGCCGAGTGGATCTTTCTCGCGGTCGCCTGCCTCGCGCTGTATGCCGACGCCGGGTGGATGCGCGAACAGGTGTGCACGTACGTCTGCCCCTACGCGCGCTTCCAAGGCGCGATGTTCGACACGGCGACGCTCACGATCTTCTACGATCGCGCGCGCGGCGAGCCGCGCGGCCATCGCTCTCGTACGACGGATCCCGCGGCCGCGAAGCTCGGATCGTGCATCGACTGCAATCTCTGCGTACAGGTCTGCCCGACCGGGATCGACATCCGGAACGGCACCCAGTCCGAGTGCATCGGCTGCGCCGCCTGCATCGACGTCTGCGACCGCGTGATGGACGACATGGGGTACGCGCGCGGCCTCGTGCGGTACGCGACCGAGGAAAGCCTCGCCGGACTGCCGGTGCGCGTGCTGCGTCCGCGCGTCGTCGCGTACGGCGCGATGCTGGTGGTGATGGCGACGCTCTTCGTCTGGGCGCTCGCGGGCCGCGTACCGTTCGCGGTCGACGTGCTCCGCGACCGCGCGCGGCTCTATCGCCTGACCTCCGAGGGCGCGATCGAGAACGTCTACACGCTCAAGATCATGAACAAGGATCAGCGGCCACACGCGTACCGCGTCGCGGTCGAGCCGGCGGCGTTCGCGCTCGCCATGCCGGACACGATCGAGGTGCCGGCGGGCGGGATCGTGGACGTCCCGGTGCGCGTGCGGATCGCGGCGGAGCCGCCGCCGCCTGCGTCGGCGCCGGTCCGCTTCGCGATCTGGCAGGCCGACGCCCCGGAGCGCGTCCTCCACGAGCCGAGCCGCTTCCTCGCCCCGCGAGCTCCGGGAGCGCCGTCGTGAGGCCCGCGGCGCCGGCGCGCGGCGCGCCGTGGTACGGGCAGCTCTGGCCCTGGGTGCTGATCGGTCTCCCGGCCCTCAGCGTCGCGGTGTCGGTGCTCACCCTGGTGCTGGCGCTCCGCGCGGCCGACCCGGTCGTCGGCGACGACTGGTACAAGCGCGGTCTCGCGATCAATCAGGACCTCGCCCGCACGGCGGCGGCCGTGCGCCTCGGCGTCGCGGCCACGGTCGCGATCGACCCGGCGGAGGGTGCGCTCGTCGTCACGCTCGATCGCGACGCGACCGACGAGGCGCTCACGCTCGAGCTCCAGCACCCGACGCTCGCCGCGCGCGACCGCCGCTATCTGCTTGCCCCGGCCGGCGGCAGCGTCTATCGCGCCGCGCTCGGCGCGGTGCCCGCCGGGCGCTGGTACGTCGTGCTGGCGCCGGCCTCGGGTGCATGGCGAATCGCAGCCTCGCTGGTGCTCGCGCCGAACGCGCCGGCGCGGCTCGTGCCCGCCGCCTGAAAGCGACCTGATGACCGAAACCGCCTCCGCGACGTCCGGGTCCGCCTGCTTCCACTGCGCGCTGCCGATCCCCGCCGGCGTCGAGCTCCATGCGACGATCGGCGGCACGCGGCGCGCGATGTGCTGCCCGGGCTGCGTCGCCGTCGCCGAGATCATCGCCGCGAGCGGGCTCGACGCGTACTATCGCTTCCGCGAGCGACCGGCCGGGACCCCGGAGGAGCCGACGCCGGCTCGCGCCGCCGAGCTCGCGCGCTACGACCATCCCGCGCTCCAGCGCACCTTCGTCCGCGTCGCCGCCGACGGGCTCCGGCGCTGTACGCTCAGCGTCGACGGAATCCGCTGCGGCGCGTGCGTGTGGCTGATCGAGGAAGCGCTCCGCCGCCGGCCCGGGGTCCGCGACGTCGCCGTCAACGCCGCGAGCGCGCGCGCCGAGATCGCGTGGGACGCCGAGGCGACCCGGCTCGGCGCGATCCTCGGCGAGCTCGCGCGCCTCGGCTACACGGCGCGGCCGTACCGCCCGGATTGGGAGGAGGATGCGCGCGCCGTGGAGTTCCGGGCGGCCCTCTGGCGTCTCGGCCTCGCCGGGCTCGGCGCCATGCAAGTGATGATGTACGCGGTCGCCCTCTACGCCGGCGCGCTCGAGGGCATGGCCGACGTGTATCGCGATCTCCTGCGCTGGGTGAGCGGCATCGTCGCGGCACCGGTGGTAGTGATCGCCGGCGGGCCGTTCTTCGCGAACGCCTGGCGCGACCTCCGTCAGGGGCGGATCGGGATGGACGGGCCCGTCGCGCTCGCGATCGGGCTCACGTTCGCGGCGAGCCTCGCCGCGTCCCGGCTCGGCGGCGGCGAGGTCTACTTCGAGTCGGTCTGCATGTTCGTGTTCCTCCTGACGCTCGGGCGCTTCATCGAGATGCGGACGCGCCATCGCGCCGCCACCACCATCGAACGCGCGCTCCGCCGCCCGCCGGCCTGCGCGACGCGCCTGACCGCGGCCGGCGGCGAGGAGCTCGTCGGCGTCTACGAGCTCGCCGCCGGCGATCGCGTGCTCGTGAAGCCCGGCGAGAGCGTCCCCGCCGACGGGCGTGTGATCGACGGCGCGGGCTGGGTCGACGAGGCGATGCTGACCGGCGAGCACTGGCCGCGCGCGAAGCGTCCCGGCGAGCGCGTCACCGGCGGCACGCAAAACGGCGAGAGCCCGCTGACGGTCGAGATCGAGCGCGTCGGCGCCGACACCACGCTCGCCGCGGTCGTCCGACTCGTCGACGTCGCCGGGCGGGCGCGCCCGCGGCTCGCGCGCGTCGCCGACCGGGTCGCGAAGGTGTTCGTCCCGCGTGTGGCGATCGTGGCCGGGCTCGCGGCGCTCGCCTGGCTCTGCGTCGAGCCGGCGCGCGCACCGTGGATCGCGCTCGCGGTCCTGGTCGTGAGCTGCCCGTGCGCGCTGTCGCTCGCGACGCCGGTCGCGCTCACCGCGGCGAGCGGGACGCTCGTTCGCACCGGTCTCCTCGCGACGCGCGAGCACGTGCTCGAAGGGCTCGGCAAGACGACGCACGTCGTGTTCGACAAGACCGGCACGCTGACCAAGGGCCGCGTCCACCTGGTGCGGGCGATCCCGATCGGCACGACGGCCGGCGTCGACGCGTGCCTCGCGATCGCGCGCGCGCTCGAGGCCGGGTCGAGCCATCCGATCGCGGCGGCCTTCGCGCGCGGACCGCTCCCGGCGCGCGGCTCCCGCCCGCGCCTCGAGCACGCGGCGGCCGTGGCGGGCCACGGGGTGGAAGCGGTGGTCGACGGCGTGCCGCACCGGCTCGGCATGCCCGAGTGGGCCGCCTCCATCGTAAACCCACCGGCTGGTCGTGAGCGCCGCTGCGCTCACCCCCGGTGGGCTCCCGGCACGGAGGCGACGCCTCCGGCCGACGGCGGGAGCTGGGTGCTGCTGGCGGCGATGGACGGGCCGCGTTGCTGGTTCGAACTCGACGACGAGCTCCGCACCGAGGCGCCCGCCGCGGTTGCAGCGCTCGGCGCGCTCGGCATCGAGGTGCAGATCGTGAGCGGCGACGCGGCACCCGTGGTCGCCCGGCTCGCGCGCCGCCTCGGCGTCGCCACCGCCGTCGGCCGCGCAACCCCGGAGAGCAAGCTCGAGCACGTGCGCCGCCTCCAAGACGCCGGCGCGGCCGTGCTCATGGTCGGCGACGGCGTGAACGACGCCCCGGGACTCGGCGGGGCCGCGGTCGCGATCGCGATGGGCGGCGGCACCGACCTGGCGCGCACCCACGCCGACGCCGTGCTGCTGCGCGAGGACCTGCGCGCGATTCCCGCGGCCGTACGGCTCGCGCGCCGCACCCGGCGCGTCATCGGCGAGAACCTCGCGTGGGCGATCGGGTACAACGCCGTCGCCGTGCCGCTCGCGGCGCTCGGCCTGGTCCCGCCGTACTGGGCCGCGATCGGGATGTCGGCGAGCTCGCTCGTCGTGGTGGCGAACGCCTGGAAGCTCGCGCGCACGCCGTGCGAGGTGACGCCGTGAGCATTCTGTTCGTCTTGATTCCGCTGGCGGTGCTGATGCTCGGCGTGGCTCTCGCCGCCTTCTTCTGGGCGGTCGGTCACGACCAGTTCGACGATCTCGAGACGCCGGGCGTGCGGGTGCTCTTCGACGACGCCGAGGTTGCGCCGCCGCGCGAGGTGGGCTCGTGAGCGACGGCGGCGCGATGATCGCGGCCGCGCTGACGATCGGCCTTCTCGGCAACGTCCACTGCGCCGCCATGTGCGGCGGGCTCGCCGCCGCCTTGGCACTGGGCATCCCCGCCGACGCGACCGCCGGCGGCCGCGTTCGCATCCTCGCCGCCCTCAGCGCCGGCCGGATCCTCGGCTACGCGGTCGCCGGCGTCGTCGTCGGGACGGCCGGGATCGCGGTCACGAGCCTCCTCGGCGCGAGCGGCGCGGCGGCACTGCGCGTCCTCGCGGGCCTCGCGCTTCTCGGGATCGCCGCGATGGTGGCGGGCGTCGGACGCGTCCCTCTCGGGCTCGAGCGTTTCGGCGCGCGGGTCTGGCGCCACCTGCAACCGCTCGCCGTGGCACTGCGGCGCGATCTCGGGGGCATCAACGCGCTGGCGCTCGGCCTCTTGTGGGGCTGGCTGCCGTGCGGGCTCGTCTACAGCGCGCTCGGCTTCGCCGCGACGAGCGGCGACCCCGGCCACGCGGCGCTCGTGATGGTCGGGTTCGGCGTCGGGACGCTCCCGGGCGTCCTCTTGCCGAGCGTCGCGGCCCACCGCTTCGGGACGTTCGTCCAGGCCCGCGCCTCGCGCCGGGCGGCGGCGCTGATGCTCGCCGTCTTCGGAGTCTGGACGCTGATCGGCGCCGGCACGATGCTGCGCGCCGCCGCGAGCGGCGGCGCGTGCCACCAGGCCACCGCCACGCAGCCGCGCTGACGGTCGCCAGGGTCGGCGAACCGGCAGCGGGGCACGCCGCGGTCGCCGCGCCATCGTCTTCTCCGCGCTCACGCCCGCCCAGGAGGTGAAATCGAAACTCGAATTCATTTGGTGTACCGTCGGGAGCGTGACCCTCGCGCACGCCCGTATCGGCGAACGATTGACGGTGGAACGCGTCGGCGGCGAGCGCTCGTTTCGCCGGCGTCTGATGGAGCTCGGGCTCGTACCCGGCACGCCCGTCGAGCTCGTCGGCGTCGCGCCGCTCGGCGACCCGATCGAGCTCCTGGTGCGAGGATGCAGCCTGTCCATCCGGCGCGGTGAGGCCCTCTGGGTTTCGGTGCGCCGCAACGCCGGGACGGCGGGATGCTGTGACGCGAGCACACCGGCAGCAACGCCCGCGCCCGCGGCGGCCGCGTCGCCGTGCGGAAGCTGCGGGAGCCGATGATCGGAGCGGACGCCGCCGGCCGGACAGCGGGCGACGAAGCCGCGGACGGCGCGCCGGCGCCCGCCGGCGCGGTCGAAGCTGCCACGCGGCCGCTCGTCGTGGTGGTCGGGAATCCGAACGTCGGCAAGACCACCCTCTTCAACCGCCTCGCCGGGACCAACGCGCGCGTCGGCAACTATGCCGGCGTCACGGTCGAGCGCCGCCCCGGTACCCTCCGCCTCGGATCGGGAGCGGACGCCGTCGACGTCGAGCTGCTCGACCTTCCGGGGTGCTACTCGCTGAGCGCCCGCTCGGCGGAGGAGCAGATCGCGATCAACGCCGTGCTCGGCCTCGGCGACGACCCGACGCCGGCGCTGGCGCTGGTCGTGGTGGACGCGGGTCAGCTCATCCGCAACCTCTATCTCGTGCTCCAGCTCGTCGAGCTCGAGGTGCCGCTCGTCGTGGCGCTCAACATGATCGACGAGGTCGACGACGAGCCGCCCTCGCCGGCGGCGATCAGCGCTCTCTTCGGGGTGCCGGTGGTGCCGACGAGCGCGCGCCAGGGCCTGGGCATCGCCGAGCTCGAGACGTGCCTCCGCGAGGGCCTCCGCCGCCCGCCGCGCGGACGCCTGGCGCTCACCTACCCGCCGGCGCTCGAACGCGACCTCGCGACCGTCGCCGCCGCGCTGCCGCCTGCGCAGCGCGCGACGCCGGCGCGCGACCGCGCCCTGGCACTCTGGGCCCTCACGAGCATCGACGAGCACGACGAGCTCCGCGACGTCGACCCCGGTCTCCGCCGCGCGTGTCTCGCCGTCCGGCGCGCGGCGGCCGGCGACGGGACCGGCGACGACGGACGCGACCTCGACGACGAGGTCATCGCCACGCGCTACGCCTTCCTCGACCGCCACGCTCCGGACATCCATGCCCGGGTCGACCAGCACCTGCGGAAGCGGCAGGCGTCGGAGCGGATCGACCGCGTGCTGCTGCACCCGGTGTGGGGATTCGGGGTCTTCCTCGTCGTGATGCTGGTGCTCTTCCAGTCGCTGTTCTCGTGGGCCAATCCCGCCATCGCCGCGATCGAGGCGGCGACGGCATGGCTCCAGAGCTGGATGGGAGACCACCTACCGGCCGGGCTCGCGACCGATCTGCTGCGCGAAGGCATCGTCGGCGGCGTCGGCAACGTCGTCGTGTTCCTGCCGCAGATCCTGCTGCTCTTCTTCTTCATCTCGCTGCTCGAAGACTCGGGGTACATGGCGCGGATCGCCTTCCTCATGGACCGCATCATGAAGTCGCTCGGCCTGCACGGACGCGCGTTCGTCCCCATGCTGTCCGGCTTCGCGTGCGCCGTGCCCGCCATCCTCGCCACGCGCACCATGGAACGGCAGCGCGACCGCTTGCTCACGATGATGGTGATCCCGCTCATGACCTGCTCGGCGCGGCTGCCGGTCTACACGCTGATCATCGCCGCGCTCTTTCCGCCGTCGGTCGGCTGGGTCCCGGTGCAGGGGCTGCTGATGGTGGCGATGTACGTGTTCTCGATCGTCGTCACGCTGCTTGCCGCCGCGGTGCTCGGACGCACCGTCATCCGCGGCGAGCAGGTGCCGCTCATCCTCGAGCTGCCGCCGTATCGGATCCCCGATCCGCGCAGCACCGTGCGCATGATGTTGGAGCGCGCCGGCGTCTTCCTGCGCGAGGCCGGCACCGTGATCCTCGCCTGCACCATCGTGCTCTGGGTCTTGCTGTCGTTTCCGCGTCCGGCGGAGCACCCGCCCGGCGAAGCACCGGAGGCGGCGAGCCAGCACGCCCTCGAGCAGAGCTTCGGCGGCCGGCTCGGCCGCGCGATCGAGCCGGCGCTGGCACCGCTCGGCTTCGACTGGAAGATCGGCGTCGGCATCATCGGAGCGTTCGCCGCCCGCGAGGTGTTCGTCTCGACGCTCGGGCTCGTCTACGGCATCGGCGAGCAGGACGACGAGGCGATCCCGCTCCGCGAGCGCATCCAGGCCGAGCGCCATCCCGACGGCCGGCCGGTCTATACACCGCTGGTCGGGCTCTCGTTGATGGTGTTCTTCGCGCTCGCCTGCCAGTGCATGAGCACGCTCGCGGTCACCCGCCGCGAGACGCGCAGCTGGCGCTGGCCCGTCTTCATGTTCGTCTACATGACGGCCCTCGCCTGGGTCGCGAGCTTCGTCGTCTACCAGGGCGGACGGCTGCTCGGGCTCTGAGGTCGGCACGCGCCGGCCGGCGCGTGCCGAGGACGGGAGCGCGTCAGGAATCCGACCTCCGCCACCGCCGGACGCGGGCCTTTCGCTGGTACGGTTCTTGGTCTTTCTCCCTGCGGCTTCGCACGCCAGGATCGGAGGAGGTTGCCCATGGACCGCCGGCAGCGCCGTAGAAGCGCGAAGGTATTGAGCATCATCGTTCTGTTCCTCGGATGCGCCGCGCCCGCTTCCGTTCCGCATCCCGTCAGAGATTTGACCGTGCGAGCCGTGCGCCCCTTGGACCGCGGCGTCCGGCGGCATGCGCGCGCGATCGCCGCCAAGGTCGCCGCGGGGGCTCGGAGCTCCGAGCCCGAGGAACGCCGGCCGGATCTCGTCGCGGACCGCGTCGCCGTGAAGATCACCGCCGACGGGAACGCCGTCATCCGGCAAGTGGGCGAGGCGTCCTGGTACGGCGACTGGCACCACGGACGGCCGACCGCGAGCGGCGCGCCCTTCGACCAGCATGCCTTGACCGCCGCCCACCCCACGCTGCCACTCGGGACCAAGGCGACGGTCACCAACCTCGCGACCGGCGCCTCGGTCGAGGTCCTCGTGAACGATCGCGGCCCGTACGTGTACGGTCGCGACATCGATCTCTCGCGCGCGGCGGCCCACGCGATCGGCGTCGTCCACGCGGGCGCGGCTGCGGTGCGGATCGAGGTCATGGTCGATTCCGGTCCAGCGCAACACGCCGGCCGGCGACCGCGGGAACGACACGCGCCGGGCTGATCGCGGCGACGACGACGCGGGCGGGATGCCGGCGCTCGTTTTGGCGCGTCGCTTGCAGCGCTTCGATCGTGGCGTTCGCACGGACACGCTTCCGGCGCGTCACCGCAGGGGAAAGCAGCACCGCGATGATCGACGCTTTCGCAGCCGTGCAAAATCCGCGGTTGAAACGTTCCCGAGAACCGGAGCGGGCCGAGGCGACGCCATGACCACCACGCGACGACTCCGCGGCCTCGACGCGGCCTTTCTCTACCTGGAGACGCCGAGCCAGCACATGCACGTCACGGCGACGATGCTCCTCGAGCCCGAGTCCGGAGCCGATCCGGAGAAGACCGCCGGCGCGGTCACCGAGAACTTGCT
>DAIQBH010000002.1:0-75549 GCA_036781285.1 Thermodesulfobacteriota bacterium | reverse complement strand
CGTGAGGGGGCCGACGTCGGGATCGCGTCGGAGCCGCGCCAGCGCGGGTGCCAGCGCCGGGTCCCGCTCGCACGCGATCACGACGGGCAGCGTGAGCACGCCGTCTCTGAGGTCGGCGCCGTTGGCGCGACCGAGCTCTCGCGGATCCCCCGCGATGTCGAGTACGTCGTCGGCGATCTGGAACGCGACCCCGAAGCGACGCGCGAAGCGCGCTATGGCGGCTCTCGCGGACACCGGCGCGTCCACGCCGCTCGCGCCGAGCACCGCCGCGAGCTCGAAGAAGGCCCCCGTCTTCTCGCGCATGATCGCGAGCCGGCGTGCGGGGGTCACTGGAACGAAAGGCACTGCGAGCTCTCGAATCTGTCCGCGACACGTGGCGAGCAGGGCGCGTCTGACGGCGGCACGCGCTGACGGGACGAGTGCCGCCACGAGCTCGTTGGCGAGGTGCGCGAGCGCGGCGCCCGCATCTATCGCGACGCGGACGCCGTGCGTGCGATGCAACGTCGGAACGCCGCGGCGCGCCTCGCCGCCGTCGACGATGTCGTCGTGGACGAGGGATCCGAGGTGCGCGAGCTCGACGGCGGCGGCAGCGCGGACCAGCCGTTCGTGCGTCGGCTCGAACGCCACAGGCGCGGTCGCGTGCGCCGACCACCAAAGAAGGCGGGCCCGGAGGCGCTTGCCACCCGCGGCGAGGAGGCGTCGGGCGGGTGCCGCGACCGGCGTCCGGTCGACTTCGAAGAACAGCCGGTCCTCCAGCGCTGCGAGAAACGCGTCGAGGGCATTCCACGAACCGGCGCTCGGGCTTCGCGTCATGATTTTCGCGGGCGAGGCGGACGCGGAACGGCGCCTTTGTGCCGGGCGGAGAGCGAGGTCGCGCCGGGCTCGGGTGGCTCCCAGCTCTGGAGCACTGCCCGGCAGTGCTCCAGCCACTTCAAATGTGCCTCTGCGTGGAAAAGCGCGGCGTCCGCGGCGAGCGAGTTCAGCATTCGCTCCTCCGTCTCGAGTGGTTCGAGCGTGCGGCGGTACGCCGTGAGGTGCGTGAGGTGCTCGCGGTACACGTGCTCCTGACGCGCGACCTGATTCAGTGAGGAGCCGAGATCTTTCCGATCGAGCACGAGGAGGCGAATGAAGATCTCGTCCCGGATCGGTTGCGGTTGCTTCGGCGAGCGCTTGAGCCACGTGTCCAGGGACCGTCGGCCTTTTGGCGTGACGGTGTAGACCCACCGGCCGATGTGACCGTCGCCCTGATCGAACCGGCCCTCGACGAGCCCGCGCCGGCGGAGCTCTTTCAAGGTCTGGTAGATCTGGCCGAAATTCAGCGACCAGGCGGGTCCGATGCGGTCCTCGAAGACGCTCTTGATGCGGTACCCGTGAAGCTCCTGCCCGTCGAGCAGACCCAGAATCGCGTATCGCAGCAGCATGCCGGCTCCAGTTCTAGGCCGCAGGCGCCTTGGTCAGCTCAGGGGGCGTGAGCGTGCGGATTCTGGAGGCAGGGCATTCCGACTGTCAACGAAAACCGTCCGAAGGGGATTGTATAGAGCGGATATATGTCCCGGCTTGGCGCAACGCCCAGTGACATGAGCCGGGGCGCATATGCGGAGCGCTGTGCCGGACGCGGTCAGCGCTTTCGCCGCCGCCGCGCGCGCCGGGCCGCGCTTTCGACGCGTGCCAGCGGCCGCGAGGGCTTCGAGCCCGCCAGGAGATGCGCGACGTAGCGGTCGCGCATGATCTCCGAGGCAGCACCGAACGCCTGCGCCACGATCACCAGCACGTGTAGCGCGTAGGGACCGAAGACGGCGAGGAACGACGACAGCATCGCGAGCACGATGACCCGGTGCACGACGAACCCGACCTCGGCGTCCATGCCCATCTTTTCGGGGTCGACGCCGGACGCCTGGAGGCTGCGAACGCGCTGGACGAGGTCGGGGAGCTGGCACGCGAGCATGAGGCCGAACGCGCGGAGCAGCCAGCCGCTCGTGACGAGCTCCATCGGATCGAGGTCGGCGCCCTGCGCGAGCGGCAGGAGGAAGCTCGCCGGCACGACGACGAAGAGCGAGAGAAGCCCGGCGACGACGAGGAACGTGCCGATGACGCCGGCCCAGAAGTGCAGCGCGTTCCGCAGCGGATCTTCGGTGTCGTGATGGAATTGCTTCACGGCGAAGTACGAGCCGACGGCGCCGACCATCCAGAGCGTGCTGACGGCGTCGAGGAGGAGGGCGGCGAGCACCTCGAGCACCGACCAGTCGAAGACGAAGACGCCGATCACGGGGATGGCGTGGCGCGCGAGGATGGGGACGGCGCGCGGGTCGGTGAGGCGATCCAGGAACTCGGCGCGGAGATCGCTCACGAGGGACGGCCTCGGTGCGTCAGCCGGCGAAGTCCTGGGTCCACCAGCGGCGGCCGCGCGGGTCGATCACGCACCCGACGCCGATCCGCTTGAAGACCGGCCGCAGGATGTTGGCGCGGTGGCCGGAGCTCTTCAGCCACCCGCTCATGACGTCCTCCGGCGTATCGTAGTTGTACGCGACGTTCTCGCCGAGGACGTCGTCGGTGAGGCCGTAGCGGCGGAGCGCCTGCTCCCATCCCGTGTGCGAGAGCCGGCGGTCGGACGCCATCGCCGCGGAGCGCGACGCGGCGAAGCGCGCGAGGTGCCGGTCGGCGCCGAGCATGCGGAGCCGGGCACGGCGGCGGGCCTGGTTCACGAGCGCGATCACGCGGCTCGTGTCGTCGGGCGGGCAGGGAAGGTGACCCTTCGCGATCGGCGCCGTCGTGGCGAACGTGCGGTCGGGGTGTACGACGCCGCCGCACCCGCCCACGAAGAGGACGAGCACGAGCATGGTCACCCGCGCCAGCATCCTCCCGTTCGTTCGCTCCACGCCTCGTCGCACGCGGCCGTCGCGATTAGCAGCTCGGCCGATGCGCCAGCAAGCGCCGTTGCCGCTGCGTCATCGGATGCGCGGAGGAAAATTCCAGGTCGCATACTTGGCCGACATCAAAGGAGCGCGCATACTGGATCGTGAAGGACCTGACGACGCGGGGCGGTGGCGTCAGGTCTCGAACCCCCGTGCCCTCATCTCTCCTGATCGCACTCGCACTCGCGCTCGCCCTCCTCGCGTCTCTCGGCGCCGGAAGTTGGCGCGCCGTTCCGTCCGTGCTGCTGGCCGTAGTGTCCCCCGCGTCGGCCTGGGCGGACGACTGCACGCCGGAAACGCCGGACGGCACACCGTGCTCCGACGGCAACCTCTGCAACGGCGACGAGACGTGCGTGTCCGGCGCCTGCACCGGCCCGGGAACGCCCCTCGACTGCGACGACGACGATCCCTGCACCGACGACCTCTGCCAGGAGCCGCAAGGCTGCGTACACACCAACAACAGCGCGCCCTGCGACGACGGGATCGCGTGCACGGCGAACGACGCCTGTAACGCCGGCACCTGCATCGGCGGTCCCCCCGCCGATGGCTGCTCGCCGTGTCAGGGCGCGGCGACGATTCCGGCCGGTGGGGGCACGTTCACGGGCGTGACCAGCGGAGCCAGCACGCTCTCCGGCGGCTGCGGGACGGACGGCGGGGCGGCCGAGCGTGTCTATCGGTGGACGCCGGCCACGACGGGACAGGTCGTGATCTCGACGTGCAGCGACGCGACCTTCTACGACACGCGCGTCTACGTGCTGACGGGCGGCTGCCCGGGGTCGGTCGCGGCCTGCAACAACGACACGGCGGCGTGCGCGACCGGCGCTCCGAGCTTCGACGAAGGCTCGCGGGTCGGGATGAGCGTGACGGCCGGGCAGACGTACTTCATCGTCGTCGACGGGTTCGCGGGTGACGAGGGGGCGTACAGCTTGACCGTCGGCGCGCCGAGCGTCTGCGGCGACGGCACGCGAACGGGCGGCGAGGAATGCGACGGGGCCGAGGCGAGCCTCTGTGGCAGCGGCCAGTGCACCGGCACCTGCACGTGCGCGTCGCCGCCGGGCGGACTCCCGGATCTCGAAGCGGAGATCCACACCGTGAGCCTCGATCTCGATACGACAGCGGACGCCGGCGACGTCGCCGAGGGGTGTGCCGAAGCGGGAACCGGCCTCGACCTCCTGCGCTTCGGCGTCCGGTCGTGGAACCGCGGCACGACCGATCTCGTGTTCGGCGACCCGCAATGTCCGACGCCCTGCTCGAGCCATCCGCTCGCGATCTGCGGCAACACCGATTTCACGTGCAGCCCGGCCGCGGGCCACAACCACCCGCACTACGCGAACTACGCACGCTACGAGCTCCTCGACGCGAACGGGACGACCGTCGTCACCGGGCACAAGCAGGGCCATTGCCTCCGCGACACGATGTGCAGCGGCGTCGAGAACTACACGTGCGACTACCAGGGACTCACGGAGGGGTGTGCCGACGATTACGGTCCGAACCTCGGCTGCCAGTACCTCGACGTGACCGACGTCCCGGACGGCACCTATCACCTGCGGGTGAGCATCGACCCGTTCGGACTGATCCCCGAGATCTTCGAGGGCGACAACATCGTCCAGCAGCCCGTCATCATCGACCGCGGCGGGGCGGCTCCGACCCCGACGCGGACCGCGACGCCGACGCCCACCGCGACGGCCACGCGAACCCCGACGCCGATCGCGACCGTCACGGCAACGCGCACCGCGACCGCGACACCGACGCAGGTTCCGACGACGACACCCACACCGACCGTGACCGGCACCGCGACGCCGACTCCGACCGCCACGCCAACCGTCACACCGACGCCGACCGCGACGCGCACCGCGACGCCGACCCTGACGACTACGCCGACCCGTACCGCGACCCGCACGCCGACTCCGACCGCCACCGCGACGCCGCTGCCCGGTGCGACCCTCACCGCGACGCGGACGCCGACCGGAACTCCGACGCCGACGGCGTCGACGACCGCAACAGGGACCGCAACCCCGACGCCCACCGTGACGGCGATCGAAACCGGCGCGCCGACGGCCACAGCGACTCCGACGCAGACGCCGACCGCGGTCCCGTCCGCGACCGTCACCGCGACGCCGCTGCCGGCCGTCCAGTGCGGGAGCCAGCCCCTCGTCGGCTGCCATCGCGCCCTCCGTCCGAACGCCGGCAGCCTCACCTTGAAGGACCGCGTGCCCGACAAGAACGACACCCTCACGTGGCGCTGGAGCCGCGGCCCGGCGATCGCCAAGGCCGACTTCGGCGATCCCCTCGCGACGACGGCCTATCGCGTTTGTCTGTACGACAGCGCGGCGAGCCTCGTCCTCGGCGTCACGGTTCCCGCGGGCGGCATCTGTAACCCGAAGACCAACCGCGCGTGCTGGAAGTCGCCGAAGCGCGGGTTCTCGTATCGCAACCCGAATCAGGCGGCGGGCGCGATCCAGAGCCTCGACCTCCGCGAAGGGACGAGCGCGACGGCCCGGATCGCGCTCCGGGGCCGCGGTCCGCTGCTCGCGATGCCGAGCCTCCTGACGTTGAGCGCGCCCCTCGTCGTGCAGCTGCAATCGAGCGACGGCGCGTGCTGGGAGTCGACGTATTCGCCGCCCGCGCGCGCGTCCGCGAAGTCGTTCGTCGACAAGGCCGACTGACGCGTCGCTCAGCGGCTCGCGTGGCGCCTGCGCCGGTGCTACGTCGCCGCGCGTGACGGGACGACGCTGGCCCGGCGAGCTCCTCGAACGACGCGAGCGCGCACAGAAGAACCCGCCGTCGCGGGCGAAGCGCGCCGTGCCGCCGTTCTACCGGCTCGTCTACCGCGTCGTCCGCCGCATCCCGCGCGGGAAGGTCGCGACCTACGGCCAGATCGCGGCGATCCTCGGGCAACCGCGCGGCGCGCGCGCCGTCGGCATGGCGCTCGGCGCGCTCCGCGACGACGCGATCGAGAGCGTCCCATGGCAGCGGGTGATCGGAGCGGCGGGTCGGTGCACGCACCGCGACGGCTTCGCGGCTGGCATCCAGCAGGAGATGCTGGAGGCGGAGGGCGTGCGCTTCGATCGCCGCGGCCATCTCGATCTCTCGACCACGCGCTGGAAGGGTCCGAAGCGCGAGTGGGTCACCGGCCTCCGGCGCGAGCTCTGATCGTCGCGATGCATTTCGTGCTTGCGACATCGTGGAGCGTCGTGCAAGGTGACGCCTCGATGCGAAACTCGACCAGCACGCGCGCCTCGTTCAAATCGTGGCGAGCCGGCCTAGCGGATTGGCAGGCGGTCGTCCGCCTCCATCCCGTGGCCCCACGCGCGTCGGTAGGGAGAATCGCTTCGCAGTAGGCAACACGACGAACCGATTCCCAGCCCCTCCCGCCGCGATCGGCCGGAGGGGTTTTGCGTTTCTGGCGCACGACTCTCCCGGCCGCTCCGGCGGGGCATCAGGAGACGACGATGCGCGCAGAACCAGCACTGAGACTCGTAGTCGATCGCCGGACCACCCCGGAGGTCGGGTCCGCGCCGTGGCTCACGGCCGATCTCGGCCGCGTGCTCGGGGCGGCGAGCGTCTGGGGGTTCGCGTTCTCGACGTTCTATCTCCTGCCGAAGTTCCTGGCGCAGGAGCTCGCGGCCGGGCCGGCGGAGATCGGATTCACCGTCGGCGTGTTCTCGTGCGCGACGGTGCTCGCGACGCCGTTCGCGGGTTGGGTCGTCGACCGCTTCCCGCGCCGCTACGCGATGATCGCGGGCGCGATCCTGATGACGGTCGCCGCCGCGGGTTTCCTCGCCGTGCGCGAGCTCGGCTGGCTGCTCGACGGGCTCCGCGTGCTCCAGGGCTTGTCGTATGCGCTCGTCGTGACGGCGGTCGGTACGCTCGTCGCCGACGTCGTGCCGCGTGAGCGCTTGAACCAGGCGCTTGGACTCTCCGGAGCCAGCATGCTCGTCATGAACGCGGTGGCGCCGGCGGTCGCCGAGCCGCTCGCGGAGGCCGTCGGGTGGCAGGTGGTGTTCGCGCTCGCAGCATGCGCGGCGACGGCGGCGACCGTGCTCGCGGCGCAGGTGCGGGAGCACGCGTGGCGCCCGAACCCGGCCGCGTCGGGGGGCATGTGGGCGCTTCTCGCGCAGCCGATCGCGCGGCACTATGGCCTCGTCGTGGCGCTCAACGGGGCCACGTTCGGCGCCGTGTTCACGTTCGAGCCGGCGTACGCGCTCGACCTCGGCCGCACGCACGTCAGCGGCTTCTTCGTCGCGTACGCGGTCGCGGCGATCGTCGTGCGCTGCGTGTTCGGAGGCATCCCGGCGCGGGTCGGCTCGTATCGCGTCGCGCGCGGCTCGCTGGTTCTCTACGCCGGCGTGGTGTTCGCGCTCGCGACGGCGGGGCCGATGACGCTCGAGCCACTGGGCGCGCTCTTCGGCCTGGCGCACGGGCTCTTCTATCCGGCCGTCAATGCGCTCGCGGTGACCGCCGTCCGCCCGCACGAGCGCGGCCGGATGATCGCGATCTTCACCGGTGCCTTCGCCCTCGGCCTCGCCGCCGGCTCGACGTTGCTCGGGCCCCTGGCGGAGTGGGGCGGCTACCCGTCGGTCTTCGTCGTCGTCGCGTGTGGCACGCTCGTGGCGCTCGCGGTGCTGGTGGGATCCAAGTCGCTCCGCGCCGCGGGTGAGGCGCTGGCGCCGGTGCCGGTGCGATGATGCGGTCGAACCGGTCCGGTGAAGCGAGTCGACCGGCGCGAGGGAGAGATCCCTTGCCTTGTCTAATTCGCGCCGGTCGTGCTCCGGAAAACCCCGTCGCCGCCCGTGCCGAAGTAGACCGTGTCGGTCGCGTTCGGGTCGATCGCCATCGTCCATACCTGGCGCTTGGTCTTCGCGCGGACCTGGGTCCATTTCGCGCCGCCGTCGGTCGTCTTCGCGAGGGAGCCGCTGGCACCGCCGGCGTAGAGGATGGTCGGGCGCTTCGGATCGAGGGCCAGCGCCGCGACGATCTGACTGGCGAGGCCGGTGGCGGCGGGCTTCCAGGTCGCGCCGGCGTCGGTACTCTTGTAGACGCCGACGCCGTACGTCGCGATGTAGAGGGTCGCGGGTGTCGACGGGTCGATCGCGATGTCGCGGATGACGAGGTTCGCGAGGCCGCCATTGCTTTCGTTCCAGTGCGCGCCGCCGTCGGTGCTCTTGAAGAGGCCTTTGCCGTTCGTGCCGGCGTACACGACGCCGGGAGTCGCGGGGTCGAGCGCCAGCGCGCGCACGTCGAGGTCGGTGAGACCCTTGGAGACCCCGGTCCATGTGGCGCCGCCGTCGGTCGTCTTGACGACGCCGGTATAGGGGATCGCTGCGTACGCGGTGTCGGCGTCGTGGGGGTCGAGCGCCAAGGCGCGCACGGGCACCGGCTTCACGATCGGGACCGTGAGCCTCGTCCAAGTGGCGCCGCCGTCGGTCGTCTTGGCGAGGTGGCCGTTCACCGTCCCGACGTACAGCGTGTCCGGCGACCGGCGGTCGAGTGCCAGCACGCGCGCGTCGCGCGGCTCGAGCTTGCCGGTCGGCTTCCACGTCTTGCCATGGTCGGTCGACTTGCGCACGCCGTCGGTCGTGCCGACGTAGATGGTGTCGCTGCGGCGCGGGTCGACGACGATCGCCCGAATGGCGCCGACGCCGGGCTCGAGACGCGTCCAGGACTCCGAGATCGGGGGCGGGGTCGGGTGCGGCGTCCTCTCGGGCGCCGCCGGCGATCCCTTTTCGCACCCGGCCACGCCCAGGAGCGTCAGCGCCACGAGCGACACGGTGAAGCCTGGATCGATCGAGCCCCTCATCGGCGGATGCGTCTCGCACACTCCTGGCAGGTCGTCGAGACGGGCGCCAGGATTGATCGCGCGGCCGCTCTCACCTAGCTTGGGAGGCCTGCCCACTACTCGTCGTCCCCCAAGCCCTTTCGAGGAGCCTTCCATGGATGATCGTGCGTGTCCCTTTTGCGACCTCGGGGATCGTGTGCTCGCCGAGAACGCGCTGGCGGTCGCGGTCCGCGACGTCGAGCCTGCGGCGACCGGCCACACCCTGATCATTCCCAAGCGCCACAGCGCGAGCTTCTTCGACCTGACGGCCGACGAAATCGCGGCCTGCCACGCGCTGCTCCGAAGCGAGCGCGATCAGA
This sequence comes from Thermodesulfobacteriota bacterium, assembly GCA_036781285.1. Lineage (GTDB taxonomy): Bacteria > Desulfobacterota > Binatia > UTPRO1 > UTPRO1 > UTPRO1. The sequence continues at coordinate 66,499 of DAIQBH010000002.1, read as the reverse complement.
TCGCCAAGGCGCACCGCCCGGACGGCTACAACATCGGCGTCAACGACGGGGAGTCGGCGGGGCAGAAGATCCCGCACACGCATTGGCACCTGATTCCCCGCTATCGGGGCGACCATCCCGATCCCCGGGGCGGGGTCCGCCACGTGATTCCGACCCGGCGCTGACCGGGCCGCGTGCTTCCTTTGGCCGGGCGCTTGGCGTAGTCCTCGCGAGGCCGTTTTCCTCGGCACGTTTGAGCCGACAAGGAGCCTCCACGATGTCGATCGCCAGCACGCCCGTGATCAACCAACTCGATGGGCTCGACCAAGAGCTCGACACGATCCTCACCTCGTTCGACACCAGCTACGCCTGGAACTACGGGAGCGTGAAGGACGGGCTTCGCGACCTCTACGAGAAGGCGAAGCGCGACCAATGGAACGGGACCAAGCAGCTCGCCTGGTCGACCGACGTCGATCCCGAGCGCGGCATCCTCCCCGACATGGTGAACCCGCTGCACGGGTACGGACCGTACGATCGGCTGAACGCGAAGGAGAAAGATCGGCTCCGCCACGCGCAGGTGGCGCTCCAGCTCTCGCAGTTCCTGCACGGGGAGCAGGGCGCGCTCATCGTCGCGTCGCAGCTCGTCGGCGCCGTGCCGTGGGTCGACGCCAAGTACTATGCCGGCACCCAGACGATGGACGAGGCCCGCCACGTCGAGGTCTTCAGCCGCTACATCAACGAGAAGCTCGAGTGGCAGTGGCCGATCAACGAGAATTTGAAAGAGCTCCTCGACGCGACGATCAAGGACGGCCGCTGGGACTTCAAGTACCTCGGCATGCAGATCGTGATCGAAGGCCTCGCGATGGCGGCCTTCGGCAACCTCTACCACCTGACGTCCGAGCCGCTCCTGAAAGAGCTGATCCACTACGTGATGCGCGACGAGTCGCGCCACGTCGCCTTCGGCGTCCTCTCGCTCTCCGACTATTACAAGGAGATGCCGGCGAACGAGCTCAAGGATCGCGAGGATTTCATCATCTACGCGTGCGAGCTCTCGAAGAATCGTCTCATCGGCGACCAGATCGCCGACGCGATGGGCTGGAGCCGTGACGAGGTCCGCCAGGTCGTCCTCGAGTCGGCGCCCTTCATGGACTTCCGGCGCTCGCTCTTCATGCGGATCGTGCCCAATCTGAAACGCCTCGGTCTGCTCAGCCCCCGCGTCCGCCAAGCCTTCGACCGTCTCGGCATCCTCGAGTTCGAGGACGCCGATCCCGAGGCCCAGGATCGCATGCTCGGGCTGTAAGCGGTCCATCCAATCGGCGGCGGCCGTGAGCACGACGGCGTTCGGCGGACCCGTCGGCGGCGTGAACAGCGCGATTCACGCTGATTTGCGTCGCTTGGACCGCCGGTGTAACGAGCGGCGCCGCGAGGAGGACGCATGCGCGCTGTCGTTTGCAAGGAGTTCGGACCACCCGAGAAGCTCGTCGTCGAGGAGCTGCCGACACCGGCGATCACCGACCATCAGGTCCTGCTGGACGTGAAGGCGTGCGGGGTGAACTTCCCCGATCTGCTGATCATCGAGAACAAATATCAGTTCAAACCCCCACTCCCGTTCTCGCCGGGCGGCGAGGTGTCGGGCGTCGTGAAGGCGGTCGGCGCGCAGGTGACGACGCTGAAGCCCGGCGATCGCGTGCTCGGCGCGCCCGGCTTCGGCGGCTTCGCGGAGGAGATCGCGATCGACGCGCGCGTCTGCGTCCCGATCCCGGCGAGCATGCCGTTCGACGCCGCAGCCGCGTTTCTCTTCACGTACGGGACGTCACACTACGCGCTGAAGGATCGCGCGGCGTTGAAGCCCGGCGAGACGCTGCTCGTGCTCGGCGCCGCGGGCGGTGTCGGCCTCGCGGCGGTCGAGCTCGGGAAGGCGATGGGCGCCAAGGTGATCGCCGCGGCGTCATCGGCGGAGAAGCTCGCGGTCTGCCGCGAGCACGGCGCCGACGAGGGCATCGACTACTCGCAGGAAGACCTGAAAGAGCGCATCAAGGCGCTCACCGGCGGCAACGGCGCCGACGTGATCTACGATCCCGTCGGCGGCGACTTTTCCGAGCAGGCGTTCCGCTCGATCGCGTGGGAAGGGCGCTTCCTCGTGATCGGTTTCGCGGCGGGGCCGATCCCGAAGATCCCGCTGAACCTCGTGCTGTTGAAGGGCGCGCAGATCGTCGGCGTCTTCTGGGGCTCGTTCACGATGCGCGAGCCCGCGCGCCACGCGGCCAACATCCAGGAGCTCATGGAGTGGTACGCGGCGGGGAAGCTGAAGCCGCGGATCTCGGCGACGTATCCGTTCACGCGCGTCGCCGAGGCGCTCGGTGACCTCGCGGCGCGGCGGGTGAAAGGCAAAGTCGTCCTCGTCCCGTAGTCGTCCGCGGGCCCGAGCGGCGCCGGTCAGCGTGCGGCCGGGTCGAAGCGATGGATCGTGCCGTCGAGCGAGAGCAGGTAGAGCTCGCCGGCGGCGTCCTCTCCGAACGACGACAGGTCCGCGAGCCGTTCTTTCGGATCGAGCGCCGCACGCCAATCCCAGATGTCGCTGACCGTCTTCCCGTCCCAGCGCACGCTCCGGATCATCGCGGTGCAGTAATCGGCGTAGAAGTAGACGCCGTCGAGCACGGGGAGGGCGCGGCCGCGATAGACGAAGCCGCCGGTGACCGAGCAGCCGTCGTCGTGGTCGTACTCGATGACGGGCATGACGTAGCGCCCGAGGTCGCAGTCCGCGTTGCTGGGATAGCAGTGCAGGCCTTCGGTCGGATTCCAGCCGAAGTTGGTCGGCACCGCCGTGGCCCGCATCGCGGGCGTCATGACGTCGATCTCCTCGAACGCATCCTGGCCGACGTCGGCGATCCAGAGGTCCGCGGTCTTGCGGTCGAACGCGTAGCGCCACGGGTTGCGGAGTCCGAGGGCCACGATGCGCGGCGCCGGGGTCTCCGCGGCGTCGACGTCGAGCGTCAGCATCTTTCCGAGGAGCGCGGTCGGGTGCTGGCCGTTGCCTTTGGGGTCGCCCGCCGAGCCGCCATCGCCGAGCCCGACGTACAGGAGGCCGTCCGGGCCGAACGCGAGGTGGCCGCCGTTGTGGTTGGAGTAGGGCTGGTCCACGAAGAGCAGCTCGCGCTCGCTGGCCGGGTCGGCGCGCTCGGGATCGGTCGGAGAGGCGCGGAATTCGAGGACGCGAGTGTCGCCGTCGCGATCGGTGAGGTTCACGAAGAAGCGCCGGTTCTCGGGGTAGCGCGGGTGGAAGGCGAGGCCGAGAAGCCCTTGCTCGGACTGGCTCGACACGCGCTTCGAAAGGTCGAGGAACGGCGGGCTCGCGGGATCGATCCTGCCGTCGCGCAACACGCGGATCGGCCCGGTATGCGCGACGACGAAGAGGCGCTCGCGCGGATCGCCGGGTGCGAACGTTAGCGTGACGGGCTTCGAAAGGCCCGTCGCGACCTGCGTCAACGTGACGCTCGCCGCGACGGCGTTCGGGACCGGTACGGCGCGCGGGCTCGCCGACGCGGGCTTGCAGGCAGCGAGGGCCAGCAGGAGGAGGAAGACCAGCGCGTGGCTCATCCCGCGGTCCGCGCGAACACCAGGAAGTACTGGTGCGGAAGAATCGCCGGCTCGTCGACCAGCGCGAACCCCGCCGAGCGCATCTCGTCGACGACCTGCTCGCGCGCGAGCTTGTGCGACGCCGGCGGGCCGACGGGGAGGTCGTGCTTCTGCCAGTCGACGATCGCGACCCGGCCGGCGGGCTTGAGCGTCCGGGCGAGCCGATCGAGGTAGGCGCGGCGCGCGTCGAGATGATGGTACGTGTCGACGATCAGCACGAGATCGAGTGCGCCGGGCGGCAATCGCGGATCGTGCATCGAGGCGAGCACGGGGACGATCGTCCGTGTCCGCTCTTGCTCGGCGCGCGCACGCAGGTGGGCGACCAGGTTCGGCTCGGTGTCGACCGCGAAGACGACCCCGTCCGGCCCGACGGCGGCATCGAGGTGCCGGCTGAAGTAGCCGGTGCCCGCGCCGAGATCGGCGACCCACGCCCCCGGACGCAAGCGGAGCGCCGCGACGAGCTCGGCGGGCTTCTGCCACGCGTCGCGCGCCGGGTCGTCGAAGACCCGCCTCCACTGTTCGACGTTCGCGAAGTCGTGCTGACTCCCGGGCGTCGCGGCCCACGGGGCGGCGGTGGCGTGCGGATGCGGATCGGCGGCGCTGGCGGCCTGCGGAAATGCGATGCTGCCGAGCACGACCCACACGGCCGCGACTCCGCAGCGCAGCCGCCACCTCACGAACGTCTCTCCGCGCCGCACGCCCAGGAGTGTCGCGTGCGCCGCGACACGTGGCAATACGGGCCGCGGCTCTTGCAATCGAAAGAGACGAGTCCGGGCTGCGGTTCCGCGGGGGTGGTGAGCTCGCCTCGTCGCTCGGATCGCTGGTCCCCAGCCCGTAGAGCCCGTCAGAGCCGCCATGTCTTGCGGTCGACCGGGAGCTGTCCTCGCGCCTCGACGACTCACCACCCCCGCGGAGCGACCGCCGCGTAGCCTACTTCAAGCGGGGTCCGCGAAGTCTTGAGCTCGTGTTGCTCACGGCCGCCATGCGACCGCGCCGGTCGAGGGCGAGTGGCGAGCTCCTTCGGGGAGCGCTCAGCTCGCGTGTGCGCAAAGCATGATGGCTGCGGCGGGTAGTAGGCGCCGGACCCAGGAACCGCGCGACCGTAGGAGGAGGTTGCCACTCGCCCGCGGAGCGGCCGTCGCATCGCTCGACGCGGCAGCCCCCGTCAGCGAGGCAACGCCGCGCCCATCAGGTCGACGAAGTTCGAAGCGTAGAAGCGTTCCCGCGCGTCGGCCGGCGTATCCGCGAGCCAGTCGTCGAAGCGCTTGAGGGGATTCCGGCCGCCCTCGACGTGCGGGTAGTCGGCGTCGTGGATCAGCCGGTCTCCGGCGTACGTCATGACGAATCCTTTCTCAGCGAAAGAGGCGATGGGTCGCGATCCGGGCGCCCTCGACGAGCGCGCGGAGTTTCAGCCACACGACCTCCTCGGCGACCTCGCCGAGCCCGGCCGCGGTCGCGAAGCCGCAATCGGGCGTTGCGAGCACGCGCCGCGGATCGCCGACGGCCTTCGCGGCGAGCTCGATGCGGTCGGCGACGACCTCGGGATGCTCGACGTAGTTGGTCGTCGGATCGACGACGCCCGCGACGAGCAGCATCTCGGCGGGGAGGGGGTATTCCTCGAAGCAGCGGTGCTCGTGCGCGTGCCGCGGGTTCGCCATCGAGACGACGAGCGCGCCGACGTTGGCGGCGTAGAGACGCGGCAGGATCTCCGCGAGCGGCACGTCGTCGTCGTGCGGACCCTCGTAGTTCCCCCAGCAGACGTGCAGGCGGACGCGCTCCTCGGGAATGTCGCGGAGGGCGCGGTTCAGCGCCGTCACGTTGGTGTCGATGAAGCGCAAGAACTCGGCGAGGGGCTTGTCGGCGAACGAGGTGTGCCGCTCCATTGCGAGGTCGGGCGCGTCGATTTGCAGCACGTATCCGTTGGCGACGATCGTTTGGTACTCGTGTGCGAGCGCGTCCCCGACGGCCGTCACGTACTCGTCGTAGGACGGGTAGTGCTCGTTCAGCATCGCCGACGCGACGATCCCGGGCGACGCCGCGGTCATGAAGCATTCGCGGAACTGCGCCGGTTGGTCGGCGTGGGCGCGCTCCATCAGCGCGCACTCCTCCTCGACCCAGCGCCGCTCGGTGTAGGTTACGGGCCCGATCGCCTTCGGCGCGTTCATCAGGCTCACCATGTGCTTTGCGAAGTCGGGGCGCTTCAGGTTCAGGAAACTCGGATAGTGCGTGATGTCGCGCATGATCGGCCGCTGGCTCTGCCCACCGAAGCCGCTCATGCGGTGCTGCACGTAGGAGACGAAGCTCTCGCGCGGCTGTTCGCCGTCGTTGCCGACGTGGATGCCCACCGCGACCTGCTTGGCGACGACCTCGCGCGTCGCCGTCTCGACGGTGGCGGCGAGCTCCGCCTCGTCGACCGGTTCGCGCTTGCTGACCCGCACCAGCAGATCGAGGAGGGCGGGGGGGCGCGGCAGGCTGCCGGCGTGCGTCGTCAGGATCTCGGTCGTGCTCGCGAGCATGCGTCGACCCTGCGTCGGATGCTCGCGCAGTGTCAAGCAACGGTCGGACGCGGTAGACGTGTTCGCATGTGCGGTCGCTTCACGCGCTCGAGCCCGCCGCGGGCGATCGCCGAGGAGCTCGGCGTCGACGTCGATCCCATGCTCGCCGAGGGGCCGCGCTTCAACGTGTGCCCGAGCGAGAGCGTGCTCGTCGTCGCGCGCGGCAAGGACGACGCGCCGAGGGCGGGCTGGATGAAATGGGGACTCGTCCCCTGGTTCGCCGAGGACGCGAAGTCCGGGCCCCGCGCGATCAATGCCCGCGCCGAGACGCTCGCGACGAACCGGACGTTTCGCGAGCCGTTCCAGCGCCGGCGCTGTCTCGTCGTCGCGGACGGCTTCTACGAATGGCGTCGGATCGGCACCGAGCGCTTCCCGATGTACTTCCGCCTGCGCTCGCGGCGGCCGTTCGTGTTCGCGGGCGTGTGGGACCGCTGGAAGCCGAAGGAAGGTGACCCGCTCGTGTCGTGCGCGATCGTGACGTGTCGGGCGAACGGGCTCGTCGCGCCGATCCACGACCGCATGCCCGTCATCGTACCGCCGACCGCGCGCGAGGGCTGGCTCGCGGCCGACGCTGACGCGCGCGCGCTCGCGACCATCCTGCGCCCGTATGCGGAGGACGAGATGGAGGCGTACCCGGTGTCGCGGCTCGTGAACACGCCGAAGAACGACGGCCCCGAGTGCATCCAGCCCGCCGAGCCGCCGGCGGACTGACGAAGACCACGTGGGCGTCCGGGGCCGCTGCCCCCGGACGCCCACGCCTCCCACGACGGAGCTGGAAGTCTTCGGAACCTCCTACTGAGGCTGCGCCGGACAGTTGGTGTCCACGCAGCTCCGGAAGTTCTGCTTGCAGACGAGGAAGCCGGGACGCGCGTTCTCGTGCGCGTCGTCGCGGCAGACGAACGCTTCGACCTGGACGCCGTCGACGCATTGATCGAAGGCGATGGCGGCCGTCTCGTCGCGTGGCGCGGGGAATTGCGTGTCGCACTCGCCGACGCCGGTCGCGCGATCGGTGGCGCAGTCGGCGAGGTCGGCGTTCAGGATCGCCCGCACCGGCTCGCGGCACGCCGCGCGGTCGGCGCGACACTGCTCCATGCACTCGTGGTCGCGATTGCGGCAGTCGTCCTTCGCGACCTGGAACTCCTCCTTGCAGGTCGCGGTGCAGACCTTGGCGGCGGCGTTGGCGTCGCGCATGCAGCCCTTCGGATCGAGCGTCGGCGCCGCCGGACCCGGCGGCGGGCACGCCTTGGCGCAGGCGCGGAACTCCTTGCGGCACTGTTTCAGCAGCGGGCGGGCGAGCTCGCGGGCGGCGTCGCGGCACTCGAAGGCGTCGACCTGCGCGGCGTCGATGCACGCGTCGCGCGCGGCCGTGTCGGGCGGGTGGTCGGCGCGGCATTGCGCGCGAGCCGCGTCGAGGATGTCGTTGCAGGCGTCGATCGCGGCGTCGATGCCGCTGTCGAGGCGGCATTGCGAGCGGTTCGCCCGGCAGACCTCGACGCAGGCGTGATCGCGGTTGAGGCACGTGTCCTTGGCGGCCTGGAGGGTTTCCTTGCAGGCGGCGGTGCAGTCCTTGGCGTCCTGCTTGGCTTCGCGCACGCAGGGGCGCGCGCCGGCGAAGGCCGCGGGAGCCGCGGCGAGGACGCACGCGGCGACGGCGAGGAGTAGGAGCTTGGTGAGACGCTTCATGACGTGATCCTCCTCGTCCGGCTATGAGCCGGGAAGCCGGCGTAGTCAACGATAAATCTTCGTGGCGACAGACGATTTGCGCCGTGGCGTAGCGGGCGCGATGGCCGTCGGGCGTTGCCGCCCGACGCGGCGGCAACCCTGCCGGTCGCGCCCGCCGCCGGCGTCGAAGTCGCGGCTGGTTGACTGGCGAGCGCGGATCGCCAATAGCGGTTAACGATGTTAACTGCCCGACGCCGAAAGACGGCGCCTCCCCGCTCGCCGAACGCTCCTCGCCTCGCGCGGCGCATCCTCGACGCCGCGCGCCGGCTCTACTTCACGCACGGATCGGACGGCGTTTCCGCGCGGAGGATCGCGAGCGCCGTCGGCGTGAGCCCGACCGCGCTCTATCTCCACTATCGCGGCATCGACGACGTCCTCCACGCGCTCCGCATGGAAGGCCACGCGAAGCTCGCCGACTACCTCCGCGCCGTCGACACGACCTTGCCGGCGTTGGAGCGCTTGCGCGAGATGGGCCGGGCCTACCACCGGTTCGGCATGGAAAACCGGCAATATTACGCGCTCATGTTTCTCGGGTCCGGCGCGGACGCGCCGCGCCGCGAGGTCGTGCAGCACGAGCTCTTCACGCTCATGATGCTGCGCGACGCGGTCACGAGCGGCATGGGGGCGGGCGAGATCCGGCGCGATCTCGACCCGATGACGGTGACGACCGCGCTCTGGACCCAGGTGCACGGCGTCACGGCGCTCGCGGTGTCGGGACTGCTCGTGCAGTCGACGTACGAGGAGCAGGTTGCGGTGCTGGAGGGTGTCTTCGACGCGATTCGGGCCTGGCTGACGCCGGCGAGGTGAAACCATGAGCAAGGTGAACAGTGTTCCGGAACCGCCTGGAATGGCTCCGAGCAGCGCGAGTGATTGGCCGTTCCCCTTCCCGCCGCCCGGCAAGAGCCGCACGCGACGCCCGGACGACGTCCCCATCCTGCCGGCGCATCGCTGGCCCTACCGGCCGCTCGCCGACGACCCGATCGTCCCGCGCGGCGTGCGCGCGCCCGTCGATCTCGCGACCTTCAAGGCCGAGGTCGCGACCTGGTGCGACGACGTCGGCGTGATCTCGATCGACGATCCCGCGCTCGACCACGAGCGTGCCGAGATCCGGTACGTCTATCCGCACGCGCGCTCGCTCGTCTGCCTCATCGCCGAGGAGAACAAGGCGGCGATGCAGTCGCGCTACCTGCCGTCGGCGAACAACGAGCTCTACCGCTGCGAGGAGCGGCTCTGGGAGATGGGCCGGAAAACGGTGAAGTACGTCAACAGCCTCGGCGGGGAAGGGCTCACGACGACGATCGGCTGGCCGATGGAGGTCGGGCAGCGCTGGGCCGACAAGATCTGGCCGCTCAGCCACAAGCTCGTCGCGCACGCCGCGGGCCTCGGCGTGATCGGCACGAGCCGGAACTTCCTGCACCGGAAGTTCGGCGCCTACTGCCTGATCGACACGGTCGTCACCAACCTCGAGCTCGACGCGTACGACGGCCGCCTCGACTGGAACCCGTGCGTCCAGTGCAACCTCTGCATCGCGTCGTGTCCGACCGACGCGATCAAGCCCGACGGCAACTTCGACTTCTTCGCCTGCTACAACCACACCTACCGCGACTCGATCCCCGGCTTCCTCGACCTCGTGCAGGATCTCGCGGAGGCGAAGCCGAAGCGGTTCCGGAAGCGCTGGGCCGACAACGAGATCGCCGCGCTCTGGCAGGCGATAGCGTTCAAGGTCGAGTACCGCTGCTTCAACTGCGTCGCGACCTGTCCCGCGGAGATCGAGACCGCCTTCCACGGCGAGCGCGACGTGCGCCGCCGGTACCTCGACGAGACGTTGAAGCCGCTCACCTACACGCGCGGCGTCGAAGACGCGCAGTTCGTGATCGACACGCCGGGGACGCGCGAGCGATTGAACGTGCCTCCCGGTGAATGGCGGACGCCGGTCGATCGCGCCGGGCAGTCGGCGGCGGGAACGCGACTCGTGTCGCTCCGGCGCATCCGTACCCAGAACGTCGACGCGATGATGCGATGGATGCCGCAGTACTTCCGCGCCGACGAGGCAGCCGGGCTCGCGTTCACGACGCAGTTCCGGCTCGAGGGCGCGGGGGGTGGGGACTGGGTGATGCGCATCGCCGGAGGCCGCTGCGAGGTGCGGCCGGGCGCGGTCGCCGACGCGGATCTCGTCGTGCGCATGCCGGCCACGTACTTCCTCGCGATCCATCGCGGCGAGGCGAACCCCGTGTGGGGCCTTCTCGCACGGCGCATTCGCTTGGCGGGCCGGCGTCGGCTCTTTCTGCTGCTGCCCCGTCTCTTTCCGACCGAGGCGCCGAGCTCGCTCGCAAGCCGTGTGCTCTTTGCCGCGCGCCGTCTATGGCGCCGGCCAGCGGCGACTCGTTAGAGATCTTCTCCGCAGGTCGCACGGGCTCCGCGCTCCCCGAAAATCGGGCTGCCGCATCCCTCGTTTCGGGCACATCCCTCGCAGGATTCCGTGATTGGTGGACTTTTGGCGCTCTCGTACATTCGGCGCGGTCGCGAACGAGTGCCGTGCAGTGATTCGCGCGCGACCCACCCCCTTGAAGGAGGATGTACATGACGCTCGACGCTCGCTCCCGCTCCGGATCCCGAAACCGCTGGACCGCGCTGATGGTCTCGTGCGCAATCGGTCTGGTCTTTGCGGCCTCCGCGCCGGCGGAAGCCGAAACCATCAAGTGTCGGCGCGAGATCGCGCGTCAGTCGTCGAAGTTCGTCCAGGCGAAGATCAAGGCGCTCGCCCGCTGCGAGGATCAGATCCTCACCGGGAAGATCGCGGGCCCGTGTCCCGATGCGAAGGCCGCCTCCCAGATCACGAAGGCCTCCACCAAGCTGCGGAGCGCCATCGACCAGAAGTGCGGCGGCGGCGATCGCAGCTGCGGCACGGGCGGCGACGACGACACGCTCGCGTCGCTCGGCTTCGGTGGCAGCTGCCCGAACATCCAGAGCGGGACGTGCAACGGCACGCTCGCCAATTGTGACGACGTCGCGGATTGCGTCTCATGCATCGACCAGTCGGCGATCGATCAGGCGATCGATCTCTCGACCGGTGCGCCGGCTCCGAACGCGGAAGCGCTCGGCTGCCAGCGTGAGATCGCCAAGAGCCTCGCGAAGGTCGTCCGCGCCGAGGCGAAGGCGCACGGGAAGTGCATCGACCGCGTGCTGAAGGGCGGCGGCGGCAGCTGTCCCGACGCGACCGCGCTCGCGGGCGTGGCGCGCGCGCGCAGCAAGTTCGCCGCGAAGGTCTGTCAGCGCTGCGGCGGTCCCGATCGGCTCTGCGGCGGCGGGAACGACGTCGCACCCGCGGCGGTCGGCTTCGGCGCGTCGTGTCCGGATGTCACCGTGCCGGGCGGCGGCGCGTGTGGCGGCGCGATCGACGACATGGCGGCGGCGGTCGAGTGCCTCGCCTGCGTCACCGAGTTCCAGAGCGCCTGCACCGCGGCGGCGGCCGCGCCGGCAGCGACGACGTATCCCGCGCAGTGCAACGGCGCGGGTCCCGCGCCGACGGTTACGCCGACGCCCGGTCCGGGCGCGACGGCCACGGTGACAGCGACCGCGACGTCCGGTGGTGGCGGAGCAACGGCGACCGCGACGCCGCAAGGCGGCACGCCGACGCCGGCCGCGCCGACCGCTACGGCGACGCCGGCACCCGGCTGCGGCAACAATACGATCGATGGCGGCGAGGAATGCGACGGCAGCGACGCGACCGCGTGTCCGGGCCAGTGCTCGCCGCTCTGCGAGTGTCCCGAGGCGTGTACCCTCCCGGCCTCGCTTCCCGAGGTCGTGAGCTTCGTCTCCCGCCCGGGCTCGGAGCTCGATACCGGTTGGACCGGCGTCGCCCACGACACGAGCACGGTCGACGACGCGCTCGTCGCCGTCGCGCGGCTCGACGCCTGCGACACCAACCCGAGCTCGCCGACCTGCGGGCAATGTCAGTTGACGGGTCCCGTCTCGTTCCCCGGGCCCGCGAAGAACTGCGCCTGCTTCAACGTCGCGTCGCCCGACGGCAGCTCGCTCGCGACGTGCGACCCCGAGGTGCCGAGCGGGTGCAGCAATCCCGAGACGTGCGAGTGCTTCCTCGGACCGCCGCTCCCGATCTCGTCGGGCGGCGTGCCGGTCTGCGTCGTCAACCGCCTGACCGGCGCCGTGAGCGGCACGGCCAACATCGCCGACAGCGGCCCGCACGCCGGTGAGGGCGCGGTGACGATCGATCTCAGCTCGGGCGTCTTCAACGGGCTCGCCGTGCAGCAGCCGTGTCCAACGTGCGACAACGACGCGACGGCGCGCGACGGCGTGAAGAGCGGCACCTGTAGCGGCGGCGTCCGGAACGGCCAGAGCTGCGACGTCGGCGGCTCGAGCACGTTCTTCGGCGAGCTCAGCATGGACTGCCTGCCGTCGTCGGCGACCAGCATCGGCGTGCTCAGCATCGCGTTCGATCCCGCGACCACGGGGTCGACGACCCTCACCAAGAACCGTCCGTGCACCAACGGCAACGGCGGGAATTGCTTCTGCGACACGTGCGCGGATGCGGCCGCGGCGCCCTGCAATACGAACGCCGACTGCTCGCCGGGCATCGTCTGCGGCGGTCGGCGGTGCATCGGTGGTACGAACGCGGGCGCGACGTGCTCGACGGCGTCGCAGTGCCCGAGCGGCTTCTGCAATCGACCCGGACAGCCGACCGCGGCGAACGGCTGCGTCGACACGGTCTGCACGCCGAACCCGGCCGACGGCCCGCAGGAAGGGATCTGCGAGGCGGGTCCGATCGACAACAATTGCAGCATCGAGACCTTCCGCGGGTGCCTGAACGACCAGGACTGCAATCCGCCGCCCACCGGCAACTGCGAGGCGTGCGTGAGCGGCCAGGTCTGCGGCGCCAACCTTCGCCAGTGCTTCCTCGACTCGATCACGCGGACGGGCGTGCCTGGGACGCAGACGGCGGTCGTCGCGGCGACTTTCTGCATCCCGCCGACGGCGAGTCAGTCCGTGAACCAGGTGGCCGGTCTGCCGGGGCCCGGTGCGCTCGAGCTGCCGACCCGCATCTTCCGGAGCGGCGCGCAGTGCGGGAACGGCGTGCTGAACGCGGGCGAGCAATGTGACGGCAGCGCCGATGCGGCATGCCCGGGCGCCTGTCAGCCCGATTGCACGTGCGCGGGCTGCGGCAACGGCGTCGTAGATGCCGGCGAGCAGTGCGACGGCGGCGACGATGCCGCGTGTCCGGGCCAGTGCCTCGGCACCTGCGAGTGTCCGGCGGGGACGTGCGGCAACGGCATCAAGGAAGCCGGCGAGATCTGCGACGGCAGCGACGCGCCGACCTGTCCGGGGGCCTGTCAGGGCGACTGCACCTGCGGCGCCGTGTGCGGCAACGACATCGTCGAAGGCAGCGAGGAGTGCGACGGCGGCGGCTCGACGGCCTGCCCGGCGGCGGCGTGCCAGGGCGACTGCACGTGCGGCCCCTTCTGCGGCGACGGCACGATCGACGCCGGCGAGCAGTGCGACGGCACGAACACCGGCACATGTCCCGGGACGTGTCAGGGTGATTGTCAGTGCTCGCCCATCTGCGGCGACGACGTGCGGCAGGCGGCCGAGCTCTGCGACGGCACCGACGACGCCCTCTGTCCGGGCCAGTGCACCGAGGGCTGCACGTGTCCCGGCCAGGGCAATCTGTCCTTCGTCGTGCGTCCGGGTGCCGATCTCGACACCGGATGGACCGGTACCGCGCACGACTCCGCCGTGCAGACGGGATCGACGATCGCCGGCGAGCTCTCGGGCTGCAACGGCTCGAGCGACGTGCTCTGCGACTTCTTCGGCAACGTCGGGTCGTTCTGCTCCGCCGACCCGAGCCGCTCCTGCACCAACAACAACGAGTGCAGCGGCGCCGGTAGCTGCGTGATCCAGACCTTCGGCCCGCCGCTTCCGCTCTCCGCGGGCGGCGTGCCGGCGTGCATCATCAACCGCTTCGCGACCGACGCGACGGGGACGTACAACATGCAGACGGGCGACGCGGCCATCAATCTCCGGCTCAGCTCGCTCGTGCACCTCGGCTCGCAGGTGAGCGCGCCGTGTCCGATCTGCGATTGCGGCAAGCCGGACCTCGCGGACTGCGTCCCCGGCGACACCGGGACGTGTACCGGGATCATCGGCAGCCCGGCGTGCCGCGTCGGCGGCAACGGGCCGCTCGGGCCGACGTCGAACGACTGTCCGCCGAGCTCGTCGCTGAACGTTTCCGGCGGCGGTCTCGACATCCCGTTCGTGCCGGCTACGACCGGGACCGTCACGTTCCCGACGAACCAGACCTGCGATGGTGCCGGGGCGACCAACCAGCAGTGCTGGTGCGACGGTCAGCCGCAGACGAGCTCGTGTCAGCGCGCCTGCGACGGCGGCAGCAACGACGGCCAGGCGTGCACCGGTGACGGCGAGTGTCCGGGCGCGCCGGCCGGCGCGTGCAAGCCGCTCTGCCGGCAGATCGTCGGCGAGGGCTCGGGTGAGGGCGAGTGCGTCGCGGGTCCGATCAGCCAGACCTGCGGCGGCGCGCCGGAGATCGGCTGCCAGAACGACAGCGATTGCCCGGCGGGGGAAGGGCCCTGCGTCTCGAAGAACCAGCGCTGCTTCATGGATCCGATCGTGAAGACCGGCACGCCGGGCACGGATACCAACACGCTCGCCGCCGCGTTCTGCATCCCGGCGACGAGCGGCCAGGCGATCAACCAGACGGCCGGTCTCCCCGGACCGGGGGCGCTCACGCTCCCGACCGAGGTGACGGCGGCGCTCTGCGGTGACGGTGTCGTGAACCGCGCCGCCGAGGAATGCGACGGCCCCGCCGACGCCAACTGTCCCGGTGCGTGCCTCGCCAACTGCACGTGCAACACGGCGTGCGGCAACGGTGCCCTCGAGTTCGGCGAGCAGTGCGATCCCGGCGGCCCGGGCAACACGCCGCCGGCAAGCGACGCCGCGTGTCCGGGCGACTGCGCGCTCGCGGGCACGCCGGCCGAGTGTACGTGTCCGCCGGTCTGCGGCGACGGCTTCATCGGCGCCGGGGAGCAGTGCGATCCCGGCGGGGTCGGCGGTACGCCGCCCGCCCAGGACGCCGCGTGTCCGGGCCTCTGCGGCGCGACCAACTGCCAGTGCACCGTGCAGGTTCCGCAGTGCGGGAACGGAACCGTCGATCCCGGCGAGGCCTGCGACTTGCCGGCGGCCGGTTGCGGGCCGCTCCAGACGTGTCTCCTCTGTCAGCAGTGCTTCCCGCCGCCCGACGTGATCCCGCCGGAGCTCGGGTTCATCTGCGGCAACGGCAACATCGAGCCGACCGAGGTCTGCGAGCTCCCGGCCCGCGGCTGCGGCGACGGCGAGATCTGCCAACCGGGCACGTGCGACGCCTGCGTCCCGGCGCTGCCGGGACCGGTCTGCGGCAACCTCAACATCGAGACCGGCGAGGTCTGCGAGCTGCCGTCGATCGGGTGCGGCGACGGCGAGCTCTGTCTCCTCTGCGGACAGTGCATTCCGTTCTTCCCGGTCTGCGGCAACCTGAACCTGGAGCCGGGTGAGGCATGCGAGCTCCCGGCGATCGGCTGTAGCCCGCTCCAAGTGTGCCTCGCCTGCACGGGGTGCATCCCGTAGCGCCGTCGTAACGCCTGAAGCGCCGAGCGCGTTCGCGCGCACGGCGATGCGCGCGCACGGCCGCGGAGCCTTCGAGTTCCGCGGCCGTCGTGCAATGCACGATGCGGGGGCTACTCGTCGATCTTGTGCGCGCGGTGGGCTGGTGCGTACGGTCGCAGCCGTGACCACCATCGCGGCGATCGAGGAGAAACGCTCCGCACGGGCCGGCGGCGGTACGGGGCTCGCGGCGCTCGTCGGCACGAGCCCGGCGATGCAGCAGCTGCGCGCGCGCGTCGCGCGGCTCGTCCCGACGACGGTACCGGTGTTGATCCAGGGCGAAACCGGCACTGGTAAGGAGCTGCTCGCGCGCGCCATCCACTTCGGGGGCCCGCGGCGGCACGGGCCCTTCGTGCCGGTCAATTGCGGCGCGCTCTCGACCGAGCTGATCGACGCGGAGCTCTTCGGCCACGAGCGCGGCGCTTTCACGGGCGCGGTCGGTCGACGGCTCGGTCGCGCGGCCGAGGCGGATGGCGGTACGCTCTTTCTCGACGAGATCGGCGAGCTCCCGCCGCTTCTCCAGTGCAAGCTCCTGCGCCTCCTCCAGGAGGGCGAAGTGCAGCGGGTCGGGGCGGATCGTCCCGTGACGGTCGACGTCCGCGTGGTCGCCGCGACCAATCGCGATCTCCGCCAGCTCGTGGACCGTGGCGGCTTCCGTGCCGACTGCTACTACCGGCTGAGCGGGGTCGTCGTGGAGGTGCCGCCGCTCCGAGCGCGTGACGGCGACGTCGTGGAGCTCGCCGATCGCATCGCGGCCCGTGTCGCCGGCGACCTCGGCCGAACCGGCCTCGGCCTCGCCGACGACGCGCGCGCGGCGCTCGGGTCGCACGCGTGGCCGGGAAACGTGCGCGAGCTCGAGAACGTCGTGCGGGAAGCGGTGCTCTACGCCGAAGGACCGGCCGTCACCGCGGGCGACGTGCGTGGGGCGCTGCAACCGCGCGCGGGTCTCCGTCCGGCGATCGCCGGCGCCGTCGAGCTCGTCGAGTGCCTCCGGCGGTGCGGCGGGAACCTCACGCGCGCGGCGCGCGAGCTCGGGATCAGTCGGCCGACGCTCTACAAGCGGTTGCGCGATCGCGGGCTCGACTGGGGATCGTTCCGTCCGGCGTCCGCCTGGCGACCATGAAGCGTCATTTCGTGCAGCGCAGCCGAAGCTGATCCGCGTCGCTGCGCCGCGGGGGGACGAGCGCGCGCGTCCGGAACGTGCGCGTCCCGATCGGAACGACGAGACGTTGGAACGCGGTGCAGCGGTCCGCCGTGGCGAGCGGCGGTGTGAAGGTGACGCGGCCGTCGGCGACCGTCGGCCCAGGCGACAGTGCCAGCGCGGAGACCGCGTGGAGCAGGGTGGCGCCATTCTGGGTGTCGATGATGTCGCGTGGTCGGCGCGTGCTGGGCGAGAGGAGGCGGTACTCGGTGATCGCGCTCGGGGTGCAGCGGCGCGTCGCCGCGCGCGGGTCCCCGTTGTTGACGCACACCGCGACGTGGAACGTGCACGTGCCGTTCTTGCCGTCGACGCCGTCGAAGTCGCAGCGCGGGTCGCCGTCGGGGCAGCTCACGCGATAGCTCGGAACGTTGCGGCTGCCCGGCCGCGTGCTCGTGAGCGGCGGGACGGGCTGCACGAGCCACTCGGTCGTGCAGTCCGTCGTGGTGGAGCCCGTGCCGGGCACGCACCGCCCCGGTGCCGCGTCACGGCACGCGTTCGGCGGTCCGAGATCGAACGTGGCAGTCAGCACGAGCGTGCCGCCGGTCGACGCGAAATCGGTGACGGCGACGAGGTACGGCGTGCCCGCGGCGACCGGAAGGGTCAGTGTCGAGGCGAGGTCGCCGCCGCCATCGTCGTCGCACCCGACCGAGGCGAGGAGGCCGCAGCGCCCGGTGTAGGCGGCGACGACCGTGTCGTAGGAGCTGCCCGCGGTCGAGACCGTGACGGTGCCGGAGATCGGCGCCGTGATGCGGAACCAGACGCTCTTCGCGCTCTTCGGACTCGGCGCGACGATGCAGGGCGGAATCGGGTCGTCGGATGCGGTCGTCGCGAGCCGGGTTTCGATGGTCGTGCTGAAGGGGAACGTCGTGATCGGCGTCGCGGCGGCGCAAACGTCGTTCGCGGGCGGGGGCGTCACGTTCAGGATGATGTCGACGTTCGCCGCGATCCCGCCGGCGCCGACCGCGATCGTCTCGCCCGGCGCAGCGGGGTCGTCCGGCGGACTGGTGCCGGCCTCGAGATCGCCGCTCCAGAGCTCTGGCGGACCGGGGAGCAGCACCGGCGGACTGATCGGTCCGACGCTGGAGCCGCCGGAGAAGAAGGGGGACACCGCCTCGACCTCGATCGTGTAGCTCGCCTCGGGCGTGAGCCCGCGGAGCTCATACGCGCCGATCAGCGCCGCAGCACCGGGATCGAAGCTACCTTGCACGTAGCGCGCCCCCGACACGTAGCCGACGGCGTCGCGGCGCGGATCGTCGACGTTCCGCGCGATCACGAACGCGCCGCCGAACGGAGCGTCGGTGTCCCCGCGGCGGATCTCGCCCGTGATCGCCGCCGTCTCGGTGGCGAATTCCGGTGCCGGATAGAGCAAGGCGAGGGACACCTCGTCGTCGCGCGTGAGGGTCGCGGTCTCCGGACCGCTCAGGACGAACGGGAACATCGTCGCGATCGCGTCGTCGTTGGCGGTCGTGCCGTCGAAGGCTTCGAGCAGGTTGATCTGTGAGTGATCCAGGTTCACGTAGTGGCCGAGCTCGTGGATCATCACGCCGGCGAAGGTGTCGAGGCCGACCTCGGGGTTGCCGCCGCTCGCGACACCGTCGATGAACTTGCCGTTCAGCACGGCCGATGCCTCCGTGATGACGGGCGGGGTGAACTTGCCGCACTCGGGGCCGGCGAAGCCGAGGATCGAGTTGGAGGCTCCCGCACCGAAGAGGGCGTCGGTGATGGAGCCGTCGTGATCGAACACGATCGGGCTGAGGCCATCGTCGCAGACGCCGACGAAGAGCCCGATGTTCGCGGCGGTCACGTCCTCTGGAAGCGCGCCCGCGTCGGCGAACGCAATGGCGGCGCGCGGTACGGAGGTCCACACGTCGAAGCCGTCCGCCACCAGCTGATGCGCTGCCGCGGTGTCGAGGATGCCGAGCGGCCCGGGGTCGGAGTTCCAGGGAATGGGGCGTTCGGCCCACACGAGCGGCGTGCCCGCGTCGTTCACGAAGAGCGGTCCCGCGGCGAGCGCCGGCCGGGCGAGTGGGAGACTCAGCAGCAGCGCGAAGAGGCATGCGGCGCCCGGTCGCCGGCGCGTCGTCGAGCGTGTGATCGGGGGGACCATGGAACCGTCAGGGGTGTGCGTCCACGAGCGCGCGTACGCGGGCGACGAGGGTGTCGAGGGGCAGGTGCTCGGACGGGGCCGTCCCGCGCGCGGCGTCCGCGGCTCTGCCGCTCGACACCGCATCGAGATTGCGGTTGGCGACGTCGTTTGCGACGACGCGGCGTCCGTCGCGGTCGCGGATGCGGAACGCGCCCTGGCCGAGCCCGACCGGGCTCGCGAACCCGAGCGCGCTCGGGGCATGGACGAAGAGCATCACCGACTCGCCCGGCGCGAAGCGAGGGCTGTTCGGATACGGGCGAACGCCGCCGGAAGTGCCGCTCGCGCCGAGCGGTGCGCCGAGCTGCTTCAGGGTGAGCGTCGGACCCGTCGCGCCTTTCAGGGTCGCCTCGATGGCGAAGGTCGTCCAGACTGCGGCGATGCCGCGCTCGTCGATGCCCGCATCGACGCGGGTGACGCGGCCGACGAAGATCGTGCCGGCGCCGGCAGTGAGGGCGGGCAGATCGAGCGGCAGCACGGTCATCGCGCCGGCGGTCTGCGCGAGCAGCGCGGCGACCAGAGCCGTCACGGCGGCGATCGCACGGCGGCGGGTCACGTGCTGAGGTCCATACCCTTCGGCACGACCACCACACCTCCCTCGCTCACCGTGAACCGCCGGCGGTCCTCGGCCGGGTCGTACCCGATCGTCATCCCGGCCGGGATGACGACGTTCTTGTCGATGATCGCGCGCCGGATGCGCGCGTGGCGTCCGACGTCGACGCCGTCGAAGAGAATCGACTCCTGGACGTGCGCGTAACTGTTGACCCGCACCCGCGGGCTCAGGATGGAGCGCTCCACGTGGCCGCCGCTGATGATGCACCCCTCCGACACCATCGAGTCGATCGCGAAGCCGCGCCGGTGCCCTTCCTCGTCCCCGAAGACGAACTTGGCGGGCGGGTGGGGATAGAACGCGGAGAGCATTGGCCAGCGCGGGTTGTACAAATTCAGTTGCGGCGTGATCGAGATGAGGTCCTCGGAGGTCTGCCAGTACATGTCGATCGAGCCGACGTCGCGCCAGTAGCCGCGTTGCCCGTCGTGCATGTCGGGGACGGTATTGGTCGAGAAGTCGTAGGCGTAGACCTTGTCCGCGCCGGCGACCATGCGCGGCAGGATGTCCTTGCCGAAGTCATGAGCCGAGTCCGTGCGCTCGGCGTCCGCCGTGACCTCGCGCACGAGCGCTTCGCAGCGAAAGACGTAGAGACCCATCGACGCGAGCCGGGTGCCGACACCCTCGCCGTCGACCGGGGGCTTCTCGCGGAACCCGACGATCCGGCCGTTGGGATCGGTGTCGACGATCCCGAACTGATCCATCTCGACGGCGGGCACCGGGATGACGGCGACCGTTACGTCGGCGCCCTGATCGCGGTGGAAGTCCAGCATCTGGCAGACGTCCATCTGATAGATGTGATCGGCCCCGAAGACGCACACCTCGGACGGCTTCTCGTTCTCGAGGACGTCCAGATTCTGGAAGATCGCGTCGGCGCTGCCGCGGAACCACTGCGGGCCGACGTTCATCGACGCGGGGACGGGCGCCACGTAGTGGCCCATTTGGGGCGCGAGCTGCCAGCCGCGTGCGAGATGCTGCATCAGCGAGCCGGCCTTGTACTGGGTCAGCACGCTGATCTTGAAGATGCCCGAGTTCACGAAATTGGAGAGGACGAAGTCGATGATGCGATAACGGCCGCCGAAGGGGACCGCCGGCTTTGCCCGGTCGCGGGTGAGGGGGAGGAGGCGTTTTCCCTCGCCGCCGGCGAGGATCATGGCGACGACGTCGCTGGAGCTGCTCCTACGCGGCATGGCGAGGTCCCGTTCCGATCGTGAGCACGGCGGGAGTGTACCAGAAGACGTTTCGTTGCATGAACCGTGGATCGCCCACGGTAGCGGCCTTCCGGCCGAGACGCTAAAAGGGTCCGGTCATGAGCGACCTCGATCACGTGAGTCGTGCGAATCCGGACTACGTCGAGGAGCAGTACCGACGCTATCGCGTCGACCCGCGCTCCGTCGACGAGGGCTGGGCGCTGTTCTTCGCGGGTTTCGAGATGGGGACGGGCGGCAACGGCCACGGGCCGGACGGCGGGCACGGGCCGGAGGCCGCGCGGGACGCGCGTGGACCCGAGAACGGACATCGCCCGAGCGGGCACGCGGTGGCGGTGCCGTTCCGGATCGATCCCTCGACCGGCCGCGCGGCCGAGCCGGTGCTCGGCGTCTTCGGCCTCGTCCACGCCTACCGCGAGCTCGGCCACCTGGTCGCGCACTTGAACCCGCTCGCCCCGAAGCCGGGCGGCCATCCGCTCCTCGAGCCGTCGGAGTTCGGCTTCAGCGACGCCGACATGGGGCGTGTCATCGAGTGCGCCGACTTTCGCGGCTGCGCGACCGCGACGTTGGGCGAGCTCATCGCCCGGTTGCAGGCGACGTACTGCCAGACCTTCGGCGTCGAGTTCTTCCACATTCAGGATCGCGAGCAGCGTCTCTGGCTTTCCGAGCGCATGGAGCCGACGTCCAATCGGCCCGAGCTCGGACCCGAGGATCGCCGGCGCATCCTCGACGATCTCGTCGTGGCGGAGGGCTTCGAGCAGTTCCTCCAGATCCGCTACCCCACCGCGAAGCGGTTCTCGCTCGAGGGCGGCGACGCGTTGATCCCGCTGCTCGCGACGCTCGTCGAGGAAGGCGGGGCGCTCGGCGTCGAGGAGATGGTCCTCGGCATGCCGCATCGCGGCCGCTTGAACGTGCTCGCCAACATCCTCCGCAAGCCCTACGAGATGATCCTCGCCGAGTTCGAGGGCACGTTCCTCACGAAGCAGGCGACCGGCGACGGCGACGTGAAGTACCACCTCGGCTACTCGCACGACCGGCAGACGCGTTCCGGACACAAGGTGCACCTGTCCCTGAGCGCGAACCCGAGTCACCTCGAGGCCATCAATCCGGTGATCGAAGGCATGGTGCGCGCCAAGCAGAATCATCTCGGCGACACCGAGCGGGCCCGCGTGGTGCCCATCCTCATGCACGGCGATGCCGCCTTCACGGGGCAAGGCGTCGTCGCCGAGACCCTCGGTCTCTCCGAGCTGGAGGCGTATCGCACCGGCGGCACGATCCACATCATCGTGAACAACCAGATCGGGTTCACGACGCCGCCGACCTCCTACCGCTTCACGCCGTATCCGAGCGACGTGTCCAAGATCATTCAGGCGCCCGTCTTCCACGTGAACGGCGACGATCCCGAGGCGGCGGTGCAGGCGGCGCGGCTCGCGATCGCGTTCCGGCAGCAGTTCAAGAAGGACGTCATCATCGACCTCGTCTGCTACCGCCGCCACGGTCACAACGAGCTCGACGACCCGACCTTCACCCAGCCGACGATGTATCGGGTGATCAGCGAGCACGCGACGCCGCTCGCGCTGTATCGCCAGCGGCTCGCGAGCGAGGGCGTCGTCACGGACGCGGACGCCGACAAGCGGGTGAAGGAGTTCCGCGATCTTCTCGACGACGCCCACGGGTACGCTCGCGACTTCATGCCGCGCCAGCCTGTGTTCGCCTTCGGCGGCCTCTGGCGCGGGCTCGGCTGGGCAGGGGACGACTGGAGCGCCGACACGCGCGTTGCCGCGGCCGTGCTGGAAGAGGTCTCCGCCGCCATGCAGCGGACGCCCGAGGGGTTCCGTCCGAACCCCAAGGTCGTGAAGCTGATGGAGCAGCGTGCCGTGATGGTGCGCGAGGGCCAACGCATCGATTGGGGATGCGCCGAGGCGCTCGCGATCGGCTCGCTCGTGCTCGAAGGCGTCACGGTCCGCATGAGCGGGCAGGACGTCGGGCGCGGCACGTTCAGCCACCGCCACGCGGTCTTCCACGACGTCGAGAACGGCGCCCGCTACGTGCCGCTCGACAACATCCGTCCCGGGCAGAGCAAGTTTCTCATCTTCGACAGCATGCTCTCCGAGAACGCGTGCCTCGGGTTCGAGTTCGGGTTCAGTCTCGCCGACCCCCACAAGCTGGTCATCTGGGAAGCGCAGTTCGGCGATTTCGCCAACGGCGCGCAGGTGATCGTCGATCAGTTCATCTCGAGCTCGGAGTCGAAGTGGCAGCGCATGAGCGGGCTCGTGATGCTGCTGCCGCACGGGTACGAAGGGCAGGGACCGGAGCATTCGAGCGCGCGCCTCGAGCGGTATCTGCAACTGTGCGGCGACATGAACATGCAGGTCTGTAACTTCACGACCCCGGCGCAGTATTTCCACGCGCTCCGGCGGCAGATGCACCGCTCGTTCAGGAAGCCGCTGATCGTCATGAGCCCGAAGATGCTGCTCCGGTACAAGTGGGCGGTGTCGCCACTGAAGGATTTCACCGACGGCACCTTTCATCCGGTGCTCGACGAACCGCCGGCGGGGACGGTCGACGTCGGAGTCACGATCGATCCGCAGAAGGTGACGCGCGTCATCCTCTGTAGCGGCAAGGTGTACTACTCGCTCCTCGCCGGGCGCGCGGAGCGCGAGATCGACACGACGGCGCTCGTGCGGGTCGAGCAGCTGCATCCGTTCCCGCGCCAGGAGCTCGCCGAGATCCTCGCGCGTTACCCGCAGGCGAAGCAGGTCTTCTGGGTGCAGGAAGAGCCGTCCAACATGGGCGCCTGGCACTTCATCTTCAACCAGATGCGGCCCGTGCTGCCGGAGCACCTTCCGCTGTCGTACGTGGGGCGGCGCGCGGCGGCGAGCCCCGCTACGGGCTCGTACAAGATCCACCAACAAGAGGAAGCGGATCTGATCAATCGAGCGTTCGCGCGCTGAGCGGTGCGGGCGGGAGGATAGGACGGTCATGGCGTTCGAGGTGCGGATTCCGACGCTCGGCGAGTCGGTGACCGAAGGTGACATCGTCCGCTGGGCCAAGCAGGAGGGCGAGCGGGTCGAGCGCGACGAGATCCTGCTCGAGCTCGAGACCGACAAAGCCAGCATGGAGATCGCGGCGGAGCAGGGTGGCGTGCTCCGGATCGTGAAGGATGCGGGAGCCACGGTCACCGTCGGCGAGGTCGTGGCGCGAATCGAGGAAGGCGCGGGAGCGGCGGCGAAGCCCGCCGCGTCGTCTGCCCCTGCGTCGCCTCCGGTGCAGGCTGCGGCAACGGCGCCGGCCGAACCCGCGCCCGCGGCGCCCGCGCCGGCGGCGTCCGCATCGTCACCGGCCCCGGCCGGGCCGGCTGCGTCGAAGTCCGTCGGACCGCTGAGCCCGGCGGTTCGCCACCTGATCGACGAGCACGCGCTCGATCCGGCCGCGATCGCGCCATCGGGGAAGGGCGGACGGCTGACGAAAGGCGACATACTCGCGCATCTCGCGCAGGAGCCCGCGCCCGCGGTCGCCCCGCCGGCGAGCGCTGCACCCGCGGCGCCACCTCCGCCGCAGCCGGCGGCACCGCCTCCCGCGCCGCTCGCACCGGGCGCTCTGAAGGAAGGCGAAGAAGCCGTCCCCATGAGCCGGCTCCGGAAGCGCATCGCGGAGCGCTTGGTGCAGGCCCAGCGTACGGCCGCGATCCTGACCACGTTCAACGAGGTCGACCTGACGGCGGTCATGGCGCTCCGCGCCGCGCACAAGGAACGGTTCCAGAAGGCGCACAATGTCGGCCTCGGCTTCATGTCGTTTTTCGCCCGGGCCTGCATCTCGGCGCTCGCGGAGGTTCCGGCGGTGAACGCCGAGATCCGCGGGGATGACGTCGTCTACAAGCATTTCGTCCACCTCGGCGTCGCGGTCGGAACCGATCGCGGGCTGGTCGTGCCGGTCGTGAAGCACGCCGACCGGATGTCGTTCGCCGAGATCGAGCGCGAGATCCTCCGTCTCGCCGGGCTCGCGCGCGACGGCAAGCTCGCGATCGATGATCTCGCGGGCGGCACGTTCACGATCTCGAACGGCGGGGTCTACGGCTCGCTGCTCTCGACGCCGATCCTGAATCCGCCCCAGAGCGGCATTCTCGGCATGCACAAGATCGAGAAGCGGCCGATCGTGATCGACGATCAGATCGTCATCCGGCCGATGATGTACCTCGCGCTGTCCTACGACCACCGCCTCGTCGACGGCGAGCAGGCGGTCACGTTTCTCGTGCGCGTGAAGGAGCGCCTCGAGGATCCGGCGCGCTTGCTCCTGGAGGTGTGATGGCGGCGGATGCCTACGACCTGATCGTCATCGGCTCGGGCCCCGGCGGGTACGTCGCGGCGATTCGCGCCGCGCAGCTCGGCATGCGCGTCGCCGTCGTCGAGAAGTACCCGACGCTCGGAGGCACCTGCCTCAACGTCGGCTGCATTCCGAGCAAGGCGCTCCTCGACTCGAGCGAGCTCTATCATCAAGCCAAGAGCGGCCTCGGCGTGCACGGCATCGGCGTCGCTGACGTGACGCTCGACATTCCGGCGATGATGGCCCGGAAGGACAAGGTGGTGAAGCTCGGCACCTCGGGCCTCAACACGCTCTTCAAGAAGAACAAAATCGACTGGGTGAAGGGCGCTGGCCGCTTCGTCGACGCGCGCCGCATCGTCGTCCGCGACGGTGACGGCGAGCAGACGATTGCCGGGACCCGCATCCTGATCGCCACCGGCAGCGAGCCGAGCGCGCTCGCGAGCCTGCCCTTCGACGGTGAGCGCGTCCTGAGCTCGACCGAGGCCCTCACGCTGCCGAAGGTTCCGAAGCATCTCCTCGTGATCGGCGGCGGCGCGCTCGGGCTCGAGCTCGGGTCGGTGTGGCTCCGGCTCGGCGCGAAGGTCACGGTCGTGGAGTTCCTCGATCGGATCGTGCCGATGATGGATCGCGGCATGGGCGTCGCCCTCCAGAAGGTGCTCCAGAAGCAGGGCATGACCTTCCAGCTCGAGACGGCGGCGACCAAGGCCGAGCGCACGGCCGACGGCATGAAGGTCACGCTCGAGTCGAAGGGGAAGACGTCTACGATCGAGGCTGACGTCGTCCTGGTGTCGGTCGGCCGGCGGGCGCACACCGACGCGCTCGGCGCGCGGGAAATCGGTGTGGCGTTCGACGAGCGCCAGCGGGTGGTGGTGAACGAGCGATTCGAGACCAACGTCGCCGGGGTCTTCGCGATCGGCGACGTCATTGCCGGGCCGATGCTCGCGCATAAGGCGGAAGAAGAGGGGACGGCGGCCGTCGAGATGATGGCGGGCCACGCGGCGCACGTGAACTACGCCGCGATTCCCAACGTGGTCTACACCTGGCCTGAGCTCGCGAGCGTCGGGCTCACGGAGGAGGAGGCGGCGCAGCAGGGCATCACCCTCGCGATCGGCAGTTGTCCGTTCCAGGCCAATGCGCGCGCGCGCTGCCTCGGCGAAACGAACGGTTCCGTGAAGATGCTCGCCGACGCCAAGACCGACCGGATCGTCGGCGTCCACATCCTCGGGCCCCGCGCCTCCGATCTCATCGCCGAGGCCGCGATCGCCATGGAGTTCGGTGCTTCGGCCGAGGACATCGCGCGCTCGGTCCATGCCCACCCGACCCTCCCCGAAGCGATCAAGGAAGCGGCGCTCGCGGTCGGGAAGCGCGCCATCCATCTATAGAAGCCGCCTATATAGAAGCCGCCAGCGGGTTCGGAGCGTAAGTGCCTGGATCTCCAGCGACATCATGATTCCAGAGAATCCTCGTTGATAATGATTCTCAATGTCGCTACATACGAACGACCATGATCGTGTGCCTCTGTACCAACGTCTCCGAGCGCGAGCTCGTCGCAACGATTCAAGCGGGCGCCACTACCGTGAAGGAAGTCGGACGACGTTGCGGAGCGGGGACCGGTTGCGGCGCCTGCAAGCCGCTGATCCGTGAGTGCCTGGCACGCTGTCGCGCGGCCGCGATCGTGGAGGACGTGACGGTGACGGTCGTCACCGCGACGGTCACCGAGCCCGCTTCGGCCTGAACCCCGGCGGTTCGGCTTCCGATCCTGGGGCCGCGCGTCTTCGTGTGTCTGCGCTCCCGTGCTACCGTGCCTCACGCGGTCAACCGGAGGAGGCATCCATGAAGGGAAACAAGAAGGTGCTCGAGTTCCTGAACGACGTCCTGACGGGCGAGCTCACCTCGGTCAACCAGTACTTCATCCACGCCAAGATGTGTAAGAACTGGGGCTACATGGGCCTCGCCTCGCGCATCCGCAAGGAGTCGATCGAGGAGATGAAGCACGCGGACGACCTGATCGAGCGCATTCTCTATCTCGACGGCGTCCCCAACCTACAGCGCCTCTACAAAGTGAACGTCGGTGAGACGGTGCCGGAGCAGCTGAAGCTCGATCGTCAGCTCGAGGTCGACGCGGTCGCGCGGCTCAACAAGGGCATCGCGCTCTGCACCGAGGTCGGCGACAACGGCACCCGCGAGCTCGTCGAGGACATCCTGGTGAGCGAGGAGGAGCATCTCGACTGGCTCGAGACGCAGATCCATCTCGACGAGACGATCGGCGAGGCGCACTATCTCGCGCAGCAGGTGCACGAAGCCGAGGACTGATCGTCGCCGGTACGGCCGTCGAGCGCCGGCCGCTACTGGAGGCAGCACGTCACTTCGAGCAGGGCGGGATATGTCCGCTCCGGGTTGGTGCAGCGCACCGACCCGCCCGCGTTGCCGTCGGGCGCTCGCATCTCGAGCCCCTCGCAGTTCACGTGGAACGGCAGGAAGGTCAGGGGATTCCGCAGGCGATAGGCGACCACGCCGTTGCGAACGGCGCGAGCGCCGCTCGTGGGCGGGCACTGCACGGTTTCGGTGGCGCGCGCTGGAATCATGACGTGCATCACGCCGCATCCGGCCGGGGCGGGAAGCGCCGGAGCGGGCGGGCCGGTCGCGGGCGCGAGCGCTGGTGGTCGGATGCCGTCACCCCGCTCGAACAGATTGAGCACATAGGTCCCGTCGTTGCTGGTGTCGACGACGTCGCGCCCCCGTGAATCGAGGACGACGTTGCGCTCGACCACGGTGCCGCGCGACTCTTGATCGAGCCGCAGGCCGGCGCCGGCGTTGGCGACGATCCGGTTCGCGATCATCCGGCAGTTGTCGCAGTCACGGAGGTCGATGGCCGCGCTCTTGGCGCCGGAGTGGTTCGCGAACACGTCGCTGCCCTCCAGGAAGATCCGGCTGCTCTCCTCGACCCGGATGGCGGCGCCGTCGTCCGCGGCGGTGCCATTGCGATGCAGGAGCACGTCGCGCATGCGAACGCCGTCGCTCCCGACGACCAGGATGCCGACGGCGCAGCTGTCGGCCACCCGGACCTCCCGTACCTGCACTCGCACCGCGTCTCCGAGCGCGATGCCGGTCACGAAGCCGCGTACGAGACCGGGACCGAGGATCTGCGCCCCCTCCGCGGTGCGCTCGACGACGATGCCGCTCGGCGCGGCGCCGTCGGCGCACGAGCGGGTAGACTCGATCGTGTGGCCGTTCAGATGGAGCACGCTCCGCGGGTTGCGGAGCACGACCGCGACCCCGTCGCAGCGGAGATCGCGGTCGAGGACGGCGTCTTCGTCGACGACCGCGCCGCAGCGCAGCGGCGCGGCGTACGGCGACGATGGGATCGCGAGGCAGGCCAGCAACGCGACGAGGACGAGCCGCACGGGGCGCATCCTCGCCGGGTCGGCGGCCGCCTGCAACCGTCGGCAGCTGCTAGAGCTCGGGACTCGCGGGCAGGCTCGTCTCGCCCATGAGATAGGTGTCGACCCCGCGCGCGGCCTCGCGGCCTTCCCAGATCGCCCATACGACGAGCGACTGCCCACGCCGCATGTCGCCGCACGCGAAGACACCGGGCACGCTCGACTGGTAGTCCGCGCCCACGGACACGTTCCCACGCTCGTCGAGCGCCACCCCGAGCTGCTCGATCATTCCCGGTTTCTCCGGCCCGACGAATCCCATGGCGAGCAGCACGAGGTCGGCATCGAGCTCGAACTCGCTGCCGGGTACCTCGACCATCAGCGGACGGCCATTCTCGCCCTTCTTCCACTCGAGTCGCACGCCGTGGAGCTTCGTCACGTTGCCGTTGGCGTCGCCGCTGAACTTCTTCGTGTTGATGCTCCAGTCACGGACGACGCCTTCCTCGTGCGAGCTCGAGCTGCGGAGGATCATGGGCCAGTACGGCCAGGGCGCGATGTCTTCTGTGCGGTCCTCAGGCGGCTTGGGGAGTAGCTCGAACTGGTAGACGCTCTTCGCGCCCTGCCGATTCGAGGTGCCGAGGCAATCGGATCCCGTGTCGCCGCCGCCGAGGATCACGACGTTCTTGCCGGTCGCGAGGATCTGGTTCGGGACGTCGTCGCCGGCGACCTTCTTGTTCTGCTGCGGCAGGAAATCCATCGCGAGATGAATCCCCTTGAGATCGCGGCCGGGAATCGGCAGGTCGCGGGCGGCTGTCGCGCCGCCGCAGAGGACGATCGCGTCGAACTTCGACTTGAGGTCGGCCACGGCGATGTTCCCGCCGACGTTGGCCTCGACGTGAAACACGACGCCCTCGTCACGCATTTGCTGCACGCGGCGCTCGACGAGGTGCTTCTCGAGCTTGAAGTCGGGAATGCCGTACATCAGAAGCCCGCCGATCCGATCGGCGCGCTCGAAGACCTCGACCGAGTGGCCGGCCCGATTCAGCTGCGCGGCGGCCGCGAGGCCCGCCGGGCCCGATCCCACGACGGCGACCTTCTTGCCCGTGCGTTGACTCGGCGGCACGGGCACGATCCACCCCTCCTTGAAGGCGTGGTCGATGATCTGTTTCTCGATCTGCTTGATCGTGACCGGGTCGTCGTTGATCCGGAGCACGCAGGCTTCCTCGCACGGCGCCGGACAGACGCGACCCGTGAACTCGGGGAAGTTGTTCGTCGAGTGCAGGCGGTCGATCGCGTCCTTCCAGCGGCCGCGATACACGAGGTCGTTCCAATCGGGTATGATGTTCCCCAGCGGGCAGCCCTTGTGACACAATGGAATGCCGCAATCCATGCAGCGCGCCCCCTGTTGCTGAAGCTTGTCCTCGGGCAGCTTGCCCTCGAGCTCCTGCCAATCCTTCAGCCGCTCGGAAACCGGCCGCCGGGCCGGCAGCTCGCGAGGGATTTCCAGAAATCCGGTGATCTTTCCCATGTGTTTAGACCGCCGCCAGGCGCGAGGCTTCGTTGTCGAGGTGGGCCGCGGCAAGCACCTTGCGGTACTCGACCGGCATCACCTTCTTGAAGTGGCGCGACGTCTCCTTCCATCCCGACAAGATGCGCCAGGCGACCATGCTCTCCGTGTAGTCGTAGTGCCGCTGGATCAGATCCTTCACGAGGGTCAGGTCCTTCTCTTCCATCGGGTCGAGCTCGACCATGCTCATGTTGCAGTGGCCGGCGAAGTCGTCGTCCGCGTCATAGACGTACGCGACGCCGCCACTCATGCCGGCCGCGAAGTTGCGGCCGGTCTTGCCGAGCACGAGCACCAAGCCCTTGGTCATGTACTCGCAACCGTGGTCGCCGACGCCTTCGATGACGGCGGTGACGCCGCTGTTGCGTACGGCGAACCGCTCGCCGGCCTGGCCACGGCAGAAGACCTCGCCGCCGGTCGCGCCGTAGAGCGAGACGTTGCCGACGATGATGTTGTCCTCGGGGACGAAGGTCGCAGTCTTCGGTGGGAACACCACGATGCGTCCGCCCGAGATGCCCTTGCCGAAGTAGTCGTTGGCGTCACCCTCGAGGGTCACCGCGATCCCGGGCGCCATGAACGCGCCGAAGCTCTGGCCGGCCGAGCCCGAGAACTTGAGCTTGATGGTTTCCGGCGGGAGACCGGCCGCGCCGTGCCGGCGTGACACCTCCGCCGAGAGCATCGTGCAAGCGGTGCGGTTGACG
The DNA here is from genome assembly GCA_036781285.1 of Thermodesulfobacteriota bacterium. Lineage (GTDB taxonomy): Bacteria > Desulfobacterota > Binatia > UTPRO1 > UTPRO1 > UTPRO1. The sequence continues at coordinate 35,812 of DAIQBH010000002.1, read as the reverse complement.
TTGCGGATCGGGAACTCCGCCTCGACCGGCGTACCGGACTGGATCGCCGGCTGGCAGGTCGCGATCAGCCGATTGTCGAGGGCGGCGTCCAACCCGTGGTCCTGGGTGGTCACGCAGTGGATGGCGACGTTCTCCGCGGCCTCGGGTCGGTGCAGGATCTCCGTGAGGTCGAGGCCGCGTGCCTTCCAGTGCTCGATAGCGTCGCGCGTCTCGAGCTTGTCGACGCGGCCGACCATCTCGTCGACCGTCCGGAAGCCGAGCTCGGCCATGATCTCGCGGAGCTCCTCCGCCATGAACATCATGAAGTTCACGACGTGCTCGGGCTTGCCCTCGTACTTCTTCCGCAAGACGGGGTCCTGCGTCGCGATGCCGACGGGGCAGGTGTTGAGGTGGCAGACGCGCATCAGGATGCACCCCGACGCGACCAGCGCCGAGGTCGCGAAGCCGAACTCCTCGGCTCCGAGCAAAGCCGCGACCGCGATGTCGCGGCCGGTCTTCAACTGCCCGTCGGTCTCGACGCGGATGCGGCCGCGCAGGTCGTTCATGACGAGCACCTGCTGGGTTTCGGCGAGCCCGAGCTCCCACGGGATGCCCGCGTGCTTCAGCGAGGTGAGGGGCGAGGCGCCGGTCCCGCCGTCGTAGCCGCTGATCAACACGACGTCGGCCTTCGCCTTGGCGACGCCGGCGGCGACCGTGCCGACGCCGACCTCGGCCACGAGCTTCACGCTGATACGCGCCTGGTTGTTGGCGTTCTTGAGATCGTGGATCAGCTGCGAGAGGTCCTCGATCGAATAGATGTCGTGATGCGGCGGCGGCGAGATCAGGCCGACGCCGGGCGTCGAGTAGCGGATCCGGGCGATGTACTCGTCGATCTTGTGGCCCGGGAGCTGGCCGCCCTCGCCGGGCTTCGCGCCCTGCGCCATCTTGATTTGGATCTCGTCGCTGTTCACCAGATAGTGGCTCGTCACGCCGAAGCGTCCCGATGCCACCTGCTTGATGGCGCTGCGGCGCGAGTCGCCGTTGGCGTCGCGCTCGTTGCGGACGGGATCCTCGCCGCCCTCGCCGGTGTTGGACTTGCCGCCGATGCGGTTCATCGCGATGGCGAGGTTCTCATGGGCCTCGCGGCTGATGGACCCGAGCGACATGGCGCCCGTCTTGAACCGCTTGACGATCTCGCTCGCCGGCTCGACCTGGTCGAGCGGGATCGACTTCGACGAACGGAACTTGAAGAGGCCGCGCAGCGTACAGAGGTTGCGGCTCTCGTCGTTCACGACCTCCGAGTACTGCTTGAAGAGCTTGTAGCTCCCGGCCCGCACGGCGTGCTGGAGCTTCGCGATCGAGTTCGGGTTGTACATGTGGAACTCGCCGCGGCGGCGCCACTGGTACTGCCCGCCGGGATCGAGGTCGCCGTCGAGCTCCGGCGCGACCTCGTACGCGTGCGCGTGGCGCGCGGCGCTTTCCGCGGCGATCGCGTCGAGCCCGATGCCCTCGATGCGCGACGCGGTGTTGGTGAAGTACGCGTCGATGAGCTCGCGGTTGAGCCCGATCGCCTCGAAGATCTGCGCCCCGCGGTAACTCTGGATGGTCGAGATGCCCATCTTCGTCATCACCTTGAGGATCCCCTTGTTGGCGGCCTTCAGGTAATGCGCGACCGACTCTTCCGCCGAATGCCCCTTCACGATGCCGTCGCGGACCATCTCCTCGACGGTTTCGATCGCGAGGTACGGATTGATGGCGCCGGCGCCGTAGCCGACGAGCAGCGCGAAGTGCTGCACCTCGCGCGGCTCGCCGGACTCGATGACGAGGCCGCAACGCGTGCGATTGCCGCTCCGGATCAATTGATGGTGCACCGCCGCCGTCGCGAGCAGGGCGGGGATGGGGGCGTTCTCCTCGTCCATGCCGCGGTCCGTCAGGATGAGCAGCGTGGCGCCGTTGGTGATCGCGACCTCGGCTTCCCACGAGAGCACCGACAGCGCCTTCTCGAGCCCGGCGCCGCCGTCGGCGACGCGATAGAGCATCGGGATCGTGACCGCCTTCAGCTTGTCGCGGTTCAAGCTCTTGATCTTGGCGAGCGCCGCGTTGTCGATGACCGGCTCCTCGAGCTCGAGCTGCCGGCAGTGCGCGGGCGTCTCGTCGAAGAGGTTCTCCTCGCAGCCGATGGTCGCCTTCAGGGACATCACGAGCTCTTCGCGGATCGGGTCGATCGGCGGGTTCGTGACCTGGGCGAAGAGCTGCTTGAAATAGTTGTAGAGGAGCTGCGGCTTGTTCGAGAGCACCGCGAGGGGCGTGTCCGTCCCCATCGAGCCGACGGCCTCCTGGCCGTTCAGCGCCATGGGCGACATCAGGAACTTGAGGTCCTCGAGGGTGTAGCCGAACGCCTGCTGGCGCGTGAGCCGCTCGGCGTCGTCGAACACCGGCACCTGCGCCGTCGGCGCGGGGAGATCGTCGAGGCGGGTCAGGCATTCGTCGAGCCACGCCTGGTACGGCTGGCGCGACGCGATCGCCGCCTTCAGCTCCTCGTCGGCGATGATGCGGCCTTGCGCGAGATCGACGAGGAACATGCGACCGGGCTGCAAGCGGCCCTTCGCCAGCACGTTCTCGGGCGCGATGTCGAGCACGCCGACTTCGGAGGCCATCAGGACCAACCCGTCCTTCGTGACGACGTACCGGGAAGGCCGGAGGCCGTTCCGATCGAGCACTGCGCCGATCACGGTGCCGTCGCTGAACGCGATCGAGGCCGGACCGTCCCACGCCTCCGTGAGGCACGCGTGGTAGCGGTAGAATGCGCGCTTCTCGGCGCTCATCCCTTCGTGCTTCTGCCACGCCTCCGGGATCATCATCATGACCGCCTGGGAGAGCGGGCGCCCGGTGTGGACGAGGAGCTCGAGGGCGTTGTCGAAACCCGCCGAGTCGCTGCCACCCGGGGCGATGATCGGGAAGAGCTTCTCCATGTCCTCGCCGAAGAGCGGCGACGCGAACATCGACTCGCGCGCGTGCATCCAGTTCACGTTGCCGCGGAGCGTGTTGATCTCGCCGTTGTGCGCCACATAGCGGTAGGGATGCGCGCGGTCCCACGAGGGGAACGTGTTGGTGCTGAAGCGCTGGTGCACGAGCGCGAGCGCACTCGTGAAGTCGGGGTCGGTGAGATCCTTGTAGAACTGCGGGATCTGATCGGGGAGCAGCAGCCCCTTGTAGTTCATCGTCCGGGTCGAAAGGCTCGGCACGTAGAACGATTCGGTGTCGCGGAGCCCGGACTCGCGCACGAGCTGCTCGACGCGCTTCCGGATCACGTAGAGCTTGCGCTCGAGCGCCGCCTGGTCCGGCGTGGTGCGGCCACGGGCGATGAAGATCTGGCGGATTTCCGGCATCGACTCGCGCGCGAGCGGGCCGCACTTGCCTGCGTCGACCGGGACGCGCCGCCAGCCGAGGAGCTTCTGCCCCTCCTCACGGACGACCTTCTCGAACATCTCGAGACACTCGTTCCGCTCGTCGACGCGCTCCGGGAGGAACACCATGCCGGCGCCGTACTCGCCCGCCGGCGGCAGGGTGATGTCGAGACCGGCGCACACCTTGCGGAGGAACGCGTCCGGCATCTGCGTGAGGATGCCGGCGCCGTCACCCGTCAGCGGATCGCAGCCGCACGCTCCACGGTGCGTGAGGTTGGCGAGGATCTGCAGGCCCTGCTCGATGATCGTGTGCGACTTGACGCCCTTCATATCGACGACGAACCCGACGCCGCAGGCGTCGTGCTCGTGGACGGGGTCGTAGAGGCCTTCGCGTCCGGGCAGTCGTGATCGTGACATGGGTGGCTCCTCCTAGTGCACGCCCTTCAGGTGCAGGGCCTTGTCCGCGGTCCGGCGGCTCCGCTTCGGCGCCGGGGCCGGTTCCACCACCGGCACTTGAATACGCTCGGTGTGGGTCGACAGCACCACCATCGTCTCCGTCCGCACCACCCCTTCGATCGACCGGATTCGGCTGATCAGCTCCTCCAACGACGACGTGTTGCGCGTCTTCGCCTTCAAAATCATCGTGTGCATTCCCGTAACGTGATGACACTCGAGCACGTCGGCGAGCATCTCGACCTCGCGCTCGAAGCTGTCGATCGCATGCGGATGTCCCGTCGACACCCCGATGAACGCCGTGATGTCCTTGCCGAGCAATCGCGCGTTCACGACCGCACGGTAGGCGGTGATGATGCCGCCGTCCTCGAGCTTCTTGACGCGCTCCATCACCGACGGGGCCGAGAGGCCGACCTTCTCGCCGATCTTGGCGAGCGGAAGCCGGCAATTCTCCTGCATGAGCGCAAGAATCTGACGATCGATGTCATCGAGGTCTGCGTGCTCTTCGCCTAATTTCATGAGGTATGGCCCCCTGTCGGCCGAACGGACGTATAGAGGATCCTACAATCTGTCAAGTTTCATTAGGTTTGTGGCGCTTTGCGTGATGCGCGGCATTCGCCTCCCGAATGGGGCCGTCGCCGCCCGGCACGACGTGGCTCGCCTGCCTCAGGACGCACCGCTACATTGCGCGCCGAGGAGACTCCCAATTGATCCTGACCCACGACGTGATCGTGCGCGAAATCGCCAGTGGACGGCTCGTCATCGACCCTCTCGATCCCGATCAGATCGGCCCCGCTTCGATCGACCTCCATCTCGGTGACGAGATCCGGGTCATGCAGGGCGGGCCTCCGGTCATCGACATCGACGAGGCGACCGACTACCGCTCCGTGACGGAGGTGCGGCCGCTGGTCGAGCCGTACGTGCTCCAGCCGGGCGAGACGATCCACGGGATCACTCGCGAGCGCATCAAGCTACCGCCCGACATCGGCGGTTGGCTCGAGGGCCGGAGCCGCTATGCGCGGCTCGGCTTGATGATCCACGTCACGTCGGGGTTCGTGCAGCCGGGCGTGGACAATCGTCAGGTGCTCGAGATGTCGAACGTCGCCGGACGGCCGCTCGCGATCCGCGCCGGCACCCGCCTCCTCCAGATCGTTCTCCAACGCACCGAAGGGCAGGCGACGTACGCCGGCCGCTTCGCCGACCAACAACGACCCTAGGCGAGTCCCCCCAGAAAGAGGAGCCAGCGCATCGTGAAGAAGAACAAGGGCAGCAAGTCGAACAAGGCCGAGAAGCAGAAGCCGTTCCTCACTGACGTGAAGGAGCTGCGCCGGCGCGCGCGCCAGCACATCGAGCGCGGCGCGGTCACGGAAGGGTACCGGGCCGATCCCGAGGTCGTCGTGAAGCTCCTGAACGAGGCGCTCGCGACCGAGATCGTGTGCGTGCTCCGGTACAAGCGGCACTACTTCATGGCGAACGGCATCCACGCGCAGTCGGTCGCGCAGGAGTTCCTCCAGCACGCCAACGAAGAGCAGGGGCACGCCGACGAGCTCGCGGTCCGGATCGTCCAGCTCGGGGGCGAGCCGAATTTGAATCCCGAGGGCATGCTGACGCGCAGCCACTCGGAGTACGTCGAGGGTCAGAGCCTGATCGAGATGATCCGCGAGGACCTCGTGGCCGAACGGGTCGCGATCGACTCGTACGGCGAGATGATCGCGTACGTCGGCGACAAGGATCCGACCACGCGCCGCATGCTCGAGGGCATCCTCGCCGTCGAGGAGGAGCACGCCGAGGACCTGGCGAGCCTCCTCCAGACGATCGACGTCGACTAGATCGTCCCGAGGACCGCGGAGTGAATCCGCGGTCGGATGGATTTCGGCCCCGTGCGCTTCGGGCGCTTTCCCGCCCGAATGCTCCGATGGCCCGAGGACCGCGGAGTGAATCCGCGGTCCTCGCTCGCTCTCGGTGCGATGGGTTACTTCGGCGGCATGCGGATCGCGCCGTCGAGGCGGATCGTCTCACCGTTGAGCATGGAGTTCTCGACGATGTGCTTCGCGAGTGCTGCGAACTCCTCGGGGCGACCGAGCCGCGACGGGAACGGGATGGCGGCGCCGAGGGCGTCGCGGTTCTCCTTGGGCAGGAGCGCCAACATCGGCGTATCGAACGTTCCGGGAGCGATCGTGCAGACGCGGATGCCCATCGAGGCGAGGTCGCGCGCGATCGGCAGCGTCATGCCGACGACGCCTCCCTTGGACGCCGAGTAGGCGGCCTGACCGATCTGTCCGTCGAACGCGGCGACCGATGCCGTATTGATGATGACGCCGCGCTCCTTCTCCTCGTTCGGCTCGTTCGTCGCCATGGCGGCGGCGGCGAGGCGGATCGCGTTGAAGGTGCCGAGCAGGTTCACCTTGAGCACCATGTGGAACATGTCGAGGGAGTGCGGGCCCTGCTTGCTGATCGTCCGTACCGCGATGCCGACGCCGGCGCAGTTCACGCAGACGTTCACCTTGCCGAACGTCGCGACCGTCTTGTCGACCGCGGCCTTCACCTCGTCCTCCGACGTCACGTCCGCCGGGACGAAGATCGCGGATTTGGCGCCGAGCTCGGCCGCGAGCTTCTCGCCGGGCGAGTTCGGACGATCGAGGATCGCGGCGCGGCCGCCGCCGGCGACGAGGGTGCGCACCGTCGCTTCGCCGAGACCGGACGCACCACCGGTCACCATCGCCACTACACTGTCGAGCTTCATGGGAGTCCTCCTGAAATGTGTTGGCGGAGGACCCTAGCGGATCGGCCCCGCCTCCGCCACGGCGCCGCCAGCCCGGGGCCGCGCTCCGCTGCCTGTGGGCTCAGGCGCGCGGCGTCGCCACCTCCGCGAACCAGTCGAGGATCGCCGGGTTCTCGCTCCGTGGATAGGTGTGCGACAGCTCGGGCAGCTCGCGGTAGGCGAGGCGTGCTCCCGCGGCGGTGAGGGTGTCACGGGTGACATGGGCGAGGCCGACCGGGAAGAGGAAGTCCTGCGCGCCGTGCACCAGATAGATCGGCATGTCGCGCGCGCGGTCGAGGTTGCCGTTGGCGAAGCTCACCGGATGGAAGACGCCGCAGCACGGGGCGAGCGCGCGGAAGATTTCGGGATGCGCGAGGCCGTAGACGAGCGTGAACGTGCCGCCGTCGGACAGTCCCGTGAGAAGGATGCGGTCGCCGTCGACGCGATGACGCGTGCGGAGCCACGCGACGATCTCGAGGAGCCCGATTTCGTCGACCGCACCCCAGGTCGCGCCGACCGCGGTCGGCGCGACGAGGAGGTAGCCGGCGCGCTTCGCGTCCCGCACCCACGTCCAGAGGAAGTCGCGGCCGTTTCCCGAGCCGCCGTGCAAGGCGACGATCAGGGGCCAGGGGCGGGAGCCGTCGTACTCCTCCGGGACGTACACCACGAAGCCGCCGTGGTGGCCACCGGCGGAGACCCGCACGAGCGCCGAGTGCGGCGGCGCCGCGGGATGGACGGTGTCGGATGGGCGGTCCGGCGACCAGTAGTCGCGGAACGCCGGCAGGAGCGAGCGGACGACGTAGAAGTGCTCCTGCGCCTGCGCGTGATGATGGAGCGCGGTCAGGATGCGCGGGATGCGCTCCGCTGCCGGGGCGTTCGGAAATCCACCGAAGAGGGCGGCGCATTCACGCGTGTGCTGAAAACCGGCCGCGAAGAGGCGATCGAAGCTCGAGAGCGCGGTCGGGGCGGGTGCGGCGGCGAGCGCCGCGCCGTGCATGGCCAGCGGCCCGTCGAACCGCGTCGCGACCTCCGTCGCGAGCAACGCCGATCGTTCGGGCGCCAGCCGTTCCGCGACGTCCTCCATCGCCATGAGCACCTCGGCCGCTACGGTGCTCGCGGCGAGTACGGCTCGCAGGTACGCGAGCTCCTCCGGCGTGCGTTGGTCGCGATCGTCGGTCATCGTGATGCGGGTGTCCGTTGCGACCTTGGGCCGCGTCGCTGAGCCGAGTCAACGCGACCCTGTTGCGCGACCCGGCGCGATCTGCGACAGCCGACGCATGGCCGGTCCGCATCTGGTGATGCTGCTCCGTCACGCCATCGCCGAGGACGCGAGCGCGAGCGGGCGTGACGAGGATCGCCGCCTGACCGGCGAGGGGAAGCGCAAGCTGCGCGAGGTCGTCGCCGGCATGCGCGCGCTCGAGCTCCCCGTCGACCTCGTGATGTCGAGCCCGCTCCGGCGCGCCGTCGAGACCGCCGAGATCGTCGCCGAGGGGTTCGAGTCGAAGCGCGAAATCGAGATCATGCCGGCGCTCACGCCGGGTGCGGGTCCCGACGCGGTGATTGCGGCGCTCGCGCACGTCGGACGCCCGACCGGTCTGGTGCTCGTCGGTCACGAGCCGGATCTCGCCGCGCTCGCGTCGACGTTGCTCGTCGGGACGCCGGGTCTCCTGCACATGGGATTCCGGAAGGCGGGACTCGCCGGCATCGTCGTCGCGAGCTTGCCGCCACGCTCGGCGGGGGCGCTCGAATTCTTCCTCGCGCCCGCACACCTTCGCCGCATCGGTCGCACCTGACGTCGCGACGCCGTTCGGCGAGGTGGCGCGCTGGTGGGTGCGTGCGGGTGCGACCACTACAGATAGCGCCATGGAGAGCGCTCGCCGTGCGGTGCGCGGTGCGGAGGCGCAGAATGAACGCTGCGCGCCTTGCTTGTGCGTTTGCGGCTGCGCTACTTTGACACACCCCTCGGAGAAAGACGTTCGCGCTTGCGGCGAGTAGTCATCACCGGCCTTGGTTGCGTCACACCCTGCGGTATCGGCGTCCCCGAAACATGGAGCGCGGTCGCCGCGGGTCGGTCGGGTACGAAAGAGATCGCTTCCTTCGATGCGAGCGGCTGTCATAGCCGCGTCGCGGGCGAGATCCGTGACTTCGTCGCGGAAGATTTCCTCGCCCGGCGCGAGATCCAGGCGTTCTCGCGCTATCTGCACTTCGGCTTCGCGGCGGCGCGCATGGCGTGGGAGGACGCGCGCGGTGCGGGCGCGTTCGATCCGGATCGCGTCGGCGTGTGCATCGGCAGCGCCGTTGGCGCGATCAGCCGGAACGTTTCGGATGGGCTCACGTTCGACGAGCGCGGCATCGAGCGGGTCCACCCGATGTGTCCGCTCCAGTATCCAGGCAGCCTGCCGTCGGAGGTCGCGATCGCCCTCGGCCTTCGCGGTCCCGCGTTCTCGATCTCGACGGCGTGCACCGCGGGTGCCGACGCCGCGGGTCTCGCGATGGGGCAGATCGCGTCGGGTGTGTTGGATGCCGCGCTCGTCGGCGGCAGCGACGCCCCGATCTTTCCGCTGCTATTCCATGCATTCGACCGGCTCCAGGTCGTCTCGCGACTGAACGATCCACCCGAGCAGTCCTCGCGTCCGTTCTCACGCGATCGGTGCGGGTTCGTCCTGTCGGAGGGCGCCGGGGTCCTCCTGCTCGAGGCCGAGGACGTGGCACGCGAGCGCGGCGCGCGTATCTACGCGGAGCTCGCCGGCTTCGGAGCGACGTCGGACGCGCATCACCACCTGCAACCGTCCGTCGACGGGTCGCAGGGCGTCCGCGCCGTGCAGCAGGCGCTCCGGCATGCCGGGCTCCGGCCCGACGAGATCGACTACGTGAATGCCCACGGCACCAGCACCGCCAAGAACGACTCGATCGAGACGGTCATCCTGAAGCATGCGCTCGGCGAGCACGCGTCACGCATCCCGGTGAGCTCGTCGAAGTCGATGCTCGGGCACATGATCGGCGCCTCGGCCGCGGTCGAGCTCATCATCGCCGCGTTGGCGATTCACGAGGGCGTCGTCCCCCCCACCATCAACCTGCGCGCGCCGGATCCGGAGTGCGATCTCGACTACGTGACGGAGGGCGCTCGACGGGCGCCGCTCCGCGCGGTGCTCTCCACGTCGTTCGGGTTCGGATCGCGCAATGCGGCGCTCGTCGTACGCGCGCCGCGACAGTGAAGGAGCCATCGGTGGACAACCTGCAAGCCAGGATACGCGACATCATCGCGGTCGAGTTGCAGCTCGATGCGGACAAGGTCGTGCCGGACGCGAACCTACGCCAGGACCTCGGCATGGACTCGGTCGCCGCGCTGAACATCCTCTTCGCGGCGGAGGAGACCTTCGGGATCGGGGCGATCGACGTGGCGGAGCTCGCCAAGGTCGCGACGGTCGCGGACGTCGAGATGCTCGTACGGGAGCACGTCGCGCTGCTGCGGGCTTCCTGAGCGAGCCGTCGTGCAGGCCCAACGCGCTCGACCGCTCGGATCGCCGCATGCCCGCACCGCGGGACCGACGTGGGTGGCGCCCTCGATCTCGCGGCGCGAGCGGGTGCTCGCGCGGGGGATGCTCGGGTACCTGCGGGTGGTCGCACGATCCAGCCGATGGACGTGGATGGACGCGGGCGGCGCGTTTCTCGACACCCGTGACGTCGACGCGCGCCTCGCCGCCTACGGTCGGCGCGTCCAGCCGCTGCTCCTGAGTTATTACATTGCGGACGCGCTCGGCGTGGCGGCGCTCGCGCTCGTGCATCCCGGGTTTCTCGCGCTGATGCGGACGCTGCGCTGTCTCGTGGACGACACGCTGACGGGGCGCGTGAGCGGCGCCATCATCGAGGATCTCGGCGGCCGCTTCGCGCTGCTGCCGCGCCTCGACGATCCGGATCGCGTGCGCGCGGTGTACGAAGTGATCCGCGAGGGCGGCTCGTGCGCGTTCCCCGTCGACGGCGGTGGACCGTATCGCCAGGTCGGTACCGGCGTGATCGGGCTCGCCGCGTCCCTGCGCGCGACGATCCTGCCGATCGCCGTGCAGGTGGCGCCGTCGTTCTCGCTGGCCCCGCAATCGAGGGTGCGCGTGCCGGCGCCGCGCTGTCGCATCGTCGCCGCGATGGGCGAGCCCATCCCCGCCGTACGGGGCGCGGATCGCCGCGCGACCGCTGCCCGATTGAAGGAGACGTTGGACGTTCTCGCGGACGTCGTGCCGCACGCTTTGTGATCGCGCGTGACAAGTGTCACATGCGGCGCTCGCGACTCGCACGCGCTCACGAATGTGCGTTGAGCGCGGCTCTGCCTTGCGTGTACGTTGACGCGCGGGGGTGCGGGTCGCTTGATGGGTTCGGACGGGTCCGCGGCGAACATCAATCTTCGTCGCCGCTACATCGAAGGGTTGTTGACGAGGGCGGTCGGCACGTCCGTCTTCGCGTCGTTCTTCGCGGCCGCCGCGTATTTCGGCGTCGGCCTCGACTGGCCGCAGGTCACGCCGGTCGTGGTGATCCTGGGCGCCATGTCGCTCGTGAACGTGCCCTACTGGTTCCTCGGACGACGCACGGGATTCTCGCTCTCGTACTTCTACCTGCATTGGGCCGTCGATCTGCTCGCCATCACGGCCTGCATCTACTTCCTCGGCGGCATCGACGTCCCGCTCATCCAGTTCACGTACATGACCATCATTCTCACCGCCGCGATCTTCGTGTCGCAGCGGGCGTCGTTCCGCTTGGCGACGGGCGCGACGATCCTGTACGGCCTCCTCGGTCTCGCCGAGGTCCAGGGCTGGCTGCCGCAGCGCGCGGGGATCTGGCACCACCACTACGCGCCGACCCTGCGGATCTTCATCGTCGGGATCTCCGGCGTGACCTTCTTCGTCTTCGCGTACCTGGCAGGCACGCTGTCCGAGTTGCTCCGTCGCACGAACGAGGAGCTCGCTACGACGAAGGGCATCGTCGAGGAACAGAATCGCCTGCTCGAGCAACGCGTCCGCGAACGGACGCGCGAGCTCGAGGCCCGGACGCTCGAGCTCCAGGAACGGACGGCGGAGCTCGAGGAGCTGGTCCACATCGTCACGCACGACCTGCAGAACGTGGCGGTCGCGAGCACCGAAACCACCCGCAAGCTCGTGGAGCTCGACGGGGCGAGCTTCTCGCCGCGTGGTCAGCGCTACGTCGAGCGCCTCCAGCGCGACTGCCGCTTGATGGCGACCATGCTGCGGAATCTCCTCGAGGTGGTCACCCAGTCCGAGGTGGCGGAGCGCCGCGAGCTCGTGAACGTGGCCGGGGTCGTGTCCGAGGCCGTCGGGCGGGCCCACGCCGCCGTCGAGAGCAAGGGCATCGACGTGCGCGTCGGTGACTTGCCGCCGATGCTGGCCGAGGAGCAGAAGATCTACCACGTGTTCGAGAACCTCGTGAGCAACGCCTGCAAGTACGTCGGCGACAAGCCCAATCCGGTCATCGAGGTCGGGGGGTTCGTCGATCACGACAGCATCGAGTACTTCGTGCGCGACAACGGTGTCGGCATCGAGCCGAGCCAGATGGGGCGGATCTTTCAGCTCTATCATCGCGCGCCCAACCAGACGGTGGCGGGCGTGGTGCAGCAGGGGCACGGCATCGGCCTCGCGGTGGTGAAACGGATCGTGCAGCGCTACGGAGGACGGATCTGGGTCGAGTCGAACCTGGGCGAGGGTGCGACGTTTCGGTTGAGCTTTCCGCGCGAGGCGCGACACATGGACGAGGAAGTGAGGGACAGCGCATGAGCCGAGCGGCTTTGCTGGTGGAGGACAACAGCTCGCACGCCGAGATGATCGCGGACGAGCTGGAGGTGGCGCTCGAGGGCTGGACCCTCGATCAGGTGACGACGCTCGCGGAGGCGCGGACAAAGTTGAGCGCGCGTGCGTACGATCTTTTCGTGTTCGATTTCCGCCTCCCGGACGGCGACGGGATCGAGCTGCTGCGCGAGGTGCGCCATCAGGGCATCGAGACGCCGACCATCTTCGTGACGACGGCGTCGTCGGCGAAGCTCGCCGTCGATGCCATGAAGATCGGCGCCGACGACTACCTCGTGAAGGAGGAGGGCTACCTCGCGGTGCTGCCGTACCTCGTCCAGGAGGTGCTGAAGCGTCGCCAGCTCGCCTCCGAACGTCAGCTGCTCGAGGAACGGTTGCAGCGCGCCGAGCGCGCCGCCACCCTCGGCTACCTGGCTTCCGGCCTCGCGCACCACATCAACAACCCGCTCGCGACGATCCGAACGTTCCTCCAGCTGCTGCCGACGAACATCGATGACCCGGAGTTCCGGACGAAGTACCTGGAGATGGCGCTCGCCGAAAGCGAGCGGATCCGCGATCTCGTGAAGGACATCATGCGCGCGGCGACGGTGCCCCAGCAGGGCCACGAGGTGCAGAACATCGAGGAGCTCGTGGCGCACGCCGAGGAAAGCCTCGCCGGGGAGCTCCAGAAACGCGGCATCGTCTGCAAGAAGACGATCGCGCCGGGACTGCCGGCGGTGCGCGTCCACGGAGAGGCGGCCACGTGTCTCCTGCTGACGTTGCTCCAGAACGCGGTGCGGTTCTCGCCGGACGGGGGTGCGATCGAGATCGACGTGCGGCTCGACGGCGCGTCGGGGCGGGTGGTGACCGAGATCCGCGACCACGGCCCCGGCATTCCGCCCGATCATCGCGAGAAGATCTTCGAGCCGTTCTTCACGACGGCGGTCGACGGGCTCGGCATGGGGCTGTTCGTCGCGTCGCGGATCGCCGACTTGCAGGACATCGAGCTGCGTCTCATGCCGACGCCGCCGCAGGGCGGCGCGGTGTTCCGGATCGGATTCAAGCAACCGGGTGCCGATGCGGCGGAGCCGACGGCTCCCGTCGCTGCGGCGTCGTAGGCGGCGATCGACCTTGAGGCGTCGCCGTTCGCTGGTGTAGCGTTCACGCGCGAAGGGGAGCGCGTCGGGAGGCGGATGGGCAAGGCGGCACTGGTCATCGAGGACAACGGCTCGCACGCCGCGTTGATCGGCGACGAGATCGGCAGCGTCCTCGACGGATGGACGCTCGAGGTCGTGCCGACGGTGGCCGAGGCGCGGAAGCGACTCGGCGCCAACAGCTACGACCTCTGTGTCCTCGACTATTGGCTCCCGGACGGGGACGGTCTCGATCTCTTGAAGGAGATCCGCGCCCGTACTCCGGCGCTGCCGACGCTCTTCGTCACGACGGCATCCTCGGCGAAGGTCGCGGTCGAGGCCATGAAGCTCGGCGCCGACGATTTCATCGTGAAGGAAGAGGGCTACCTCGCGATGCTGCCCTACGCGATCCGCGAGGTCCTCCAGCGCTACCAGCTCGCCGAGGAGCGCCAGGTGCTGGAGGAGCGGTTACGGCGGGCCGAGCGCGCCGCCACGCTCGGCTACCTCGCGTCCGGATTGGCGCACCACATCAACAATCCGCTCGCGACGATCCGGACGTTCCTACAGCTGCTGCCCGCCCAGTACCAGGATCCGGAGTTCCGCGAGCGGTACTTGGCGATGGCGATCGCGGAAACCGACCGGATCCGCGGGCTCGTACTCGACATCATCCGCGCGACGACCGTCCCGCCCGAGGGCCGCGAGGTGCACGCCTTCGCCGACGTGCTCGATCTTGCCGAGGAAGGCGTGCGCGAGGAGTTGCAGGCGAAGGGGCTCTCGTGCCGGCGTGCCCTGCCGGCGGACGTGCCGCGGATCAGGGTCCATCGCGAGGCGGCCGCATGTCTCTTCCAAACCTTGCTCCAGAACGCCGCGCGCTTCTCGCCGGACGGTGCCACGATCGACGTCGACGCGCGCGTCGACACGGACTCCGGCCGGCTCGTCGTCGGCGTGCGCGACTGCGGACCGGGCGTGCCGGCCATGCATCGCGACAAGATTTTCGAGCCGTTCTTCACGACCGCGGTCCACGGTCTCGGCATGGGTCTCTTCGTCGCGTCACGGATCGCCGATCTCCAGAACATCGAGCTCGCGTTGTTGGACGAGCCCGGCGGGGCGTCGTTCCGCGTCGGCCTGCCGCTCGCCTGATCGCCGTCAGGCGCCGGTGTTGCCGGTGCGTGCGCCGAAGAGGAACGCGGGCCGCAGGATCAGCGCCAGCGCCGGCAGGAGCGAGATCGCCGCGAGGCTCGACACGACCATGGCGAGCGCGACGAGAGCGCCGAGCTCGATGTGGAACACGAAGCCGGAGATGCAGAGCACGAGGTAGCCCCCGGCGATCGCGGACGACACGTAGACGATCGCCTTGCCGGACGACTGCATCGTGCTCGCGAGCGCCAAGGCGGGCGTCCGACTCGTGCCGAGCTCTTCGCGGAGTCGGAACAGGAAATAGACGGCGTAATCCGAGCCGATCCCCACCGCCATCGCGGCGATCGGCGACGTGATGACGTCGAGCGGAATGCCCGCGAATCCCATGACCCCGAAGTTGACGAGCACCGCGACGACGAGCGGTACCGCGACGAGAAGACCTCCCACGAGCGACCGGAGCACGAGGCCGGAGACGACCACGATGATGGCCGCGATCTGCATCATGTTCAGCACCTTGCCGTGTACCATCGCGTCCGTGAGCGCCGCGCTCGACGCGACCGTCCCCGAGTACTCGACGACGTAGTCGGGCGGGAAGTGCGCCGCGACGTGGGCGCGGACCCGAGTGAGGAGCTCCTCGCCATAGGCGGTGGAGTCGTTGCGCAGAAAGACGCGGACTGCGGCGCGACGGTGCGCCAGGTCGATGTGGCTGTTCAAGTCTTCCGGCCCGCCGGACATCGCGTAGAGGAAGAGATACTGGCTGACGAGCTCCTCCGTCGGTGGCACGTCGACGGCGCCGCGTGGGCTTCCCGTCAGGGCGTGGTGCATCTCGCTCACGTAGTCGACGATCGAGAGCGTCTTGCCGACGTCGGCATCGGCCTCGACGAACCGTTGGAGGTCGGCGATCGCACGGAGCGCGGCGGGATCGTGAAGGGCGCCGTCACGTGGCCCCTCGACGAGGAAGACCAGCGTGTTCGTGCCGCTGAACGTGCGGCTGATGACGTCGTCCGCGACGCGCACGGGATGATGGCGCGGAAACTGTCGCTTGAAGGTGGTGTCGACGTGAATGCGGGAAGCGCCCACACCCGCGATCGCGACGGCGCCGGCGGCAACGCCGATGACGGCTCTGGGACGGAACGCGACTACTTCGGTGAGGCGGGCGAGCAGGCGCGAGAGCGCGCGGCCGCTCCGCGCCTCGCGTTCGATCTCGTCCTTCTGTGGCGCCGGCAGGATCGCTCGCACGGCCGGGATCAGGGTGAGCTCGATCACGAGCGTCGCGATGATGCCGAAGCCCGCGAGCAAGCCGAAGTTGCGGATCACCGCCGTGCGGAACGCCGTGAGCGAGAAGAAGGAGAGGGCGGCGATCGTGCCGGCGGTCAACATGACCGGTCCGAAGCGCGCGACCGCGACGCGGATCGCGACGTGAGCGTCGCGGTGCCGCTCGTACTCCTCGTAGTAGCGCTTCAGGATCTGCACCGCATGGCCGGCCGCGACGGCCAGGATCAGGATGGGGGTCGTCGTGTTGAAGGGGTCGAGCGGGACACGCAGGAAGCCCATCAGCCCGAGGCTCCAGACCACCGCCAGGATCGCCGTCACGACCGGCAGCACCATGCCCTGCACGGTCCGAAAGGCCTCGAAGTGCAGGACGGCGATGATGAAGAGCGCGATCGGAAAGAGCACGACGGTCCGCTCGGTGATCCGCGCGAGACCGGCATTCAGTGCGATCGTGCCGCCGAAGTAGGCGTCGAAGGTGCCGTCGTTCTCCTCCGCGACGATCCGGGTCAGCCGATCCTGTACCGCGGGATAGCCGGGCATCTCGGGGCCGAGCTTGAAGTTGGCGATGATTGCGGCCGCCGAGTCGTCGTCTGCGACGACGGTCCCTACGTAGAACGGGTTCACGCGCAGCCGACGGCGCACCTCGGCGAGCTGCGCGGGCGTCGTGGCCGCGCCTTCGAGCGCCGGGCGGACCACGAGCGTCTCGCCGTCGCCCTCGATCGCCTTCGCGAGCGGTGCGGAGGGGCTCAGGTACGTGGAGCGGATCAGCCCCGGGACGTCGCCGATCCGATTCGTGAGGCGTTGGATCTTCGCCAGGAACGCCGGCGTGTAGATCGAGCCGCTTTTCGGAAAGAGCCCGATGACGACGAGGTTCTTCTCCCCGAAGGTCTGCTCCAGCGTCTTCAACGCGCGGATGTACGGGTGGTCCTGCGGGAGATTCGCGTCGGGGTCGATCTCGACGCGGAGCGCCGGCAACTGGAACGCCCAGAAGCCGGTGACGAGAAGCATCATCGCGACGACGGGGAGGCGGTGGCGAATGACCCAGTCGACGTAGCGCTCGAGCGCCTTCACCCCCACACCATCCGAGACCTGTTATTGCCTGCCGCGCTGCGCGGTGGTCAAGGCGGCCTCGGGAACGTCGGCGACCGCGTGGCAATGGCGTGGGGACGATGGTACGCGAGCGCACGCACGGCGTCGCTCGAGGACGCCGGCGATCGAGGAGGGAGGTATGCGCCGGATGCTCATGCTCATGCTCGTACTCGGCAGCGTGCTCGTGGCGGCCGTCGTCCACGCCGGTTTCAGCCCAGAGGTCACGAGGGCGCTGGAGTCCTCGAAGGAGATCTACACGGCGACCAAGCGCGCGGACGGATCGCTCAGCAAGGTCGTGCCGGTGTGGTTCATGTACGACGGCGACGCGATCTACTTCGCGACCCTCCCGACGAGCTACAAGGCGAAGCGTCTCAAGAAGGGCGGTCCGCTGTACGTCTGGGTCGGGGCCGCGGACGGTCCGCACTTCGTCGGGCAGGCGGAGATCCTCACCGACCCGGAGCTCGCCGCGAAAATGGCGCCCGTCTACGCGAAGAAGTACTGGATCGCCTGGCTCGGGCTCTTCAAACCGAATCCCGAGCGCGTGCGAAGCGGCAAGACGGTGATCGTGAAGGTCCGCCCGCCGGCCTGACCCGCCACCGTGCGCCGTCGCTGGCAGGCGCGGGCGGCAGCCGGTAAAACCGGGGGTTCGTGCTCACGATCGCGAATCTCACCAAGACGTTCCGCGGCCAGCGCATCCTCGACGGGGTGAACTGGTTCGCACCGGAGCGAACCTGCATCGGCCTGACGGGCATGAACGGCGCCGGCAAGTCGACGCTCCTGCGCATGATCGCGGGGCAAATGGAGCCCGACGGCGGCGAGATCGTGCTCCCGAAGGGAACCACGGTCGGGTATCTGCCGCAGGAGGTGGTGGGGGTTTCGGGCCGGACGGTGCTCGAAGAGGCGATGGACGCCTTCGTGGATCAGCACGTGCTCGAAGCCGAATGCCGCCGTCTCGAGGACGCGCTCGCGCACGCCCCGACGACCGGGCCCGAGCACGACGCGCTGATGGCCTCGTATCACGACGTGCGCGATCGCTTCGACGCCACGGCGCGCTACGACCTCGAGGCCGAGACGGAGCGCGTGCTGAACGGCCTCGGCTTCCGGACCGGCGACTTCACCCGCGACGTCGGCACGTTCAGCGGCGGCTGGCAGATGCGGATCGCCCTCGCGAAGATCCTCCTCCGCCGCCCGCGCGTGCTGCTCCTCGACGAGCCGACGAACCATCTCGATCTCGAGGCGCGCACGTGGCTCGAGGAGTTCCTCGCGGCGTGCGAGTCGCTCGTCATCCTGGTCGCGCACGACCGCTACTTCCTCGACGTCTGCGTGCAGCGCATCACCGAGGTGTCACGCGGGCGGCTGACGGACTACACGTGCAACTACACGCGCTATCTCGAGCAGCGCGAGGAGCGGCGCGCGCTCGAGGCGGCGGCGTACGTCGAGCAGCAGGAGGAGATCGAACGCGTCGAGGCGTTCATCCGCCGGTTCCGTTACCAGGCGACCAAGGCCGCCCAGGTGCAGAGCCGGATCAAGCAGCTCGAGAAGCTCGAGCGCCTGTCGCCGCCCGAGGGGCACGAGCGGCGGGTCACGATCCGGCTCCCGGAGCCGCCGCGCAGCGGCCGGATCGTGGTGAGCGTCGAGGGCGCGGTGAAGAAGTACGGGGACCTCTCCGTGTACGGCGGCGTCGACGTGGCGATCGAGCGCGGTACGAAGGTCGCGCTCGTCGGGCCGAACGGGGCGGGGAAGTCGACACTCCTGAAGCTGCTGGCGGGCGTCGAGCCGTTGACCGAGGGCAAGCGCACGGCCGGACACAACGTCCGCCTCGCGTACTTCGCGCAAGACCAGTCGGCCGTGCTCGATCCGAGCAAGACGGTGCTCGACGAGATGATGGCCGTGACGCCCGTCGAGATGGTGCCGCGCGTGCGCGATCTGCTCGGTGCGTTTCTCTTCAGCGGTGACGCCGTCGAGAAGCCGGTGCGCGTGCTTTCCGGCGGCGAGCGCAATCGCCTCGCCCTCGCGAAGCTCCTGATCGAGCCCGCGAACTGTCTCCTGCTCGACGAGCCGACGAACCACCTCGACCTGACGGCGAAAGAGGTGCTGCTGGAAGCGCTCCTCGCCTACGAGGGCACCGTCGTGCTGGTCGCCCACGACCGCTACATCCTCGACCGCTTGCCCGGCGAGATTCTCGAAGTGGGGCATGGGGAGGCGATTCGCTACCTCGGGAACTACGAGGAGTACCTGGCGAAGAAGGCGGGCATCTCCGGTGTCGTTGCGCCGCCGGTGAGGTCACGGACCCTCACGCCCGCGGCCACTGCGGCGGCCACGGCCCCACCGGCGGTCGATCCGAAGGCCGCTCGGGAGGCCGATCGCGCCGCGCGTGACGCCGAGAAGCGGCAGGCGCGGGCCGCCGAGAAACGGGCGAAAGAAGCCGCCAGCGTCGAGAGCTCGATCGCCGCGAAGGAGGCCGAGCTCTCCGAGCTTTCGCAGGTCATGAACGACCCGGACTTCTATCAGACGCACTCGAATCCGCAGGCGGCGTTTTCGACCTACGCCCGCCTGAAGCGCGAGGTCGAAAGCCTCTACGAGAAGCTGGAGCGGCTGAGCGCCTGAGCGGCGCCCGGCGGGGGCGCGTAGAGCGCCGTCGGGTCCGCGGTCGTCACGACGAAGTCCTCCCACGCCGGCATCGTCGGGCGCGTGATCACGAGCGATCCCTGGACGTGGTTGCCCTCGGGATGCCACCAGGGCAACGGTCGCGACCGCCAGTCGTTCCGCAGCGGAAACGACACGTGCGAGTAGTAGTGCAGAAGGCGCACCGCGAAACGCTCGCCCTTGTGCTGATTGCGTTCGCGGTCCCAGCGCGGCCAGTCGCGCGTCTCGTAGATCATGCGGAGGAAGTCACGCCGTCCACCCTCGAGGTCGGGGCGATAGATGTTGTGCGGGCTCTCGCGCCAGTGAATGCGGACCGTGTCGACGGCGTTCGCCGCCCACAGAGCATGCAGCTCGAGCGCGTGTTGCGGCACGCCGTCTACGGTGAAGAAGATGTCGTAGTCCGGATCGAGCACGATCCATTTGCGGTGATGCTCCGACCACACCTCGGTGACGACGTGACTGTCGCCGGGCGTGTGGCGCAGCTCGACACGACGGGCGTGGCCGCCGAGGGCGGTCACGGCTTGCACGAGCAGCGGTGCGATGGTCCCGCAGAGGTAGCCGCCCTCGCGGTGTCGCGCGAGGAGGGCGACGCCGTCGAACGCGTCGGCGTCCGGGGCGTTCGGGTTCGGCAGGTGTGGGAAGCGGTCGCGCGCCCAGTGCATGAGCAGCACCCAGCGCTCGAAGTCGTTCGTGCCGGCCGCGACGACGCGGTCGAGGTCATGGGTGTGGCGGAGCGTCTCGAGCGTCTTCGGGTCCTCCCAGACGAACACGGGGGTGCTGCCGGCGGCGACGGGGCGGTGAACGCCCAGGAGCCGCTGTCCGAGCGGAACGAGGAAACGAAAGGCCAGGTTCTCGACCCGAAGGCGCGGGTATTGCGCGCGCGCGACCCAGACCGCGAGGGCGACGAGCGCGAGCGTGACGACGACGAGACCGTAAGCGAGCGTGCGCACCACGAGGTCGCGACGGTCATATACCGAGGCGCCGCGGGAGAGCTACCGACGCTCGTCGGGGATCAGTGGACGACCGGCCGATCGTCGCCGCGCGTGGAGAAGCCGTTGGCCAGTGGATGCGTGCGCGTGGGGGCTTCGAGGCGCGGAGTGCGGCGGCCCCACGCGCGCCACCCGCGCCGGTTCGTGTCCTCGACGTGGATGTCGACGAGACGCGCCGCGCGGAGCCACTCGGTCAGCTCGTCGTGATCGTGGAAGTGGGTGATCGGCGTCGAGAGGCGGTCGTGCACGCCGGCTACGCGTGCCGAGAAGTCGTGCGCGACGTAGTCAGTGAGCGGCAGACGATCGACGATCGTGCCGAGCCCGATGGCGCGGAGGGCTCGCAGCGGCTCCCAGTAGAACGCGGACAGGCCGGCGGCGACCGCCTGCGACGCGCGGAGACGCGCGGTGCCGGAGAGCTCGCGGGTGAACGCGTGCAGCGCGCGCATGTGCGAGAGCCGGTAGGTGAAGCTCATGCCGCGATAGCCGTACACCCAGATCGCGACGAGGCCGCCCTTCGGCCGCGCGAACTCGACGAGCGCGCGAAAGCCCGCGGCCGGGTCGGGCATGTGGTGCAGCACGCCGAAGGACCACACGACATCGAAGACCTCGTCTCGCAGCGGACGCTCGTAGACGTTGCCCTGGACCACGTGACAGTTCGGCCGACCGGCGAGGTTGCGATAGGCGACCTCGACGCCGCCCGAAAGGTCGATGCCGACGACCTCCGCGCCGTGGTCGCTCGCGATTCGGAGATGGCGTCCGAAACCGCAGCCGACATCGAGGATGCGGCGGCCGCGCAGCTCTTCGAGTTGGATGGCGTCACCGAGATTGCGTTGGAGATTGACGCGCCATTGCGCGGCGAGCTCCGGGCCGGGAAGGCCGAGATCGAGTCGTTGGCGCGTGAAGCTCTCGAGCGTGTCGGCGAGGGGGTCGTCGTCCGCATGGTCCGCGGCGAGGAATTCGGGGTGCGCGGTGAAGAACCGTGCATGCCGCCGGCGCATGCGCGCGAGCAATGCCGGACCGAGGAGGCGCGGGATGCCCTCGATGATCGGGAACGCCGCGACGCACGCCGTGCAGCGGAGCGCGCCTTCGACGATCTCCGGTTCGCGTCCCGAGCCCACGCGCTCCTCGCAGAAGACATCGAGGTCGAACCGCTCGCGACACCGGGGACAGACGACTAGGCCGAGGAGGGCGCGCTGCACGAACGTGGGCTACGAGCATTGATTTGTAGAGTCAAGGTGAAACGCCGCGTCGGCGGCGGAAGGCGTAGGTTGCGGATCGCGTCGCGGCATTCGTGCACGACGCGAATGCCGCATCGGGCAGCGTCGGGCTCACGGCCGAGACGCTGGCGGAGACTATCGGGGCTGCGGGGTCGCTGCGGCCGCGCGCGCGTCGGCGAGTGCCGCACCGCTCGCACCGCGCGCGAGACACTCGTCGATGAGATCCGCGATCTGCCGCGCCGCTGCGACGACGGAGAGGCCACCGTCGTGGATGTTGGAGATCAGCGTTCGATCCGGCTCCGTGGATGCGCGTGTCGGTCGATGGATGACGTACGCGGAGAGGCTGCTCGCGGTCGCGAGCCCGGGACGCTCTCCGACGATCGCGCAACAGACCTCGGGGCGGAGCACGTGGCCGATCTCGTCCTGTACGCGCACGCGGCCGTTGCGAACGAAGAGCGGCGTGCCGAGTCGACGCCCGCGCGCACGGAGGAGCGTCGTCAGCTTCCTGAGGAGCGCGCCGCCATGCGCGATCACCGCCGTCGACGAGAGTCCGTCGACGAGCAGAAGCTGGACCTCGGGACGCTTCCGGCAGCGCGCGAGCCGGGTCCGCGCGCTCGGCGCGAGCGCGCGCCCCAGGCGGGGCTCTCGCAGGTAGGCGGCGCGCGACGGCGCCGCCGTTGCGATCTCGACCAGGCCGAGCTTCTTCACGACCGCGGCGGGTACTTCGGTGAAGACGGCATCGCGTGCTCGTGCATGGTCGGCGAGGAAGCGGAGGTACGTCGCGGCCGTGGGGCGCGGGCCCGTCCGGCCGATCGCGAGCCGTGCGGGCGTCGTGGCGAGGAGCGCGGCGAGCGCCGGTGGCGGGGGTGGCGTCGCGGTCTTCATGGGCGCACGAAAAAGCCGGGATCGC
Organism: Thermodesulfobacteriota bacterium; assembly: GCA_036781285.1. Taxonomy (GTDB): domain Bacteria; phylum Desulfobacterota; class Binatia; order UTPRO1; family UTPRO1; genus UTPRO1. The sequence continues at coordinate 13,033 of DAIQBH010000002.1, read as the reverse complement.
CGGCCCGGCTCGTGAGCTTTCCGTCGTGCATGAGTCCCTGGTCGACGAGCCAGGCCTCGAACTCCGGTGCCGGCCTGAGGCCGAGCAGCTGCCGCAGCGTCGCGCCGTCGTGGTAGCTCGTGCACTGATAGCTCAGCATGACGTCGTCGCCGGCCGGCACGCCCATGAAGTAGTTGCACCCGGCGGTCGTGAGCAGCGTGGCGAGCGTGTCGCAGTCGTTCTGGTCGGCGTCGGCGTGGTTCGTGTAGCAGGCGTCAGCGCCGAGCGGGACGCCGAGCAGCTTTCCCATGAAGTGGTCTTCCAGTCCGGCGCGCACGATCTGGCGGCCGTCGGCGAGATACTCTGGCCCGATGAAACCGACGACCGTGTTGACGAGGAACGGGTCGTAGCGCCGGGCGAGCCCGTAGCAGCGCGCCTCGAGCGTCACCTGGTCGGCGTCGCCGTGCGCGCCGGCGGAGAGCTCGGATCCCTGACCCGTCTCGAAGTACATGAGCTGCGTCGGAGGTGGGCCGACGGTGCCGCGCGTGCGCAGCGTGGACCGCTCGCGGATCATGGCGCTCGCCTCGTCGAGCATCGCGACCGACGTGCCGAAGCTTCGCACGGCGGTCTCGGTGCCGGCGAGGCTCTGGAAGAGGATGTCCATCGGCGCGCCTTGCTCGAGTGCGCGCATCTGGGTCGTCACGTGGGCGAGGACGCAATTCTGCGTCGGGATCCGCCACCGCTCGATGACGTCGGCGGTGAGACGCAAGAGCGCGGTCACGTTGTCGACCTCGTCGATGACGGGGTTGATGCCGATCAGCGCGTCGCCCGCGCCGTAGGCGAGACCCTCGTAGATCGACGCGGTGATCCCCCGAGGGTCGTCGCTCGGATGGTTGGGTTGTAGTCGGGTGCTGAGGCGGCCGGGGAGGCCGACGGTCGTGCGCGCGCGCGTCGTCACCGGTAGGCGGCGCGCGCCGTACACGAGGTCGAGATTCGACGAGAGCTTGACCACGGCTGCCGCCATTTCCGCGGTGAGGCCGCGGCTCACGCGCCGCATCGCCTCCAGCGTCGTGTCGTCGGCGAGAAGCCAGTCGCGAAGCTCGGCGACGCTCCAGCCCTGGATCTCGCGATAGACGCTCTCGTCGACGCCGGCGTCGATCACGCGGCTCACCTCGTCCTCGTCGAGCGGCGCTACGGGGTGGGCGCGAAGATCGGCGAGGGTGAGCTCGGAGAGCACGAGCTTGGCGGCGGCACGTTCGAGGTGCGAGCGGGCGCCGATCCCGGCGCGCTCGTCGCCCGCCTTCGGCTCGTTCGCGCGCGCGAGCACCTCGCGCACCGATCCGAAGCGATGGCTGCGTCCGTGGACGCGGGTCGAGAGGTGCATGCCGGCGGTGTAGCGAAGCCCGACCGGCGAGTCGAGGTCAGGGCGCCGTGGCGCCCGTGTCGCGCGCCGCGGGAGCGTCGAGCACGAGCGTCGGCACGGGCCAGGTGCGGGCGTCGCGGCGCGTGTCGCGTACGAGGACGCGGCCCTCGGCGTCGAGGAGGAACGTCGCGGGGTGTGCCGCGGGCGTGCCGTCCGGTGCAGGTGCCGTGAGGCCGAGGCGCTCGATCAGTCCGGCGTCGTCGACGAGCACGTAGAGCGGCAACTCGCGGTCCCGAACGAAGGCCAGGCTCCGTGGTGACGCTTGCGCGGCCGGCAGGACGACGGCGACGCGCAGGTCGCGGCGCTTTGCGACCGCTTCGGCGAGATCGAGCACCCGTGCCTTCGTCGGCGGCGACCAATCCAGGCTCGGCACGATCGCGAGCACTGCGCGCGCGCCGCGGAGGTCACGGGAGGCGATCTCGACGCCGCTCACGTCGCGCAGGACGAACTCCGGGAACGGCTGTCCGACGGCCGGCCCGCTGCTCGGAAGCTTGTCGTGCCGCGCCGGCTCGGGCGCGTAGCAGCCGCCGATCCGCAACGTCACGGCGAACAGGTAGACGCAGAGCAACGTGACTCCGATGCGTCCGACGACGATCGGTTGCTGCGACGGCCGCGTGTCGCTCATGCGGTCGGCGATTCCGCGCGCGGCGGGCGCAGCCAGACGAAGCCGAGGGCGAGGACCAGGAAGACCGCCGACTCGAGCCGGAGCTGATCCGCGGCGAGGCGATACTCGCCCGAGTACCACGCGAGAAGTCGGAGGATCGAGCCCAGGACGAGGCCGACCGTGGTCGCGGTCGCGACGCCGGGATTCGCGGCCGGTGTGCGCACCACCGACGCGAGTGCCACGGCCCACATGACGAGGACGGATCCCGCCACGCCCAGCATGTAATACCCCCAGGGGTCGGTGTCGAAGAGCGGCCGCGCGAAGACCTGGAACAGGGCGCGATCGATGAAGCCGCAGATGAACACGAAGCCGAACAGGAAGAAGAAGAACGCGGTCACGGCGGCGAGCGCACGGTAGGCGAAATGCCGAGGCATGGTGGAGGCGGCGCGTTCCTCGCAGAGGGGGTGTGGACTGTCAACGGGGGAGGTACGGCGCGTTGGCGCATGCGGCGGCGCCGTGTATGGAAGCCGCCGGCGCCGGATGCGCGCCACCAGGAAGGAGCCGACGTGGGCGCAGACCAGCGAGGGTGTGAGCGGGGATGTCTCACCGGCGAGAGCTTGATCGAGACGGTCGACGGGCCGGTCGCGATCGGCGGGCTCGTCGGCAAGTCGATCACCGTGATGACGCGGCTGCCGAACGAACGCATCGGATTTCGGCTGTTCACCAAGATCGCCATGACGGCATCCGCCGTCCCGGTGCTGCGCGTCGTCTTCGACAACGGGCAAGCGATCGTCGTCGACGCGGGCCACGTGTTCTACGCCGCCGGCCGCGTCGAGCGTCCCGTGACCGCCCTCGCGCCCGGCGAGCTGCTCGACACGAGCGCCCACTATCCCGCGGGGTACGTCTTCCGCCGTGCCGACGGCAGCACCCAAGTGTCGGCCGGAGCCGTCGCCGTCGCCCACGTCGAGCCCGCGGGCACCGCCGACGTCTTCGGCGGCATCGTCAACGAAACCGGCAGCTATTTCGTGACGGCCGGCGTGCTCTGCAAAGCCTGACGCATCACTGGCGGCACGGCGGCACCGCGACGGCGGCGGCCGGCGCCACGTCGCTCGCGTGCACGCGCTCGCCGCCGCCCGGGCGCGCCGTCCCGGCGCGGTTCCAGAGGTCGCTCGGAGCGACCCGCGTGATCGTGACGTCGCGCACGCGGCCGTTCTCGCCGACGGCGAGCGCGATCGACGCTCCGGTAGGTCCACGCAGCCGGCGCGCGGCTTCGGCGACCGACATGCCGGCGGTCGACGTTCCTTCGATGCTGTAGATCCGGTCGCCGGATCGGACCCCGGCGCTCGCCGCCGGACCTTCGGGCGCGACCCGGTCGACGAAGAGCTCCGGCGTTCCCGACCCGTCGGGATGGCGGTCGAGCGACATGCCGATGATGCCGATGCCGCTTCCAGAGACGGACCGCGCCGCCTGGGGGGCCGGGCAAGGATCGCTCTTGGCCGACTGTACGGTACGTGTGCAGGCCGCTCCGGTCAGCGCGACCACGACGACCAACGCCAGATGACTCCGCATTGCTGGTCTCCCTCTCGGGCTGCTTGGCCGTCGAAACGTCGACGACCGCGTGTGGTGCGCACCGGCGCGCGTCGAGCGCCGGCCGGCCCTTATAGGAAGATTCCGTCGCGTTTTGCGAGCAGATCGCCGAGGCTGCTTTCGATCGCCGCGCGAATGCGGCCCGTCAGCTCCGCGACCCGGGTGTCCTCGGAGCGCCCGTCGGCGGGCGGAGGCAGGATCGGCGTGCCGAAGTGCATCGACCATTTGGTCGGCAGGGGCAGGGCGCCCGCGACGCCGCAGAGCGGAAAGGTCGGCGTCAATGGGATCCACGGCACACCGACCATTCGACCGAGCCGATAGAGGCGCGCCACGACCGGGTAGGCCTCTTCGGCTCCGACGATCGCGACCGGGATCACCGGGCTGCCGGTGCGGACGCTGAGTCGTGCGGTGCCCGTCTTGAACGGACGGAGGCGATAGCGCTCGGTGCAGCGCTTCTCCACGCCGGCGATCCCCTCGGGAAACAGGCCGACCAGCTCGCCGCGCTGCAGCAAACGCTCCGCGTTCGGCAGCGAGGCCGTGACGCCGCCGAGGCGGCGATAGACGTCGCCGACGAAGGGCAGGGCGTCGACGAATTTGTCGTAGAGGACTCGGAGACAACGGCGCGCGGGATGACGGAGCTCGAGGGCGGCCGCGAGCATGAACGCGTCAGCCGGCACCGCGCCCGAATGATTCGCGACGACCAGCCCAGCGCCCGTTGCGGGGACGTTCTCCATGCCGGTCACGCGGGTGCGCCAGTACTGCTCGAACATGAATCGGAAGACGGGGATCGTGTACCCCCGAAACACGCGATCGAGACCGAACGGGTCCAGATCCTCCGACAGCCCGACGCGCGGACGGTCGGGTTCCGGGAGCGGCCTCGCACGTGACGAGACGCGCAGCGCTTCGACGGTGCTCTCGATGGCTGCCCGTTCCGGTAGCGCCTGGCGATCGATCGCCGGCGCGCTGACGGGGACGGATCCGACCTCGCCGCGCAGCGTGGCGATCGCCGTAGGGATGGCCGTGACGCTCGCGACGCCGCCGATCGGCGAGGTGACGATACGCACCTCGTGCGCCGCGAGGTCGGCGAGCGTTGCGACCATGGTGGCGGCCCGTGCATCGGCGACGTACCTGAGCTCGACGGTCACAGGTGCGCCATGGCGAACGCGGAGCGCCAAGGCCTCACGGCGCACGCGCGCGATCGCGTCGTCGTCGAAGTCCGTGACGAACGTCAGCGCGCGATGCGAGCCATCGGTCGGGTAGAGACTTGCGGCGAGCAGGCCGAGCACGCGGCGCGCGCGTGCCTCGGCATCCGGAGTGGAGCTCGGTGTGGCGGTCGCGATGGCGTGGGGCTCGGAGCGCACGAGCACGATCCCCACATGGTCCGCGCCACCTCCCGCATTGTCAACGCGGTTTCGGCCTGGCGGACGGGGCTTTTGATCTTGCGTCCCCGCCCGACCGCCGATATTCCGAAGGGCCGTTCCGATCTTGCGTCGGCGCTGCGACATCGTGACCAAATCCCGAGCCCGACGTCCCGTGTTGTTCGTATTGCCGACCCTCGGCGGTGGCGCGGCGCGGGTCGTGATCACGCTCCTGCGGCACCTCGATCGCAGCCGTTTCGAGCCGCATCTCGTGGTCTTCTACACGTTCTACGGGTTTTGGTTCCGTTCCGAGGTCCCGGACGACGTCGTGATGCACGTGCTCGAGGCCAAGCGGGCGCGGAACGCCATGCCGCGGCTGATCCGGGTGATCTGGAAGGTCCGGCCCGCGGTCCTCGTCGCCACGCAGGGCTACATCAACTTCCTGTTGCTCCTGGCGAAGCCGTTCCTGCCGCCGTGCAAGGTCGTCATCCGCGAGGTCATCGGCGAGCGCTACATGGAGCACAACCGCTATCGGGATCTGCTCTACGGGTGCTATCTGCGGCTCGTGCGTCGGGCCGATCGCATCATCACGCAGACGGAAGCGGTCGCGCGCCGTCTGACGGCCGAGATCGCGCTGCGGCCCGGGCAGGTCGAGTGCTTCCACAATCCCGTCGACGCGGAGCGGCTCGCGACCGCGGCACGGACGGCGTCGTCGCCGTTCACGGGACCGGGACCGCACGTGCTCGCCATGGGACGGCTGACGCAACAGAAGGGCTTCGATCTGCTCTTGCAGGCGATCGCCGCCGTGCGCGCGGCCGGCGTGCCGGCGCGGCTCACGATCGTCGGGGTCGGGGAGCTCGAAGCCGCGCTCCGCGAGCAGGCGGCCGGGCTCGGTCTCGCCGGCGTCGTCGATCTCGTCGGCTTCCAGGAGCAGCCCGAGCGTTATTTCGCGCACGCCGACGTTTTCGTGCTGTCGTCGCGCTACGAGGGCATGCCGAACGTCGTGCTGGAAGCGTTGGCCTGCGGCCTTCCCGTGATCGCCTTCGACTGTCCGCACGGCGTGAGCGAGCTCGTGCGCGACGGCGTGAACGGACGATTGCTCCCGCCCGAGGACGTGCCGGCGCTGACGGCCGCGCTCGTCGACGTGCTTCGGGACCCGGCGGCCCTCCGACGGATGCGCGATGCGATCCCCGACACCATTCACTCGTTCACCGCCCCCGTCGTGAGCGCGCGCTGGAACGCGCTCTTCGCGGCACTCACCGAGGCCTGACGCGCGACGGGCGCGAGCGATCTCCCATGTGCGGCATTTGCGGCGTCGTCGACTTCGCGCAGGAACGAATCCCTCGGGATCTCGTCGATCGCATGCGCGACACGATGGTGAACCGCGGACCCGACGACGCGGACACGCACGTGCTCCCGCACGTCGGCCTTGCGCATCGCCGCCTCAGCATCATCGACCTCTCGCCGCGCGGCCGGCAGCCGATGAGCAACGAGGACGGTTCGGTGTGGATGGTCTACAACGGCGAGATCTACGACTTCGAGACGCTCCGGACCGAGCTGCTCGCCGCCGGCCACACCTTTCGGAGCGACTCGGACTCGGACGTCCTCGTACACGGGTACGAGCAGTGGGGCATCCACGGCTTGCTCGAGCGCATCAACGGCATGTTCGCGTTTGCGATCTGGGACGCGCCGCGGCGGACTCTTTTTCTCGCGCGCGACCGGCTCGGAAAGAAGCCGCTCTACTATGGCTGGCACCAGGGCCGCTTCCACTTCGCGTCCGAGCTGAAGGCGCTCTGGGTGACGGATCCGGGCGGCTGGAAGGTGCGCCCCGACTCCGTCGCCCGATTCCTCTATTGGACCTATCTCCCGGGCCGCGAAACGATCTACGACGACGCGTTCCAGCTGTTGCCGGGCCACGTCCTGACACTCACGTCGGACGGACAGCGCGAAGAGCGCTTCTGGCGCCTTTCGTTCGCGCGCAAGGTGCGAGCGTCCAACGACGACCTCGTGCGCGAAGCCGATCGCGTGGTCGCGGCCGCCGTGCGACGTCGCTTGCGAAGTGACGTGCCGCTCGGCGCATTTCTGAGCGGCGGCGTGGATAGCGGCATCGTCGTGAGCTGCATGGCGGAAAGCGCCGGCCAAACGGTACGGACGTTCTCGATGGGGACGGGTGACGCCGCCCACGACGAGCGTAGCCACGCGCGGCGGGTCGCCGAGCATTGTCGGACGGCGCACACCGAGTTCGAGGTGACGGCGGATGCCTGGGGGCTGCTGCCGCGCCTCGTGTGGGAGTTCGGCCAGCCGTTCGGTGACGAGGCGTGCATCCCGACCTACTACGTGGCCAAGAGCGCGCGGGAGCACGTCACCGTCGCGCTGACGGGTGACGGGGGCGACGAGTCGTTCGCCGGGTACAGTCAGCATCTCGGACGCGCGCTCGGCGCGGCCGTGGCGCGGGTCGTGCCGCAGTCGCTGCTCGATCACTGGCGCCGCCGGAACGCCGCCCTCCTGAACGCGGGTGACAAGGGATGGCGGGCCTCGGCCGCGCGCTTCCTCCGCTACGCGCAGACCGACCCGTTGATCAACTGGGCGGGGGCCACCACCTGGTCGATGCACCACTTGCCGGCGCTCTGGGCGAACCAGCATCGTGGGCTCGCGGAGCGCGACGTGCTCCTCGGCTACGCGCTCGAGACGGCGCGGGACTTCGACGGCGAGTCGGCGCTCGACCGCGCCCTGCATCACGATCTGACGGTCCTCCTGCCCTTCGGGTACAACCCGAAGGTCGACGTCGCGACGATGATGAGCAGCCTCGAGGCCCGATGTCCGTTCCAGGATCGCGAGGTCGTCGAGTGGGCGGCGACGGTGCCGGCGTCGGCGAAGATGAAGCCGTGGGAGCCGAAGGCGCTCCTCAAGCAGGTGGCCGCCCGGCGCCTGCCGCGCGAGGTCGTCTATCGACCCAAGCACGGGTTCTCGATTCCGCACGACGCCTGGTTTCGCGGTGCGTGGGCGGCGCCGGCGCGCGCGATCATCTTCTCGGACCAGGCGCGGAGCCGCGGGCTCTTCGACTTCGCGTATCTCGATCGGCTCTGGAACGCCCACGCGTCGGGCGCCGAGCGCCACGGCACGCGGTTGTGGCTGCTGCTCTGGCTCGAGCTCTGGTTCCGGATGTTCGTCGACCGGACGTTCGGTCCCGAGGACGGCATGCCGGCGCTGGCGGTCGGGTGACGGCGATGCGCCTCTGCTACATCGTGCACTCGCAGAGCCATTTCGCGGCGCCGTACATCGACCATTTCGCGCGGCGCGGACACGAGGTCCATCTCATCAGCTTCACGCGCGACCCCTTGCCGAATGCGGTGAATCACCACCCGCTGCCGCACGATTGCGACCCCACGAAGAGCCCGCTCTCGTACGTGCGCGCCATTCCGCATGTCCGCCGGCTCGTGCGTGCCATCGCGCCTGATCTGCTGCACGCGCACTTCCTCACGAGCAACGGCCTCGTGGCGACCGCGAGCGGCTTCCATCCGCTCGTCGTGAGCGCACGCGGCAGTGACGTGCACAACTCGCTCCGCCATGCGGCGCGCCGTGCGCTCATCCGGTACGTCGTGCGGCACGCCGACCTCGTGAACCCGGTGTCGGCCGAGCTCGCCGAGAAGGTCGCGACGCTCGGTGTGCCCGCAGCGAAGACCCTCTGCCTCTCGCAAGGCATCGAGGCGGCGCGGTTCGCCGTGGCACGCCCGCCGCGTCCGGCCCGACCGGGGCGAATCATCTGCACGCGAAAGCTCCACCGGCCATATCAGCCGGAGACGATCGTCGCCGCGCTGGCGAGGCTCGCCGCCGACGGCGTCGAGTTCACGATGACGTTCGCAGCGGACGGCAGGGACCTCGCGGCGCTCCGCCGCGACGTGGACGCGCGCGGGCTCGGATCGCGCGTCCGGTTCCTCGGCGGCTACACGCCGGCCGAACTGCCGGCGCTTCTCGCCGACGCCGACGTCTACGTGTCGGCCTCGCTCTGGGACGGCACGAGCCCCGCGCTTCTCGAGGCCATGGCGGCCGGCGTGTTTCCGGTCGTGAGCGATTGTCCCGCCAATCGCGAGTGGCTGAGTGGGCGGGGGGACGGGCTCTTCTTTCCGCCCGACGACGTGGACGCGCTGGTCGCCGCGCTCCGCCGCGCGCTCGCGGACCCGGCGAGCTGGGACGCCGCGCGGCCCCGCAATCAGGCGCTCGTGCGCGCGCGGGCGGACCGTGAGACGAACCTCACCCTGCTCGGCACGCACTATGAGCGGCTCGTCGCCGAGTGCGGACCGCGGCCGCGAGGCGTCCGCTCGCGATCGGCGGCGACGATCGCGGCGTTCGCCGGCGTCGGGTGATGGCGCTCGCCGGGATCGCCACGACGATACGCAGGGTTGCGGGCCGCGCCGTGCGTTTGAGCGGCGCCTATCGGCTCGTGCACGCGCCCGTGGAACGCCTCCGCGGCGGCTACGTCCTCGCGTACCACAACTTGCCGGGTGCGCTCTTCGAGGAGCAGGTCGCGGCGCTCGCGCCGAGCCGCCCGATCCCCCTCGACGATCTCGTCGAGCGTCACGCTCGGGGCGCGCCGACGGGCGGCCTCTTCGCGATCACGTTCGACGACGGGGTCGCTGACACGGTGCGGGACATCGCGGCGGTCGCGCGCCGCCGGCAGTGGCCGGTGACTTTCTATCTACCGACCCGCTACCTCGACGAGCCGGGGGGCATGCCGTTCCAGTGGCTGCGCGCCATCGAACGGAAGGCTCCCGACTGCACGGTGGATCTCGCGGGAGAGACGATCGATCTCGGGACGGCGGAGAAGCGGCGCGACCTCGCCAAGCGGCTGACACGCGTGATGTACACCCGGCCGTGGGCCGAGTACGCGCCCCGGCTGCGCGCGATTGCCGACGCGCTCGTTGCGCGCGGGTTGGTCGCGCCGGGCACGCTCGCGGCGCCGGCCGCCGTATCCTGGGCCGAGGTCGAGACGTTGGCGCGCGACGCCGTGGTGAGTTTCGAGAGTCACGGCATCTCGCACACGGCGGTCGCCGCACTGGCGCCCGACGAGCTCGAGCACGAGCTCGTGGCGAGCCGTCGCATCATCGCGGAGCACACGGGTCGCGCCTGCCGCCATTTCTGCTACCCGTACGGCGGGCCCGCGAGCATCGGGGAGGTCGCACCCGCGGCGGTCGCGCGCCACTATCGTTCGGCGACGACGATGTCGCGCGGGAGGCTCGGGCGTCATGCGCTCGCGCTCCTGCCGCGCGTGCCAGTGTACCCGCACGACGACGCCGATCAGGTGTGCCTCAAAGTGCTCACCGCATAGCGGACGCGCCTTGACTGCGACCCGACCGGTGGTAGTGGCTCGCCATGGTCGAGGACATGCGCCGTCAGACCGAAGACATCATCCGCTACTACGGCGAGATCGACCGCCGGGTCGCACACACGGGCCTCGACGGCATCACCGGGCTCCTGGAGATGTCGCAGCACGTCGAGTCCGCCCTCGGAGTGGTCGCCACCCAGGAGCTCGAGTGGATGATGAGCGAGGTCCGTGGTCTTCTCGAGCGGCTCGTGCGCATGGATTCGCAACTGCAAGCGCTGCGCGCACTGAAGACGTCGTTCGGGAGCGACGCCGACGTGGTGTCGCCGTCGCTGGCGGCCCGCTGAGCCGCGGCGTGTGCGGGCGGGCGCCATGGCGCTCGTCAGATTCGCCGGCGCGAGGAGTGGGCCGTATCTTGGACGTTCGTGCGAGCTTGCACGAGCGGGAGCCCCGTTTGCCGACGCTTACGTGTTGTTTTGATTACGATTTTTGGCAGGCTGTCGAATGCGCATGGCATCGGAATTGCTCCGCAATGATCGCGAGCCGCTCCATCGAGAACGGACGCGGGAACCCCCTAGAGGAGACCACCTGACGTGACCCAGGAGATCCGGGAACTCATCGACCGCATTCTTTCCTCGTACGACGAGATCGACGCCCGGTTCACGTCAGCCGGGGGACTCGGCAGTATCTTGAGCCTCTATGAGCAAGTCCGACGGGAGCTCGAGCGCGTCTCGTTCCAGGAGCTCGATCGCATGACGGGGGAGATCAAGAACGTGATCGAAGCGCTCCTGACCATCGATTACGAGCTGCGGAAGGTGCAGAACTTGAAGCTCGTGTTCGAATCGCGCGGCGGGCCGGGCAACCCGTAAACGCGATCACGCGGGGGCGCGATCGAGGATCGCGCAAGGACGCCGGATCAGCGTCGCACCGATGCCAGGGGCCACGCGACGATGCCCGGCACGCGACAACCCGGAATCACAAAAATTTCACGCGCTTACCGTGAAATTTCGCGGGTTGAAAGCATACCGGCGCACAAGTAGACTCCGTCGCGTCGAGCCGCTCTTGCAAAGCCGCGACGCTGCGGCGTTGCGACGGATGCGATCCAGAACGGCGCACCCCCCACGCATGACTGCCCATCGCGATCGATCTCAGAACCTGGTGCCGGCGGAAGCCGCGCTACCCGCGCGTCCCGAGGTCCGAACCGAGCACGGGAGTCTGGTCGTCGTGCAGGAACGCGTGCTCGCGGACATCTCGCACGAGCTCGGCAACTTCTTTCACAAGCTCTACTACTGGTCGGATTTCATCAAGACCGACACCGAGACGGCGAAGAAGGCCGACTCGACGGCCGGTCACATGCTGGAGCGCACGATCGCGAACCTCGAAGAGTTCCTCAAGGTCGCGCTGGAGTACTTCCACCCCATCACGCTCAACTTCACGAAGGTGTCCGTCGACGAGCTGCTCGACGGTTTCATGGTGCACCTCGGCTCGCATTTGAACGGCAACGCGATCGAGGTGCGTCGGAACGACATCGATCCGCCCGCGACGATCCTGGTGGATCCGACGCGCATCTCCCAAGCGTTCCGCATTGCGCTGCACCACGTGCACGAAGATCTGAAGCTCGGCGGCGCGCTCACGGTCACGCTCGGCACTGCGAAGCGACGCGACTTCGACGGTCTCGAGATGCGGCTCGACGTCGAGCCGAAGGCGCAGCCGTCGACGCTCTTTCGCGGCGCCGAGGCGGGTGTCGAATGGGCGGTCGCGCAGAAACTGATCGAGCTGCACGGTGGTGAGATCCTCGAGCACTACGAGGCCAGCGGCCGCAAAGTGGTCATGATCTTCCTGCCGCTCTACGTCTAGGATTCAGGAGCAAACGAACCCCATGGACACGCGCATTCTCATCGTCGACGACGATCCGCTGATTTGCCGGCAACTCGAGGATCTCTACACCTCGCAGCAGTACCTCGTGAGCAGCGCGGGCAACGCGTCCGAGGCCCTGCGTCTCCTCGGCGAGCACGACTTCTCGCTGGCGGTCGTCGACCTCCGCATCCCGGGTACGGACGGCATCGGTCTCACGCGTGAGATCAAGGAGCACTGGCCCGATCTCGACGTGATCATGATCACCGGCTACGCGAGCATCAAAGGCGCGGTCGAGGCGATCAAGCAGGGCGCGAGCGACTACATCACGAAGCCCTTCCAGAAGGAGGAGATCCTCCTCGCGACGGAAAAGGTCCTCGAGAAGCGCCGCCTCCTCGACGAGATCAACTATCTCCGCAACCAGCTCTCCAATCGCTATTCGTTCGCGAACATCGTCAGCCGGAACCGCGTCATGCATGAGATCTTCGAGTCGATCGAGGTGCTCGCGCAGAACGACGCGACGGTTCTCATCACGGGCGAGTCGGGCACAGGCAAGGAGCTCGTCGCGCGCGCGGTGCACTTCCAGGGCAAGCGCAAGTCGGGTCGATTCGTGGCGATCAACTGCGCGGCGTTCCCCGACACGCTCCTCGAGAGCGAGCTCTTCGGTTACGAGCGCGGCGCGTTCACCGGTGCGGTCCACGATCGCGTCGGCAAGATCGAGCTCTCGAGCGGCGGCACGCTGTTCCTCGACGAAATCGAGAGCATCACGCTGAACATGCAGCTGAAGCTCCTGCGCGTGCTCGAGGAGCGCGAGGTCGAGCGGCTCGGCGGCAATCGTCGCGTGAAGGTCAACATGCGCGTCATCGCGGCCACCAACGTCGAGCTCACCGAGCTCGTCGCCGACGGCC
>DAIQBH010000001.1:0-91142 GCA_036781285.1 Thermodesulfobacteriota bacterium | reverse complement strand
CGAGGAGCGCCGTCTTCTCACCTTGCTGACGGCGCAGGTCGGCGCGGTGCGCGACGAGCTCACCCGGGCGTGTACGGCGCTCGCCGAGGTCGACGCGCTCCACGCCGGCGTCCTGCTCGCGCGCCGGCTCCGCGCCACGTGCCCCGCGTTCGGAGACGCGGCGGTCGACCTGCGACGCGCCCGCCATCCGGAGCTCGTGCTCGGCGGCCATACGGTGGTGCCGATCGACGTGCATCTCGGCGAGGGCAAACGCGCGCTGGTCGTGAGCGGACCCAATACCGGCGGGAAAACGGTGTCGTTGAAGACTCTCGGGCTTCTCACGTTGATGGCCCGCGCCGGCATGCTGATCCCCGCCGACGAGGGCACCATCGTCCCGTGGGTCATCGGAGTGTTCACCGACCTCGCCGACGACCAGAGCATCGAGCGCAACCTCTCCACGTTTTCGTCGCACATCGCGAACCTGGTCGACGTGTTCGGCCGCCTCGAAGCGCCGGCCCTCGTGCTCCTCGACGAGCCGGGCGGGGGGACGGACCCCGAGGAGGGGGCCGCACTCGCCGTTGCGCTGATCGAGCGGCTGATCGCCCTCGACGTCCTGGTCGGTGTGGCGACCCACTACGCGCCGGTGAAGCTCTACGCGCTGAACGAGCCGCGCGTCGAGCTGGTCGCGGTCGATGTCGACCCGGTGAGCTTCGCGCCGCGGTATCGGCTCGTCTACGGCTCGGTCGGGGAAAGCCTCGGCCTCGCCATGGCGCGCCGCCTGAAACTGCCCGCGGAGATCATCGACGCGGCCGAGACCGGCCGCGAGGCGGCGTCACGCGAGCTCGCGACCGCGATCGCGAAGCTCGAGAGCAGCCGTCGGCGCTTCGAGGACGAGCGCACCGCGATCGCGGAGGAGCGCCGCGCGCTCGCCGAGCTCGAGGCGGAGCACTCGGCTCTCGTCGCCGAGCTCTCCGAGCGGCGCCGCCAACGCTGGACTACCGACCTGGACGAAGCGCGCGCCTTCCTCCGCGACCTCAAGGCGGAAGGCCGCGCGGTCCTCGAGATCGTCCGCCGGCGCGAGTCGGATGCGGCCAAGACGCTCGCCACCTTCAGCGGCAAGGCGGCCGCCGCGATCGCGGCTCGCGCGGCCGACCTCGCGTCACCAGAGCCGGCCGACGACGAGCCGCCGACGCTCGGCGACTTCGTCGAGGTCCGCGGCACCAGCATTCGTGGCGAGCTGGTCGAGGTGCACGGCGAGACGGCACGCCTCAGGAGCGGCGCGCTCACGTTCCAGGCGCCGGTCGCCAACTTGCGCCGCCGGATCCCCGACGTGCCGTCGCAGAAGGCGGCGCGGCGCCACCCGACGCGCAGCGACGACGTCGCCCGCGAGCTCAACCTCGTCGGCGCGCGCGTACAGGAGGCGCTGAATCGCCTCGAGGCGTTCCTCGATCGAGCCCAAGAAGCCGGTGTACCGTCGGTCCGCATCATCCACGGTCTCGGCACGGGTGCTCTGAAACGCGCGGTCACCGAGTTCCTCGCCCGGACGAGCTACGCGACCTCGTTCCAGGACGCCGAGCCGAACGCCGGCGGCCCGGGCGTCACAATCGCGGCGTTGTTGTAGGCCTCAGCCGGCGACCGCGCCGACGAGAACGATCGGACCCGTCGGCGTCGCGGAGCCGCCGGTCGGCTCGACGGAGATCGCGAACGCCGTAACGTCGCGCGGCGCCGGAAGGTTCGGAACGCGGACGGCGCCGCTGTCGGTTTCGACGAGGTTGATGATTCCGGCGGGCTCCGGAGCATGCTTGCCGCGGATCGCCCAGAGCTCGTACGTCTTGCCCTTGCCGGCGGGCGGCAGCCCGGCGACGACGACCGCGGTCTCGCCGTTCGTCGGGTCGACGAGCACGCGCCCGGCGCCGACCGAGCCCTGTTGCGGCGCCAGGGCGGCTTCGAGCACCCGCGGTCCGCCGACCAGACGAAGCACTCGCCCTTGCGAATCCAGGGTCTCCCGCAAGCCGACGAGCGTACGGCCGAGCTCGTCGAGGCGGGCCTCGAGCTCGTTGTTGCGCTCCGCCAGCGCGGCGATCTGGGCGTTGCCGCGCTCTCCCCGCTGCGCTTCGCGCGCGAAGAGCCCTGCGAAGGCGACCGCGATCGCGGCCGCGATCGCTCCGACCACGCGTGCGCGCCTCGTCCGTGCCGACGCCCGGCGGCGCTCACGCTCGAGCTCGACGGTGGCGAGAAGCCGCGCGCGCAGCCCGGCCGGTGCCGGCTCCGCGTAGGCCTCGGCGAGCGCTTCGAGCGCGACGTCGTCGATCTCGTGCTCGTCGGTCGTCATGTCCGTTTCAGCGGCCATGGCCCTCACCCGCCAGAAACGCACGAAGGCGCAGAACGCCGTCACGAATGCGCGTCTTCACGGTGCCGAGCGGCATGCCCTCGCGCTCGGCGATCTGGGTGTGCGACAGCCCTTCGAAATAGGCGATCTCGATCGCGCGCCGTTGATCGATCGGTAGCAGATCCTCGAGCGCCGCCCGCAAGCGGCTGGCGCGCGCGACCCGCGACGCGGCTTCGTCCGGCTGCTCGGCGGGGACGTTCAGACCGACGTCGAGCGCGTTCTCGGTTTCGGCCCGATCGCGAACCCGGCGCGCGCGCCGCTGGTCGATGGCGACGTTCCGGACGAGCCGCAGGAACCACGGACGGGCCCTCCCGCGCGCCGGGTCGAACCGATCGGCACGCCGCCACACCCGCAGAAAGGCCTCCTGCACGGCGTCTTGCGCGGCGTCCGGATTCCCGGCGATCCGGAGCGCGACGCCGTAAGCCAACGAGGACAATCGGTCGTAGAGCGCGGTGAGGGCGCTCTCGTCGCCGGCGACCATGCGCGCGATGAGCGCGGATTCTATGTCCTCGGACGAGTTCGTGGGGCGGCTCCGCTCCGCGCTCTTAGCAGCATTTCGCGCTCGCTGCCGAGATCCGCCGCCGAACGAGATCCCGGGCGCGCCGCGGTCGATAAGCTTCCGCCGGGGCGCATGAAGGGTGAGGGTCGTTTCCACCTGAGGTCTTCCGGCATGCTACGCGGTAAAGGGACTCGCTGGATTGCCCGATCACGTCGATGGCGCATCCGGCGCGGCGTTCGCTACGTAGGGGTGACACATGACGGCTTCGCTGTTCGATCTCGACGCCTACCTCAGTCGCTCGCGCGCCGTGGATCTCGCATCCATTCCTTGGGACCAGGTGCCACGGCATCCGCTGTCGCACGAGACGATCCGCGCGCTCCGCTACATGCAGGACATCGAGAGCCACACGATCATCTACCTGCGCTCTCTGCTCGGAACGCGCGCGATCGACGACCCCGAGGTGGCGACCTTTCTCGCGTGCTGGCTCTACGAGGAAACCTTCCACGGCATCGCGCTCGCCCGCTTCGTGCGCACGGCTGGTCACCCGATCGAGCTCCGCCCGCGCTCGGCGATGACGGTGCGGCAGCACGTCGAGTCGCGGCTCACGTCCTGGATCGCGCGGGCGTGGCCCGATTTCGTCGCGGTGCACATGGTCTGGGGCGCGATCAACGAGCTCACCGCCCTCACCGCGTATCGACGCCTGGCGGCCACGGCGGGCCATCCGGTATTGCACGACCTGCTCGACCGGATCGCGATCGACGAGTCGCGCCATTTCTATTTCTATTTCAAGCAGGCCGAGTGGCGACTCCGGCGTCCCGGTGCCGCCCGCGTGACGCGCGCGTTGATCGAGCGCTTCTGGGCGCCCGTCGGGAGCGGAGTGCAGCCCGCGAGCGAGACGCGATTCCTCGCTCGTCATCTTTTCAGCGGGCCGGAAGGGCTCGCCGCCGTCCGGAAAATCGACGCGACGATCCGTGATCTCCCCGGTCTTGCCGGCATCGGGTTGCTCGAAGCGTGGATCGAGCGCTCGGCTCCCGAGGCGATGCCGGCGAAGGATTGGGCGCCGGCCGAGGCTTCGGTCTAGCGGAGCATCACGCCGCGGAACTCGGCCCAGTGTTGGCCGAGATGGTCGAGCTCGCCCTTCTCGATCGCGTCACGGGCCGCTTTGAACATGACCTCTTCCTCGCGTGCGAGATGGCGGCGGGTGACGTCGAGGAGGGCGCGGATCTGCTCGCGGAGCACGGCCATGTCCTGGAGCCGGAACATGGCGCGGATCTGCTGATCCATGAGCTCGTGCTCGTGGCGGAGACACTTGAGCGGCCCGAGCGATCCGGTGTGCTTCTCATAGGGTTGGAACAGCGTCTCGTCCTCGATGCGGGCGTGTCCGAGAAGCGTGATCGCCAACGGTTCCGAGGCGGCGCGGAGCTCGCCGAGCGTCGCGCACCGGTCGAGCGCCTCCGTGAGCTGCTCGACGAGGAGATGCACGATCCCGTGCTCTCCGAGCAATGCGTGTGTCACGTCCATCGGCGACTTTCCTTCTTCAGGCGGTTCCGGCCGCGTCCTGGACGAGGACCTCGAGCTCGCCCCGGTCGACGACGTATCGCTCCGCGCAGAACTCGCACGTTACCTCGGCGCGGCCCTCGGTGCGAATCATGTCCCCGATCTCGTCCTTCCCGAGAAGGAGCAACGCGCCGAGTACGCGCTCGTGCGTGCAGGAGCAGCCGAAGCGCACCGGCTCGTCGGCGATGACCCGGAGCTCGAGACCACGCAGGACCGCGTCGAGAATCTCCTTCGGCCCGTCGCCGCGACGGATGAGGGACGTGACGTGCGGGAGCGCCGCAACGTTGGTTTCGATGAGCTCGGCGAGCTCGCCAGCGGCACCGTTCAGAATCTGGACGAGAAATCCCCCCGCCGCGCCGACGGTGCCGTCGGCGTTGACGAACACGCCGAGCGCCGTGGCCGAGGGCATCTGCTCCGACGTGCCGAGGTAGTGCGTGATGTCCTCCGCGATCTCACCGGACACGAGCTTCATCACGCTCCGATACGGCTCCTTGTTCCACGGCTGGGTGCGCATGACACAGAGGACGCCCTCGCCGATGGCGCCCGCGACGTCGAGCTTGCCGTTTTTCGACGGCAGATGCGTTTCCGGGCGTGTCACGTAGCCGCGCACGCGCCCGTCGCCGTCGGTCGTCACCATCACGCGCCGGAGCGGGCCGTCGCCGACGAGCTCGATCGAGAGGCGCTCCTCGTCCTTCATGGTCGCGCCCAGGAGAAGACCGGCCGTCAACGTGCGGCCGAGCGCGGCGGTAGCGGTCGGGTAGGTGCCGTGGCGCTGCCGCGCCTCCTCGACGACGCCGGTGGTGACGGCCGCGAGCGCGCGGACGGTTTCGCCGGCCGCCGTCGCACGGAGGAGCACGCCCGCCGCTCCTCTCATCGCGCCGACTTTTCCGCGTCGAACGGAACGGCGAGCGTGCGTGGCGGGAGGCACGTCTCGTCGTTGCAGGCTTGGAACCCGAGGCTCGCGTCGAAGCGCGGCGGCACGTCGCCGGCGAGGCGGACACGGATCGCGAACGTCCCTTCGTAAAGCCGGAGGGGCGTCCCGGGTGCGAACGCGAGCCCGTGCACGACGGCATCCGGGTAGCGGATGCTCGCGACGCCGACCTTCTCCGCGTCCGTGACGTCGAGCGTCGTCGGGATCAGGAACGGGCGATCGGGATCGTTCGCGTTCACGTGCCACCCCTTTTCGACGGTCACCGTGAGGACGGCCTCCGTCACGCTGCCCTTCGCGATCTTCCACGTGGTTTCGATCGAGGGGCCGGCGGCGCTCGCGGCGGCCGGCGCGACGCTCGCCGCGATCACCCACAGGAGCGCGAGGACCGCGTGCCGCAGGCGCGCCGCGCCGTGCGTCGGCGACTCGCTTGCGGTGATTTCGGCTACCGGATACAGGCTCGCGGCCATATGCGCCTCGCTCGTACGGTCGTCCTCGCCGCGCTGATGTGCTCGCTCTGGACGACGTTCGCGCGCGCCGACCTCGCCGATCGCTTCGTCGTCCGTGAGTGGGGCGTTCGTGCCGGCGGCGGTGCGGCCCCGTCGAGC
Source organism: Thermodesulfobacteriota bacterium (assembly GCA_036781285.1). Classification (GTDB taxonomy): domain Bacteria; phylum Desulfobacterota; class Binatia; order UTPRO1; family UTPRO1; genus UTPRO1. The sequence continues at coordinate 85,182 of DAIQBH010000001.1, read as the reverse complement.
GTGATTCAATATTACGCCATCCACCCGTACGCGGGCATCGCGCTCTGGGATCCGGTGTCGCGCTGGTTCGAGCGGTACGGCATCAAGGCGCTCTGGATGCTCGAGCCGTGGGCGGCTTACGTCGACGACGATCACGGGAAGCACCAGACGTCGAGCTTCGAGATCGGTCTCAACGCGATCTTCTTCCGCCTCGTGTTCGGCGATCAAGCGCTCCGCCCGTTTCTCGAAGCCGGGGAAGGGGCAGTCTACACCGACCTCCGGAAGCAGGATCTCGGCACGCGCCTCCAGTTCACGTCGACGATCGGCGGCGGGCTCGAGTACGAGATCTCGCCCGGCGTGGCACTCGGACTTCAGGTCCGCTACCGGCACATGTCGAACGCCGGCATGTCGAGCAGCAATCCCGGCATCAACACCGTGTTCGGGCTCTTGGGTCTGACCTTCCACTGACGGACGGGGCTCAGCGACGCGTGGCGAGCTTCGCGCTCCCTTCGTCGGCAGGCGGCGCGGTCGGCGTCGCGGAGAGCGGGACGCGCTCGACGATCTCGAGTCCGTAGCCCGGTAGGCTCACCAGCCGGCGCGGGTGGTTGGTGAGCAGACGGATCTTGCCGACGCCGAGATCACGCAGGATCTGGGCTCCGATCCCGAAATCACGGAACTCGTTCAGCCGGAGCCCGGGATTCGTGCTCGGCTGTCCCGTGCTCCCCTCGACGCCGGTGAAGAGGTCGACGCCGTGCTCCTCGCGCCGGAGATACAGCACCACCCCGCGGCCCTCGTCGGCGATGATCTGCATCGCTTGTTGCAGCACCGACCCGGTGTCGCGCTTCGTGTAACCGAAGACGTCACCCGGCAGGTACTCGGCGTGGGCGCGGACCAGCGTGGGCTGGTCCGGCGTGATCTCGCCACGGACGAGGGCAAGATGCTCACCGCCGTCGACGTCGCTCCGGTAGACGACGGCGCGGAAATCGCCGCCGAAGCGGGTCGGTAGGCGCGCCTCGGCGATGCGGTGGACGAGCGAGTCGTGGCGGAGGCGATACTGGATGAGGTCGGCGACGGTCGCGATCTTGAGATTGTGCGTCGCCGCGAAGCGCTCGATGTCGGGAAGCCGCGCCATCGAGCCGTCATCGTTCATGATCTCGCAGATGACACCGGCGGGCTTGAGCCCGGCGAGACGGGCGAGATCCACCGACCCCTCTGTCTGTCCGGTCCGCACGAGCACCCCGCCGCGGCGGGCCCGGAGCGGGAAGACGTGCCCGGGGCTGGTGACGTCCCCGGGACCGGCGCCGTCACGAACGGTGGTGAGGATCGTCGTCGCACGGTCGGCCGCCGAGATGCCCGAGCCGATGCCGCGACGGGCGTCGATCGAGAGGGTGAACGCGGTGCCGAGCGGCGTGCTGTTCTCGGCCACCATCATGGGCAGGCCGAGATCGGCGAGCTTCTCGTCGGTCAGCGGCAGGCAGATCAGGCCGCGCGCGTACCGGGCCATGAAGGCGATCGCTTCCGGCGACACCTTCTCGGCCGCCATGCAGATGTCGCCCTCGTTCTCTCGGTCCTCGTCGTCCATGAGGACGATCATCCGACCGGCGCGGATCTCGGCGATCGCTTCCTCGATCGAGACCAGATTGGGCGTCATGCTGCTGGGACCATATCCGGGCGGCGGCAGCGAGGGAACGGCCGCCGCCGCCCGGGATTTCGGGCTCGGAGCTACTCGACGGTGACGCTTTTCGCGAGGTTGCGCGGCATGTCGACGTCGCTGCCGCGATAGACCGCGATGTAGTACGCGAGGAGCTGGAGCGGGATGGTGAGGAGGAGCGGGAGAAGACACGGGTTGCTGGTCGGTACCTGGATGACCTCCCAGGCGATGTCCTCGAGCTCCGGCGACGGCGCGTCGGTCACGACGATGATTCGCCCGCCGCGCGACTCGACCTCCTTCATGTTGGAGAGCGTCTTTCCGTAGACCGCGTCCTTCGGCAGCAGCACGACGACCGGCAGCGACTCGTTGATGAGCGCGATGGGCCCGTGCTTCATCTCGCCGGCAGCGTAGCCTTCGGCGTGGATGTAGGAGATCTCCTTCAGCTTGAGCGCTCCCTCGAGAGCGATCGGATAGTTGAGGCCGCGGCCGAGGTAGAGGAAGCTCTTCGCATCCCCGTACTTCTTGGCGATCTTCTCGATCGATCGTTCACGCTCGAGCGTCTCCTCGATGCGGGCCGGTAGGTTCACGAGGTCGGAAATGAGCGAGTGGGCGGCATCGTGGTCGATGATGCCGCGGCGGCGCGCCAGATAGAGGCCGAGCAGATAGAACACCGTGAGCTGGGTCGTGAACGCCTTGGTGCTCGCGACCGAGATCTCGGGCCCCGCGTGTGTGTAGATCACGGCGTCGGAGCGCCGCGCGATGCTGGAATCGACCGCGTTGCAGATGGCGAGCACCTTGGCGCCGCGCTCGCGCGCCGCTTCGACGGCCGCCAGCGTGTCGGCGGTCTCACCCGACTGCGACACGACGATCAGCACGGTCCCAGGCTCGACGACGGGGTCGCGGTAGCGGAACTCGCTGCCGTAATCGACCTCGGCGGGAATGCGCGTGATCTGCTCGAGGAAGTACTTGCCGACGAGACACGCATGCCAGGCGGTGCCGCACGCGACGAGCACGAAGCGCTTCGCCTGCGTGAGCCAGGGTGCGTTCGCGAGCTCGTCGAGGTCGACGTCGGCCTGCTCCTGGAGGAGCCGGCCGCGCATCGTGTCGATGATGGCCTGCGGTTGCTCGTGAATTTCCTTGAGGAGAAAGTGACGGTACCCGCCCTTTTGCGCCGTGACCGGATCCCACGCGACGGTGCGTGGCTCACGCACGACGGGCTCACCGGCGAAGGTCGTGACGGTGACGACGTCGCGCGTGACCTCGGCCATCTCGCCGTCCTCGAGGAAGAGGACGCGGCGCGTGTGGTCGAGGATCGCTGGGATGTCGGAAGCGATGAAGTTCTCGTTGTCGCCGAGACCGATCACGATCGGCGTCGCGCTCTTGGCGGCGATCAGACGATCGGGGCAGTCCTCGTGCATGACGACGATCGAGAACGACCCTTCGAGCTGCGCGATCGCCTTCCGAGCCGCGGCCACGAACTCGAGGCCGTCTTGCACGCATTCGTCGATGAGGTGCGAGATGACCTCGGTGTCGGTTTCGGAGCTGAAACGCCGACCGCGCCCCTGCAGCGCCGCGCGGAGCTCGAGATAGTTCTCGATGATGCCGTTGTGGATCACGACGATCCGCCCGGCGCGGTGCGGATGAGCGTTCTGCTCGGACGGCCGGCCATGCGTGGCCCAGCGGGTGTGGCCGATGCCGACCGATCCCGTCACGGGATCCTCTCGCAGCACGTTCTCGAGATTCGAGAGCTTGCCGAGCGCGCGGCGTACGCCGATCTGCCCGTCGTGAAAGGTCGCGACGCCGGCCGAGTCGTAACCGCGGTATTCGAGCCGCTTCAGACCCTGGACCAGGATGAAAGACGCGTCACGGTCGCCTACGTATCCGATGATTCCGCACATCAGCGCTTACCTCGCCGCCCGGCCTGAGCGCGCGCCGTTCCGCGCGCGCGCACGACCTTGCGCTTGGGAGTCGATTTCTTGGGCCTTGCCGCTCGGCTCGGCTTTGGAGCGGTCGGGGCCGCCGGCTTCGGCGCCGTAGGCGCCGCGCCGGTCTTTGCACGTGCCCGCCGGCGTTCCACCCAACCCGGGACCATCCGTTGCGGAACGCGGCTCACGACGAGATGGCCCGCAGGCACGTCTCCGGTCACGGTCGTTCCCGCGCCGACGTACGCGTCGTCGCCGACGTGGACCGGCGCCACGAGTTGCGTGTCGCTGCCGATCTGCACGCGATCGCCGATGACGGTGCGGTACTTCGCGAACCCGTCGTAGTTGCAGGTGATGGTACCGGCACCGACGTTCGTCGCCGTCCCGATCTCGCAGTCGCCGAGATAGGTGAGGTGGTTTGCTTTGGTACCGCGGCCGAGCTTCGCCTTCTTCGTTTCGACGAAGTTCCCGATGTGCACGGCGGGGCCGAGCTCGCTACCGGGTCGGAGGTGCGCGAAGGGACCGATGATCGCCTCGTCGCCGACCAAGCACTCGGTCATGACGACGCCGAGCCGCAGATGGACGCCATTGCCGAGCGTGCTGTCGCGGAGGAACGCGGTGCCGTCGAGCGTGCAGCCTTCGCCGATAGTGGTGCGGCCGAGAAGCTGCACGTTCGGGCCGATCTCGGTGTCCCGGCCGATCGTCACCTCTTCCTCGACGTAGGCCGTCGCGGGGTCACGGAAGGTCACGCCCGCGCGCATCCACTTCTCGACGAGCGCACGCCGCGCCCGCTGTTCCAGCATCGCCATGTCTTGTCTCGAGTTGATGCCCGCGACCTCACCGGCGTCGACAACGGCTCGCGTCTCGACGCGTTCGCCCGCTTCGACCGTCATCGCGACGATGTCGGTGAGGTAGTACTCGCCCTGCGCGTTGTCCGCGCGCAAGCGCGCGAGCGCCGGCCAGAGGGCGCGTGATCGCACGCAATAGATACCGGGGTTGATCTCGCGGACGGCACGATCGGCGGGATCGAGGTCGCGCTCCTCGACGATCCCGCGGAGCCCACCGTCGGGCTTGCGGAGGATACGGCCGTATCCGGCCGGCTCGTCGACAGTCGTGGTGAGAAGCGAGAGCGTCGCGCCGGCCGAGCGGTGTTGCGCCACCAACGCTTCGAGCGTCGGCGCGGCGAGCCCGGGGACGTCGCCGTAGAGGATCAGCACGTCGCCGTCGAAGTCTTCGAACGAATCGGCGGCGGCGCGCACGGCGTCGCCGGTGCCGCGTTGCTCGACCTGGCGCGGATACGAAACAGTGGCCTCGATCGTGTGCCGCGCGAGATGGCGCTCACAGACGCGCTCGACCTCCTCGGCCTCGTGCCCGACGACGATGGCCAGGCGTTCGGGGCCGAGCTTCAGAGCGGTCTCCAGCACCGAGACTATGAAGGGTTTTCCCGCGATGCCGTGGAGGACCTTGGCGCGGTCGGACCGCATCCGGGTGCCACGGCCGGCGGCCAGGACCACGATGCCGAGCTCTGGCTTGGAGATCATGCGCAAGCGATGGTTCTACACCGCAAGTGGTTGGTTTCCCACCTGCAAAATTGCAGCTCGGCGGGTCAATCCTCGCTCAAGCGGCGGTACTTCCCTCGAAAAAACAGCAGTGGGTCGCCGCCCTCCGCCTCCAGATCCTCGACCTCACCGACGAAGATCGTGTGGTCACCGGCGTCGTGCATCGCGACGACCCGGCATTCGACGGAGCCGAGCGCTCCATGAAGCAGCGGCGCTCCGGAAGCGCCCGAGCGGTGGTCGACGTCGACGAACTTGTCGCCGCCGGAAGCCGCAAACCGGCGCGAGAGCTCCTCGTGACCGAGACCGAGGATGTTCACCGCGAACACCCCGGCACGGCGGAACGCGGGATGACTCTCGGCGCGCTTGTCGACACAGACGAGGAGCATGGGAGGCTCGAGCGAAACCGAGCAGACCGAGTTGGCCGTGAGACCGTAGGGTTTGCCGTCGACGTCGCGCGTGGTGATCACGGTGACGCCGGTTGCGAAGTGCCCCATGACGCGCCGGAGCTCGGATCGATCGATCGCCATCGGTTACAAGGGCGACTCGGCTTGCCCTGCCTTCTTTCCTATTGCAAATTGCCGATGTTGGCCATGTCGCGGAACGTGGTGGCAGTGTTGGTGGTGGGGTCGGTCGTGAGCACGCTCACCGCGTGCAGTCTCCTCGTCCCACCTCCGAAGCCTCCGGTCGTCCTTCCTTCTCCCACACCCTCGGCGTCGCCGACGCCGCAACCGTTCGCGTGGTCGAAGGGGAGCGAGTACGCCGTGATCGTCCGCAAGGAGGAGCGAACGCTCACCGTCTACCGCAAGACCCACCAGGTGAAGGTGTATCCGATCGTGCTCGGCATCGCCTCGTCCGGGCCCAAGGTCTACCAAGGCGATCTCCGGACACCGGAGGGCGTGTATCGCATCAGCGCGAAGCGGCAACACGCGCGCTGGAGCCGCTTCATGCTGCTCAGCTATCCGAACGACGACGACCGGAATCGATACGCGATGGCGCTCGGTGAAGGTCGCGTGCCGATCATCGACGGCCGCGCGCCGGGCATCGGGAGCGCCGTCGGCATCCACGGGACCGATCGCGAGGACTCGAACGTGCGCGGCGACGACTGGACGTTCGGCTGTGTGTCCTTGCTGAATCCGCACGTCGACGAGCTGTACGACACGGTTCCCCTCGGGACGCCCGTCCTGATCATGCGTTGAGCTGACGGCGCGCCTGACCCTAGCGCGCCATGACCTCGTCGATCAGACGCTCGAGCTCGGGAAGCCAGACGCCAACCGCTTGCGACTCCGGTACGACGATCTCGAGCTTCTCGTTCGGCAGGAGTCGGACCGTTCCTGGATCGCGCTTCGTGAGCGGGATGACGACGGCCTCGCGGGAGATGCCACGACGGTCGAGTACGGTGAAGATCTCCTCGATCTCCGGCAAACGAATCACGGCCACGACGACCTCCTCTGGGGCATGGGTCTTGCTGTTGCTTGCGCTCGATAGCACGCGACCATGCGATTCCGCGCTCGAGTGCCACGCGTGTGCCGACGGCGGCACACGCTGGTGGCACACTGTGCCGCGGAGGTCATTCGCGTGCTCGGAGACCCGATGCATAGCGACGAACCAGCCGCGACTCCACCTCCCGACGCGATCGACGCGATGTGCATGCGGCGAGACGCGATTCTCGTCGCGCTCGGCGCCGCGGTCATCGCGATGGTCGGCGGCGGCGCCGCGCTCGGCGCTTTCTCTCGTGGCAACGTCGGCATGTCCGCGTGGGTCATGCGAGCGACGGCGTTGGCCGCCCTCGCGCTCGCCGCGTTGGCCGCGATCCTTCTCGAAATCCACCACCGCCGCACGGAACGGCGCCTCGACGGGTTTCGCGTTGCGAACGGCGACCTCCGCGACACCGCAGTTCGCAAGGACGAGTTCCTGGCGAACGTCTCGCACGAGCTGCGAACGCCCTTGAACGTCGTGCTCGGCTACATCGACTTGCTGCTCGACAACTCGTTCGGCCCGCTCGAGCCGGCGCAGCGCGACATCCTGCATCGAATCACGAAGAACGCGAGCAACCTCTCGCACCTCATCAACGATCTGGTCGATCTTTCCCGGATCGAGGCCGGCCGCATGCGCATCGAGATGGAAATCGTCGATCTCGAGCCGCTCTTCACCGACCTGACCGCCGTCATGCAAATCCTGCTGGCCGGTCACGACGTCACCTTTCGCGCTGAAATCGTACCGGGCTGCGATCGATTGCACGCCGATCCCGACCGCTTGAAGCAGATCGTCTCCAACCTGCTGGTGAACGCGGTGAAGTTCACGGAGCGGGGCTCGATCACGCTGCTCGCGACGCCCGGCCGTGGCGACCGGGTCGTCATCACGGTCACGGATACCGGCATCGGCATCCCCAAGGCCGATCACGAGGCGATCTTCGAGCCGTTCCGTCAGGTGCACGAGCGCGAGCGGCGCGCGCCCGGCGCGGGCATCGGACTATCGATCTCGTCGCGGCTCGCGACCCTCATGGGCGGCTCCCTCGGCGTCGAGAGCGAGCCCGAGCACGGGTCGCGTTTCGTGCTCGAGCTCGGCGGACCTCCGGCCGAAGCGCCGCTCGCCGCCTTCACGCTCCGCAAGGTCTCCTGATCGACGCGCGCCGTTCAGCGGCGCAGCGACAACCAGTGGAAGGCGACGACGACCAGCGCGTGCGTGATGTCTCCCGCCCGGATCAGCTCGGGAATGCGTACGAGAGGAACCAGCTCGACCTCGGTTTCCTCGGTCGAATCGAACTGTGGATCGCAACGCCGCTCGACGTCCCAGGCGACGAACGAGTAGCAACGATTGGCCTGGATCGCGGGATTCGGATGGATCGAACCGAGCGCCTCGACGCGCTCCGAGTCGTACCCACTCTCCTCCTTCATCTCGCGACGGGCCGCCACCAGCGGCGACGCGTCCTCCGTATCGACCATGCCGCCTGGAATCTCCAGCGTGCAATCGCGAACGCCATGACGAAACTGTCGCACCAACACGACCTCGTTGGCCGGCGTGATGGGGATGATGTTCACCCAGTCGGTCGATTCGAGCACGTGGAAGTCGTGCTCGGCCTCGTCGCGGGAGAAGCGGGCACGGTCGCGGCGGATCGAGAAGATCCGGCATGTGTACGCGATCTCGCTCGCGATGCGTTCCCAGGTGTGCAGGGGTTTCGCCATGGTCAGTCAGCGGAGACGAGCCGGCGGTACTCCACCGCGGGACACCGGTCCATGATGACGGTGAGCCCGGCGGCGCGCGCCCGGGCTGCGGCCTCCTCGTGGATGACGCCCAGTTGGAGCCACACGATGCGGGCGGCGATCGCGATCGCGTCGTCGACGACCGAAGGCACGAGCTCGGAGCGCCGGAACACGTCGACCATGGCGACCGGTTGCTCGACGTGGCGGAGCGAGCCGTAGCATCGGAGGCCGAAGATCTCGCGGCACTGCGGATTCACCGGAATCACCCGGTGACCCATGGTTTGCAAGGCGCGCGCGACTTTGTGGCTGTCGCGGGTCGGATCGGGTGAACAGCCGACCACCGCGACGGTCATCGGCTCGGTCAGGATCTCGCGGATCTCGTCGTCGGAAGGATTGCCGAAGCTCATCTTCCACCTCCGTGAGCGCCGTGCGGCTCGCGACTCAGTGGCCCGGCGGAGGAGCCAGCCGGTCGAACGCCTTTTCGAGACACCGCCGGATCTCGTCGCGACACGCCTTGTAAAAGTCGTCGTCGCGTCCGGCCGGATCCTCGACGTCCGCGATTTCGCCCGCGGCCTCGTGGAGCGTCATGACGATCTTGCCGTGTGCTTCGGGAAAGTGGGCCAGCATCCGCTTCTGCTCGGTCGTCATGGTGACGATGAGATCGGCTTCGAGCAAGCGGTCACGATGCTGCTTCAGGTCGCATGACGTCGCCTCCGGGGAGATCTCGATCGCGTCGTCACGCAAAACGAGCCTGGCGTCCATGGACACCAGGCTCGTATCTCGTGCGTACGGGGCGATGCCGCCCGACGTCACGATGACGTCGTCGCGACCGCGCTCCGCCAGCATCTTCTTCAGTAGCGCTTCGGCGATGATGCTGCGGGCGACGTTCGCATGGCAGACGATCAGGATGCGGCGCCGCGCGTCGGACAGGTCAGAGGCCCTCGGCGAAGACGTCGTTCATGGTCTCCTTGCGCGTGGCGCCCTTGGCGAGCTCGGCCTTGAGCGCCTTACCGAGCTCGGAAGCCTCCCACTCGCCCCCCTTCTTCGCTTTGCCGACCGAGTGCCATCCCTGCATGAGCCACACGGTGCCGCCGCCGACCCGGAAGATCTCGCCGTGGACGTCCGCCGAGTCGTCGCTCGCGAGCCATGCGACCAGCGGAGCGACGTTCGCCGGACTGAAGATGTCGAACTGACCGGCGGGAACCTCTTGGCCCATGAGCGCGGCCGTCGCCGGCGTCGCTTCGACCGTGAGGCGAGTGCGCGCGACCGGGGCGATCGCATTCACGGTCACACCGTACTTCGCCATCTCCTTGTCGATGATGACGGAAAACGCGGCAATCGCGGCCTTCGCGGCACCGTAGTTGCTCTGGCTCGGATTGCCGAGAAGGCCGGAGTCGGACGCCGTGTTGATGATGCGCCCGTTGAGGAGATTGCCGATCTTGTGCTGCTCGCGCCAATACACGCACGCGTGGCGCGTGCACGCGAACGTGCCCTTCAGGTGGACGGCGATCACCGAATCCCAGTCCTCTTCCGACATGTTGAAGATCATGCGGTCGCGGAGGATGCCGGCGTTGTTCACGACGGCGTTCAGCTTGCCGAAGGTGTCGACGGCGCACTCGATGATGCGCTGCGCACCCTTGAAATCGCTGACGCTGTCGCCGTTCGCGACTGCTTCACCACCGGCCTTCTTGATCTCGTTCACGACCTCTTGCGCCGGCCCGGTGCTGGCACCACTGCCGTCGAACCCGCCGCCGAGATCGTTCACCACGACCTTCGCGCCGAGCTTCGCCATCAGCAGTGCTTCCTCGCGTCCGATGCCGCGACCCGCACCCGTGACTACGACAACTTTGCCGTCGAGAAGCATGAAGAGAACCTCCTTTGGGGATACCCCGAAACGAACTTGGTGGGATGGTCGAGTGCCGTTTCGTGTGCCCGACGACCCCTGGGATGTCAAGGTAGCGATCGGTCGCCTTGTCATTGAAATAGGCGTGTGGCAACGTCGCCGCGTCCGTTCACCTACGGTGGCGTGCCACCACACGCAGCGCGCCGCCCCGCTCGTGGGCTCGGCGTCATGACTCGAAAGGAATTCCGGCGACTCGTGACGGAAGTTCTCGAAACGCTCCCCGCGGAGTTCGCTTCGCGCATCGAGAACGTCGAAGTCGTCGTCGAGGACGAGCCCACGGACGAACAGATTCGCGGCGTTGGTCTCGACCCGGAGGAAGACACCCTGTTCGGACTCTACGAGGGGATTCCGCTGGAAGAGCGCGGCCACGCGTACGCCGCGCTTCCGGACAAGATCTCGATCTTCTACCTCCCGATCGTCGAGACGTGCTCGTCGACGGCGGAGATACGCGACGAGATTCGCACCACGGTCCTGCACGAAGTCGCGCACTTCTTCGGCATCGACGACGAGGATCTCGACGAATGGGGCTACTGAAGCCGTGGTCGACGCGGGTCGGCCGCCACAACCAGAAAGGGGTGTGCCATGTCCGTCGTGAAGATCATCGAGCTGGTGGGCGAGTCCACGAAGAACTGGGACGATGCGATTCGCGTCGTCATCTCCGAGGCGCAGAAGTCGCTGCGCGGAATCACGCGCATCGGCGTGAAGGAATTCGACGTCCGCATGAACAAGGACAAGGTCGACGTCTTCCGCGTACGGGCGGAAGTCTCCTTCCGCATCGAGCGCTGATCGGTACCCGCGACGCCGTCGTGCGTCACGTCCGCGTCGTCGAGAGCCATGTCGGGCTTTGATCCGGCAAGACGCGCCCGCAATCTCGAACGTCTCGCCGGTGAGACGTTCGACGTGCTGGTCATCGGCGGCGGTATCACGGGCGCGGGCGTGGCGCGCGAGGCGGCACTGCGGGGCCTCACCGTGGCACTCGTCGAGGGGCGCGATTTCGCGTCGGGGACGAGCAGTCGATCGTCCAAACTGATCCACGGCGGCCTGCGCTATCTCGAGCAAGGCGAGATCGCCCTCGTCCGCGAGGCAGCGACCGAGCGCAAATCGCTCCGGCGAATCGCGCCGCACCGCACGGCGGTCGCGCCGATGTTCCTTCCGGTCCACGGACGTACCAGCGCCGGGCTCTACAAGCTCCGTGTCGGGCTCTCGCTCTACGAGAAGCTCGCCGCGGTGCCTGCGGGCGAGCAACACGAGGTGTTGGGACGGAAGGAAGCGCTCGCGGCCGAGCCCCATCTACGACCCGAACGCGTGCAGGGCGCCATTCGTTATCCCGAATTCCAGACCGACGACGCTAGGTTCGTGCCAGATACGCTGAAGTCGTCGCATCACGCGGGCGCCGTCGTCGCGAACTACGTGCGGGTCATCGGTTTCGGATCGACCGAGACGCCGCGTGTGGTCACGGTACGGGACCAGGAAAGCGGGACGACCTTCGACGTCCGCGCGCGGACGATCGTGAACGCCAGCGGTCCGTGGGTCGACGACGTCCGCAAGCTGGATCGTCCAGAAGACGCCGCGAGCCTTCACCTCACGAAGGGCGTGCACCTCGTCTACCGTTCGAGCGATCTCCCGGCGCGCCATTGCGTGGTCATGCGAGCGACGGACGGCCGCCCGGTTTTCGTCGTGCCGCGCGGCTCGCACATCTACGTCGGCACGACCGACACGAGTTACACGGGACCGCTCGACGAGCCGCCGGTCACGGTCGACGACGTCGCGTATCTACACGAGGCCCTCGCGCGCACGTTCGATGGGATCTCGGTCGCAGCCGAACGAGCGATCGGCGCATGGGCCGGTGTGCGACCGCTGATCCAAGAGCCGGGCAAGAAGCCTTCCGAAATCTCGCGCAAGGACGAGATCGTCGTGAGCTCGACCGGCCTCGTGACCATTGCAGGCGGCAAGCTCACCGCGTACCGCCGCATGGCGGAGCGCGTGGTCGATACGGTGGCGCCGCTTCTCGGCCGAAAGCTTCCGCCGTCGCCGAGCGCCGACCAGCCACTGCCGGGCGGAGACCTCGCGGGCGCATGCGACCTCGAGAGTTTCGCGACGCTGCCGCAGGTACGGACCGCACTTCAGACGGTTTCGGCCGAGACGGCGGCGCGCTGGATCGCCACGTACGGCGGAGACGCGCTCGACGTCGCGAACGCGGTCGACGGTCCGGATGCGCTGTCGCCAGTGGCACCCGCCGTGCCGTTGACGGTCGCCGAGGTGCAGTACGCGATCCGTCACGAGATGGCGGTCACGTTGGTGGACGTACTCGAGCGCCGCTCGCGCATGTCGTACTTCGCAACGGAAACGGCCCGCACGGCTGCTCCCGCCGTCGCCGCCATCGCCGCGCGCGAGCTCGGATGGGACGCGACGCGTATTCGCCGAGAGGTCGACGATTTCACCCGTCAGTGTGACGCGCGACTCGCGTGGCGTAATCAACCGCAACCTTCGTCCAAGGAGAGCCACTGATGCCGACCCCCGACCGTATCCGCGCGGACCTGCGCTCGCTTCTCGAACCGGCGCGCGTGCTCGACGACCCGGCCACACTCGCGCGGGCGCGCCGCGACACCTGGGTCGTCTCGGTATGGCGGAGCCTGCAAGACGGGCCGATCCCGAACCCGGCGTGCGTCGTGCGGCCGGCGAGCACCGCCGAGGTGAGCGCCGTCCTCGCCTGGGCGTCGCGCGAGCGGGTCGCGATCGTGCCGTTCGGCGCGGGATCAGGGGTGTGCGGCGCGGTGCTCGCTCCCGAGCACTCGGTCGTCGTCGACCTCGGCCTCATGCGGACGCTGAAACACATCGACGAGGTCGCCCTGCTGGCGACCGTCGAGCCCGGATTGCTCGGCTCGGAATTCGAGGAGCTCCTCAACAAGGCCGGATATTCGATGGGGCACTTCCCACAGTCGATCGCGCTGTCATCGGTCGGCGGCTGGGTGGCGACGCGAGCGGCAGGTCAGTACTCGACCAAGTACGGCAATATCGAGGACATGCTGGTCGCATTCGAAGCGGTGCTCCCAAACGGCGATGTGGTGCGGACGCGCGCGGTCCCGCGCGCGGCTGCCGGACAGGACATCCGCCATCTCTTCCTCGGAGCCGAAGGTACGACCGGGATCCTGACCGAGGTCACCTACGAGATTCACCCGCTGGCGCCGTCCGTCGAAAAGATGGCCATCGCTTTTCCGTCGATGCACGACGGCCTCGAAGGCCTGCGGGCGATCATGCGCGCCGGGTGGCGTCCCGCCGTCCTACGGCTGTACGACGAGATCGAAGCGGGGCGCTCCTTCGCGGGCGCGACGAAGGACGGTGAAAGCCTGTTGCTCGTCCTGACCGAAGGTCCGCCCGAGCTGACGAAGGTGGAGATCGAAGCCGCCGTCCGGGTTGCTGGCGGTTCGCGCGGACGTGCGGTCGGCCCCGAGCCAGTCGACAGCTGGCTGCACCATCGGAACGCGGTGCCGGGATTCGAGTACTTCCTGAAACAAGGCATGGTCGTGGACACTATCGAGGTCGCATCGACCTGGGATCGCATCGATGCTCTCTACAACGACGTCCTCGCGGGAATGAGGGGCGTGCCGGGGCTGATCGTCGCCTCCGGTCACAGCTCTCACAGCTACGGGACCGGCACGAACATCTACTTCACGTTCGCGGCACGGCCCGAGCAGCCGAGCGGCATCGAAGACCTCTACTTCCGGATCTGGAATGCGGCCATGGAAGCGACGGTGGCGGCCGGTGGCACGATCTCGCATCACCATGGGATCGGTCGTGTGCGCCGGGAGTGGCTCGCGAAAGAGCTCGGCTCGGCGTACCCGCTGCTCGGCACCATCCGTCGTGCGCTCGATCCACTTGGGATCATGAACCCCGGGGCCCTCTTGCCGGAGCCGCAGGGCCCGAAGGCGTGAGCTCGCACGTACTCGCCATCGACGAGGGTGGCACGGGGGTCCGTGCGTACGTCTTCGATCACGAGGGCAGGGAAGCATCGGCCGCGTACGCCGAAATTCCCTCGTCGTATCCGCAGCCCAGCTGGGTCGAGCACGATCCAGTAGCGGTTTGGGATCGGACCCTGCACGTCGCACGTCTGGCGCTCGAACGCGCGTCGATCCCGATCGCCGCGATTGCCGGCATCGGTCTATGCAACCAACGCGCCTCGGCGCTCGTATGGGACGCCGACACCGGAGCTCCCGTGTATCCGGCCATCGGGTGGCAGGACCTCCGCACCGTGAGCTTTTGCAACGAGCTGGGACAGCGCGGCTACATCTTGAGCCCGCTCCAGTCCGCGTCGAAGTATCGGTGGGTTCTCGACAACGTCCCGGGCGCGCGCACGCGCGCCGACGCGGGTCGTCTTCGTTTCGGCACCATCGATACGTGGCTCACTTGGCAACTTTCGGGCGGCGAGTCGTACGTGACCGACGACTCGAACGCGTCGTGTACCGGTGTCTACGACTTCCTGACCGGCCGCTGGGACGAAGCGCTGCTCGACAGCCTCGAACTGCCGATCACGAGCTTCCCCACGATCGTCTCGACGAGCGCCGTTGCCGGCGCGACGGCCCGGGATCGGTTCGGCGCCGCGGTGCCCCTCGCGGCACGAGCGGGCGATCAACAAGCAGCGATGTTCGGACAGCTACGACTGCGGCCGGGCACGATGAAAATCACCTACGGCACCGCGGCGATGATGGACCTGAACGTCGGTCCGAGCATCCGCCTGTCTCCGAACGGGTGCTTCCCGCTCGTGCTCTGGGGCTTCGGCGGCGAACGAACCTATTGTCTCGAAGGCAGCGCGGTGACGGTCGGAGCCGCGATGCAATGGTTGAGAGACGGGCTCGGCATCCTCGACGATGTGGCGGACTCCGAAGCGATCGCAACGAGCGTGCCGGATAGCGGTGGTGTCTGGTGCATCCCGGCGTTTCAGGGTCTCGGCACGCCGTACCTCGACCCGGCGGCGCGCGCGTTGATCGGCGGACTGTCGCGTGCCACCGGTCGTGCCCAGATCATCCGGGCGGTTCTGGAAGGCATCGCGTTTCGTTGCGGAGAGGTGGTCGACGCGCTGCGTGCCGATGCGCCCGACTCGAACCTCGACGTCCTGCGCGTCGACGGGGGTGCTGCCCGGAACGACTTCCTGATGCAGTGTCAGGCGGACGTTTCCGGCGTCCCAGTGGAACGTCCGAAGGTGTACGACGCCGCGGCGCTCGGCGCCGCGTACCTGGCCGGCATCGCAACGGGGTTGTGGCGCACCGCTGAGGATGCCGGCAAGACGTGGCGGCGCGACCGGTTGTTCGAGCCGCGCTGGAACGCGGACGAGCGCGGCGAACGAAACGCACGGTGGAAAAGCATCGTCGAGATGGCGCGCCGCCAGCCGTGAACGTTCGGCCCTCCATTCCCGTCGGGGATGCCGTCGAGTTGGTGATCCTCGATTGCGACGGCGTTCTCTTCGATTCCTGGGACGCCAACGTGGCGTTCTACGATGCCGTGCTCGCGACGATCGGCGTGGGACCGCTCGATGCAACCGGTCGCGAGCTCTGTCATCGTCTTTCGGGACCGCAACTCTGGGGCCAGCTGTTCGCGGACGACCCCGAGATGCTCGAGCGGGCGCGGGCGGCGGCCGCGACCGCCGACTACACCCCCTTCTATCCGTTGATGCGTCCGACCCCCGAGCTCGAGGCAACCCTGGAACGCCTCACGGCGCATTGTCCGTTGGCGCTCGCAACGAACCGCGGCCGCACCGTAGCGGGCGTGACGAAGTTCTTCTCCCTGGAGCGCTTCTTCGCGGCCACGCTCGGCATCCTCGACGTACCTCGACCGAAGCCCGCCCCCGATCTGTTGCTCGCGTGCCTCCGGCGAACTGGTGTCGCGGCCGGATCGGCGGTTTTTGTGGGCGACACCTCGGTCGATCGAGACGCGGCAGCCGCAGCCGGAGTCGCATACGTCGGGATCGGCCCGGTGAGCGGAGGCGAGATCGTGATCGACGAGCTGCGGGCGCTTCCGGATCTACTCGCGATCGCGCCTGCGCGCTCGCGAACCGCCAGCTAGCGAACCTTTACGTCGAACCCCTGAGGACCCTTGTCCCCGGACCGGGTCTGGAATTCGACCTCGTCGCCTTCGCGGAGGTCCTCGAACCGCACTTTTGGCGCGACCCGCGAGCGATGGAAAAAGACGTCGTCGCTGCCGTCATCGGGCACGATGAACCCGAAGCCCTTCTCCTTGACGATCTTCTTGATCGTTCCGCGCACGTAACGTCTCCCGCCGCCATGTCAGCGTTGCACGACGCGGGTAGGCAAGTCGACCTGCGCTGCCATGCTGCGCGCGGCCGACTCGGCTTGGCCGCGATTCTTGTAGGGACCGACCTGCACGCGGTACTGAATGCGTCGCTTCTTTCCTCGCCCCGCGGACAACTGGTCGACGGCGACGTCGAAGCCGCGGCGACCGAGCGCGCGCTGCAAGCGCAACGCGCGTTCTTTCTGGTCGAAGGTTCCGACGTGGATCGCGTACTGCGGCGAGCGCGAGCTCTTCGCGGAGGCTACCGCGACGGTCCGCTCGGGGGTGCGCGCGCCACGGGCCGGCGCCTTTTGACTGGCCATGCGACGACCCTTCGCTCCGGGTCGCACCTCGGGTGGAAGGTCGCCGTCGAAGCCGAACTCGAGAAGACGACGGGCATCGCCCCAGAGATCGCGCGAGCCCATGAGGGCGATGATGATCTCCCGGTCGCCGTACCGTCCCGCACCGACGAAGCACTTCTTCGCGGCGATCGTGTAGCCGGTTTTGCCGATCACGGGGATGCGATACGCGTCGAGAAAGCGGTTGTGGCTGCGAAGCGCGATGCGGCGGGTGCTGTTCTCGACCCCGACGACCACCGATTTCGTACCGAGGACCTCACGAAACTTGGGGACCGCGAGCGCGTAGCGGAAGATCGTCGCGAGGTCACGCACTGTCGAATAGTGCCCGTCTTGCGTGAGTCCGTGAGGGTTCACGAAGTTCGTACGAGACGCGCCGAGAAGATGCGCGCGTCGAGTCATCCGGTCGCCGAAATCCGCGACGCTCGGCGAAAGATGCTCCGCGATCGCGATGCTCGCGTCGTTCGCTGAATTCAAGAGAATCGCATACACGAGGTCTTCGAGAACCAGTCGCTGTCCAGGCCGGAGATTGACCTTGCTCGGCGCAACCATGCACGCCTGAGGGCTCGCCTCTACGCGATCGGCCAGACGCCCGCTCTCGAGAGCAAGCACCGCGGTCATCACCTTCGTCGTACTAGCCGGAGGCAGCCTTTCATCCGGCGCCTGCGACCACAGAACGCTACCAGTGCGCGCATCGACTACGATCGCCGCCTTCGCTGTCACGCGTGGCGGATCCATCTCCGCGCGCACGGCCTGCGCCAGCAGGAGCATCGACGCCGCCATCACCACCCACCACCCCCGACCACTCGTTTGCATCGACAACCTCCCGAAACACCGTCGCGTCATGGAGCCTTTGGAGTATTTCACAGCTGCTTCCGTCTCGACAAGGAATGGTCGTTGCTACAGAGTGTCGCGTGACGTGACGCAATGAGCGGCACATCTGGGGGTTTGGGAATGAAATCGTTGCGTAGAACGTGCCGTCCGCGTGCGATTGCAAGTCTCTGGGCGGGGCTGGTGGTGAGTCTCGGAGTCTTCACTGTCGCACACGCGTCGCGTTGGACCGAGGACGATTTCGCGACTCGCACACCCGTCCGCTACCCATTCCGGATCGCTGTCGGCTCGGATGCGAGCGTCGTCGGTGATCTTTCCACCTACGTTGTGCAGGAGGGGGACACGCTGCTCGACGTCGGGCGACATTTCGATCTCGGGTACAACGAGATGACGTCCGCCAACCCCGGTGTCGACCCGTGGATGCCATCGCCGGGGGAAGTCCTCCTGATTCCGACCGAGTTCGTGCTGCCAGATGCACGACCACAAGGCATCATCGTCAACATTCCGGAAATGCGACTCTACCACTACCAATCGGGTGGCATGGTGGTGACCTATCCGGTCGGTCTCGGTCGCGACGACTGGCGTACTCCCGAGGGCACCTTCAAAATCCGCGGCAAGACGGAGAATCCCACCTGGGTGATCCCCGAATCCATCCGAGCGGAGCACATCCGGGAGCGCAACGATCCGCGGACGTCCATCGCCGGCGGTGATCCGGAGAATCCCCTTGGGCATCACCGGCTTGAGCTGACGCTGCCGCTCTATGCGCTGCATGGATCAAACATGCCCTGGGGCGTGGGCATGCAGGTCAGTCACGGATGTATTCGCCTATACAACGAAGACATCGCGGTGCTTTTCCGCGAGGTGCCGGTCGGCAGCCCTGGCGAGTTCCTGTATCAGCCGGTCAAGGTGGGTAGCCGCGACGACGAGATCTACGTCGAAGTGCACCCGGACATTTATTCTCTTCGCGGAGATCTGGTCGAAGAAGCGCGGCGATTTCTGGCGAGACGCGGCTGGCTCGACCGTATCGACGAAACCCGGCTGCGCCAGGCAATTACGGCTCAGACCGGTCTACCGGTCGTAATCGGGACCGTGGCCGCGATGTTGCCGCAGGAGCAAGCGGAGGCGGCCGAGCAGTAGCGTTCCGCTCGGCCGCCTCGACGCATCACGCCGTGGCGTTTTGGAGCTGCTCGTCGAACCGCACGTCACTATGCTGCGCGGCTCGCATAGCGACCGACCGGCGCCACCGATCCAATCCGGAACGGAGGTAATCGGCGTTCATCTCGAGAACGTCGCAGATGTTCTCGAAGGCGAAGAGCCAGGAACGGTCGTCGGACGAGAACCACTCCTTGGCCTCGAGAAAGCACGCCTGCTCGCGCGGATCGCAGGCAACTGCATGCTTGCGGTAACTATCGACGGCGTCCTCGAGAACCGCGAGCATCAGCCGCCGCTCACCTTCTACAGCCCGACCGCGACGAAAAGCCGCAAAATATTGATTTGGCAGGAGAATATCCGGTTCGAATAGTCCTGCCCCGCTGCCACCCTCTGACTTCTTTGCCCTTGCTTGCATTGCCTTTCCCCCTTCGATGCCGCGTTGCGGCAAATTACTAGCGTGGGAGTTGGGCACTATGAAATGAAAAAACTTACGTTCGATTATTAGCTAGACTACTTGGCGCCTGCTTCAATTTGGAGCTGTCGCCGGAGACTCCGAGCCTCGTACTGAAGTGCTCGCTTGAGCTTGGGGTTTGTGGTTTCGGCGCAGGTCGACTCCACCATCCCGAGCTTACTGCGCAGCCACCTCATCTTTCCCGAAACATGCGGGTCGCTTGGTGGAACAAGATCGAATCCCGAGGAAGCGGGCCTGTGTGTACAAGGCGCGAGCCGCTTTCGGAGGATGCCGACAAAGCCTCCAATGACGCGTGGCGGCGTTGCCTCCGAGTCACTGGTTTCCGCTCGCCTCATTCGCTCGTTCGCTACCGCCGCCACCCGACGTACCGAGAACGCACCGTCCGTCGAGATGACGGCGAGGTCATTGGGGGCAACGCGCTTCGGCTGCACCAGCAAACAGTCACCCTTCTGAAGACCCACTGACTGCAGATCGCGGCGTACGCGAAAGGCTCGTACCCTTGGGTGCTTCATTTTCGTGGAGGGATTGGCCTCTCCTAGGACCTGAATTTCCTCGAGCTCGTCTTCAACTTCGAGAAGCCCTGCGAGGCGCACCGGTTTGGTGCGCGTAAGATTCAATGGAACCTGTTCGAACGCCCATGCGGCTTCGGACATGTCGTATGCCTCCTGGTCGTGCTTCTAGGGCGAATGAAAGACGAAGCCAACGCCGACGGCAACGGCTGTCGCGGAGGATCCGGGCCGACCGATTTGAAGGCCGAATGCGACCGGAACGCTTAGTGCGGGAGGCGATACGTGGTGTGCTCGATCAGCTTCCGCACGTCACGGTTCCACGGCCCTTCCCATAGCTCGGCGAGCCTACGACCGAGCGAATTTCCGTCCCGGACCAACTCTTCCATGCGGTGGAGATAGATGCGCTCGTCTTCGCCCCGATCGTTCAGTTGACTTTGGCGACGAAGACCGGACGCGCCGATCTCGACGAGCTCGCGAGCGAGCTCTGCGAGTCGAATGCGACGAACACGCGCGTGCAAACCCTCGCGGTGGGCGTCGCGATACAGCGATACGCGTTCGGCCCAGCTCCACGAGCGAACGAGGTCCCAGGCACCCTGAAGCGCGTCGGGCTCGTAGAGCACGCCTTTCAGAAGAGCTGGAAGTGCCAGCATCATTTCCGGAGGCTGACTGTCGGCGCTGCGTATCTCGAGGTATCGCTTCAAGCGTACCTCAGGAAAAAGAGTCGTGAGGTGCAGGGCCCAATCGTCGAGGGTCGCACGCTCGGCACCCCAGCCCTCCACCATGAATCGACGGAACGTGATGTGGGTTTCGACGTAATCGCCGTTCCGGATGATGAAGTACATCGGCACATCGAGCGCGTACTCGACGTAATCCTCGATACCCGCTTCCGGCGAGAACGCGAAGGGTAGCATGCCCGAGCGCGCGTTGTCCGTATCCGTCCAGATGTGACCGCGCATGGTCATGAAGCCGTTGAAGCGGTTTTCGGAAATCGACGAGTTGGCGAACATTGCGGAAATGAGCGGCGCCAAACCCATCGCGACTCGGAACTTTTGCATCGCATCGCGCTCATCACCGAAGTCGAAGTTCGCCTGAACGGTCGCGGTTTGCTTCATCATCCGCTGACCCATCGTTCCAACCTGCGCCATGTACGGGCCCATGATCCCGTACCGACGCTTCGGAACCCACTCGATGGCGTCGACCGGACTCACAGGCTGTATACCGAGCCCGAGAAACACGATGTCGAGCTCCGCACCGACCGTGACGACTTCCTTCACGTGTGCGATCAGCTCTTCGTGCGCGCAATGAATACTCGCGCACTGCTCTCCACTGAGCTCGAGCTGTCCACCCGGCTCGACCGTGATGTTGGCGTCACGACCCGTGAGCGCGATGATCCGTCCTTGCTCGCGCTTGGGCTGCCAACCATAGCGATCGGCAAGCCGCTCGAGCACCGATTCGATGCCTCGCTCGCCGCTGAAAGGTGCCGCAAGGCCGGTTTCCCGTAGGACCCCCACCTTTTCGTACTCGGTGCCGACGCGCCATTCGCTGCGCGGCTTCGCGCCCGAAGCGACGTATCGAATCAGGTCCTCGACACCCGCGACTGGCTGGCGAGCCGCTGGGTCGTTCCCGGCTTCGAACTCGGACATGGGACGCGGGAAGCTACCAGATCGCCGAGTCGTGGCAACGCATCGGGAGTCGTCTCTCAGGACCGCCGGTCGGCCGATCGGGGTGTGGTGTTTCAAAGCATCAGTGGTCGTGTTTCAGGCCCGAAAGCCCAAGCTTCTGCGGCGCTTCTTGGGTGCCGGCGAACGGAGAGCGCCGAAATGGCGCGGAGTTAGCGTAAACCTCCATACTGGCATGCGACCTGCTGAACCCGACGTCACGGTCCAACGGTCCACTGTCAGAAGGAGCTCCCCATGGAACTTCGTAGCGCGGGAATGACGGAAGAGCGGAACCCTACTCCCCTCGAGCCCGACACTCTGGTGCCGGCACAGTATTTCGATCGGGTCGGCTCTGATGCCGCATTTCAGCCCGAGAAGCGATTGATGCTCGCCGTGCTGGAGGA
Source organism: Thermodesulfobacteriota bacterium (assembly GCA_036781285.1). Taxonomy (GTDB): domain Bacteria; phylum Desulfobacterota; class Binatia; order UTPRO1; family UTPRO1; genus UTPRO1. The sequence continues at coordinate 63,304 of DAIQBH010000001.1, read as the reverse complement.
GGCCATCGCAACGTTCCAACGCCACGTGATGTCCGACAACCGCCGAAGCCAACGGCTCGTCGAGGAAGTCGAGACCTGGACGTCAGGGGACGAAGCGAATTGGCCGTTCTCGTTCGAGAACGTGTGCGCGGCACTCGATCTAGAGCCTGAGTACCTTCGCGCTGGGATGGCGCGGTGGAAGAAGGCGGAGCTGAGTCGGATCAGTAAGGGCCAGCCGACGCTCTACCGGTTCCCTTTCCGCCGGGTGAACGGCCGCAGGCACAGCATCACTGGCCCCCGGGAGTATCTGAAGAAATCCGCGTAACGCATGCCTGCGAGGTGAGCGTGCTTGCCGCCGCTCACCTCGCCGCAGTTCTCAATGGCCGAGTGGCGCGGCGCTGGCTGCGTCGTCGAAGAAAACCTCGCCGTCGAAGATCAGCGCCTCGACGACCTTGTTCAGTTGATCGAGAGGGGTTCCGTCCAGCCGATAGTGGCGGACACCACGCTTCATCGCGTCCGAGAGCTCGACCAGCAGGAACAACGTCTCGTACGACGTCCGGAAATCGAGATGCATGTCGCTCACGAGAGCGGGGCGGACGGCCAAAGCGGCACTGGTAGGCTGGCGGAACATGCGGGGGATCTCCTCTCGAGATGCAGACGGTGTCTGCACCGCATGTCACCAAGTTCCGTGCCACCAATCCGCAGGTTTCGAGGCCGTCGCTTGGCGCAATTCCGGACGCGACTCCCGAACTCGACGGTGCGCTGCAGTATCAAGGATTCTCGAGTTATACCGGCCAGTTGCCGCGTCGACGACGACGTGGTTCGCACGCCTTGCGTGTGCGTCCAGCGTACAACTCGCCCAAGCGTCGGCTCCGCGAACTGCGGAGCAGCGTTCGCTAGCTCGATCATGCAGATATGCGCGGTTCGCGAAAAGAATGCGGGGATACCCGATCCGAGCACGAAACCCGGATCGGGTTAGGCTGCAAAGGGCTACTTCCGCAGACGGCGATGGAAATCGCGTTCCATTTGATCGCTGAACTGCTCCGCACGATCAGCGAGCCGTTCCACCGCGTCCGCGGCGCGCTCAGCCTGCTCGGCCGCGGCGAGGGCCCGATCCGCTGCGAGCTCGGAGCGGCGAGCCGGATCGACGGCCAGGTAGGCCGCTTCGATGCGAGCGCGGTCGACGGCCTCCAGAGGGCGCTCGGAGAGCCGCATGCTCACGCGGGGCCGCCCAAGAATATACGCGCGCGTGAAGGAAATCTCGCGGTCGAGGCGCAGGTAGTACAACCGCAACTCGTGTGATTCCAGAGGAAGATCGCTGTCGACCTCGACTTCCTCGACCCAATCGGGATAGCCACGCAGTGCGACGTAGGTCCGCAGCTCCGGATTCAAACGGAGCTGTCGCTCGAAACCACGTTCGCCCAGCGGCAGGCCCGGTCCGATGGTTACCGCCCTCGCGAAGCACGGTGCCGCAACCGCCACCAGTCCCAGGGAAGCGATGACCGTCCTCATGACCCTTCGCATATGCACCCTCCTCGGTTTCGCTCTCTGGGAGCCTATAACATGGTCGCTCGCACTGTCAGCAGCCGAAATGGCGAGGTTGCGGGGGCGCTGAGCGATTGGCTAGATTCGCGCCCCACGCGTGATGCGCGCGCCATGTTTCACATCGCCATTGTTTCGTAGCCGCCCACGTAGCCTCGTAGACGATCGCCGGCGCGACCCATGAACACTGGTACCTACCTCGTTCTCGCGGCGCTCCTCGTGTTCCTGAACGCCTTCTTCGTGGCCGCGGAGTTCGCGATCGTAAAGGTGCGCTCGACGCGAGTGCAGGAGCTGGTTCGGGAGGGGGTCCGGGGTTCCATCGCCGCTCAAGGCGCCATCGAGAATCTGGACGCGTATCTCTCCGCGACGCAGCTAGGCATCACGCTGGCGAGCCTCGGGCTCGGGTGGATCGGAGAGCCGGCCTTCGCGAGCCTAGTCACGCCGCTGCTGAATGGGGTCGGTGTCTGGTCCGAGAATGTGGTGCACAGCATCTCCCTCACTCTTGCGTTCGCGACGATCACCTTCCTGCACATCGTGCTCGGCGAGCTCGCCCCGAAGACCCTCGCCATACGGCGACCGGAAGAAACGTCGCTGATCGTCGCCCCACCGCTCCGGGTCTTCTATCGTCTCTTCTACCCCGCACTCTGGTTTCTGAACGCTTCGTCGAGTTGGTTCCTCCGAATCTTTTCCGTTACGCCCGCGTCAGAGAGCGAGCTCGCCCATTCCGAAGAAGAGCTCCGCATCCTGTTGGCCGAGTCGCACCGGACGGGCACGCTTTCCGCGTCGAAGCGCAGGCTACTCGAGAACGTCTTCGACTACACGCGACGGTCCGCCAAGCACATCATGGTTCCGCGCGCGGACATCGTGTACCTGAGCCTGCTCCGACCTTTGGCGCAGAATCTGGACACGATCCGGCAATCGCAACACACCCGTTACCCGTTGTGCGGCGACGACGTCGATCATGTCGTCGGGATGATCCACGCGAAAGATCTCTTCCAGCCGACGGAGGGCCTCCGCGACGCTTCTGATCTCATGAAGATCAAACGCGACATCCTGTTCGTGCCCGAGAACCGGCCGCTCGAAGCGCTGCAGCGGGATTTCCAACAACGGCGCGTTCACATGGCGATCGTCGTCGACGAATACGGGGGGACGTCTGGTCTCGTCACTCTCGAAGACATCCTCGAGGAAATCGTCGGTGAGATCCAAGACGAGTTCGACACCGAGGCGCCGCGTATGGAGTCGACGCCCGATGGCTACGTCGTGGATGGATTGGTCTTGCTCGAAGAGATCGCCACACGTCTGGGAATCACGTTGCCGGAGAACGAGAGCTCGACGTTGGGCGGGTTCGTCATCGCGAGGCTCGGTCGGATCGCCCGGATTGGGGACTCTGTCCGGCTCGAGGGATATTCCGCGAAGGTCATCGAGATGAAAGGGCGCCGGGTGAGTAAGCTGCTCCTGGCGCCAGCGCCAGAGCGGGCAATGACATCGTCACCGATCTGAGCTCTTCCGCGAGAATTGGAGCATCACGTCTTTTTGACGCCCTTCGTCCTGCTTCCAGGCGATTGCTGGTTCGTACCGCTCATCGCTATCCTTCGAGTCGGTTACCCTCCTGTGAGCGGGGGAGAAGGGCTTCCGACGGGCGGAACCCTTCTCCCCTTTTTTTCGCTTCGTCCTCGTCGAATGTCCGAACTTTGGCATGCCACCGTCATGCCTTTCGGACGTTGCAGCAGAGGCTCGATGCGTTTCCGCCTGCTTAGCTCGTTCCGTCGCACCCCACGGCCCGTGCGTCCGGTTGGCGCGCGCCTTGCTCCACCACGTCCAGGAGGATCGCGATGGCTCCGCAACTGACGACGAGGACCTTCTATTGCGACGGGGAGCCGTTCGAGCTCTGGAGCAGCCCAATGTCGGAGTTCTCTTGCTCGCCGCGGGATCTGCGCCGTTACATGGAAAACGAGCGGTGGGACCTCGTCTTCAATGCACTGCTACATCTGTCCGGCGCGGTCGACGAGGGATCGGCCTGAGATATCTCAGTTCAGTCCGCTATCGCCGCCAACAGTTGATCGACACGTTTGCGGGTGCGCCGTAACACCCGGACGAGCCTAGGGCGCTCGCTCTCCTCGATGTGCCCAGCGTCGAAGCCGCGCAGCTTGCGGTTGATCCGGCGCGCAGCCGCCATCACTTCCGTGGCGCGAGTCTCGCCGCCCTCTGGGCGCCGCGATTCGCGGAATTTGTGCACCGAAAGGTTGGCAAGCTTCACCCGACGCCACAACTTCAGCATCTCTACTTCCGAACCTTGGCGCGCGATCGTCATCAGGATCTCGCGGGAAATGGTAGGGTAACGGTGCAGCTCCGCCTTCACCTCGGCGGGTAATCGCGTCAACACGAGTGTATTCGAAACGTACGGCCTGCTCTTGTGGAGGAGCTGCGCTAGCGCTTGGTGGGTGTAGCCGTAGCGCGCCACCATCGCGCCGAGACCCTCGGCTTCCTCGAGGGCTGTCAGATCCTCGCGTTGGAGATTCTCGATCAGCGCGATCTCGTTCGGATCGTCGTCTCGAACGATGGCCGGGACGACGGTCAGCCCAGCCGCCTTCGCGGCACGGTACCGACGCTCGCCGGCCATGATGAGGTAGCCGTCCTCCTGACGCTTGACGATGATCGGCTGTAGGACTCCTCGCTGACGAACCGAGTCCGTCAACTCGGCGAGGCTCTCCGGATCTATGAACCTCCGTGGCTGCTGCGGGTTGGCGTGCAGCTGCTCAATCGGAATGGCGGCGAGAAACACCCGCTGACCACCCGTGAACTGCCCCGCCGCGAACGCTATGCCTCTCGCTGCTCCAGAGAACGCTTCCACCGCGGCCTCCTTTCCCCACCACCTCGTCGACTCAGGAACCCGGAGCTTGGGAGCGTCGGTAGCCGGACCATAGCCCAATGACGCCCGAGGACCCAAGCGAATTCTGTAGCTACCAAAACAAACGAGGGGCGGGGAGAAACCCCCCACCCCTCGCTGGAAGACGACGGTGTAAGCCCCGTCGGGTACGTCTTCAGCCGATCTTGCCCTGGAGGAAGAACGCGATGACGAGCGCGTACAGACAGAGTGCTTCCATGAGTGCCAGACCGATGATCATCGGCACGAAGATACGGTCGGCCGAGTTCGGGTTACGGCCGATGCTCTCCATCGCGGCCGCGGTAGCGCGACCCTGACCGAGACCGACGCCCAGCGCCGCGATGCCGATCCCAAGACCCGCACCGAGAGCGATAAGGCCACCCGCGTCACCGCCAGCACCTTCCTGGGCGAAGCTCGGGCTCGCGATGATCAACAACGTGACGACTGCAAACAGGATTCTCACGATCTTCGACATGGTACGACCCTCCTACGTTGAGGATCCGCACGTCCCCGCCCATCCCCTCTCTTTTCCTCTTCCACTCGCGGGCGCGGTGCGGATCGGTTGAAGCAACGACCTCAGTGGTCGTGACTGATCGCCAGTCCGACATAGACCATGGTCAAAAGCGTAAAGACCAAAGCCTGGACCAAGGAAACGAATGTCCCCAGCAGGTAGAAGATCACAGGGATCAAGACCTTCGTGAGGTCAGTGAAGATGCCGAGCAGCAAGTGGTCGGCGAACATGTTGCCGTAGAGCCGGATCGCCAGCGATGCCGGACGGAACAGGTGACTGAAGAGCTCCACTACGATCATCAACGGCGCCAGCAGCAAGAGCGGTCCCATGAACTGCTTCAGGTAGGCGATCCCGTGCGCCTGGAGTCCGTAGTAGTTGTACGCCACGAACGCGACGACACCGAGCGCCAAGGTAACGTTGAAATTGTCGGTCGGTGGCGTGAAGCCAGGAATCAAGCCCATCAGGTTCGATCCCAGAATGAAGACGAACAGGCTGCCGAACAGCGGCACGTATTTCGGGCCATCATGTCCGATGACGCTTTCCGAGAGGTTCGTGATGAACTCGGTGACCACCTCCCCGATGTTCCGCGCGCTGAAACCTTCGTCTGGCACGACCTGATTGCCGGCTGTGGCGAGCTGTTGACGCGCTCGAAGCGCGAAGAGCAACAACCCGACCATTACGATGAGCGCGGTCGCCGTATGGGGTTCGAGGAGGTTCAGACCCGGAATCTGTTGAACCCACGAAAAGCCGTGTTCCATCTATGCAGCTCCTGTCTTTGGTTCGGGCGCACGCAGCGCATCGATCACGATGGCCAAGGGAAGTGTGGTCACGCCGAGTGCAAACGACACCCCATCGACCAGCGTCGCCGGAAGGAACAGCGCACACCCCGGCACGGCCACGAGCACCAACGACTTGGTGAGCGCCATCGGCACCACGTGTGACGGTGACGGACGACGGACGAGCATGGCCGACGCGAGGCTCTTGATAACTACGAAGTCCAGCCACGCCGCCGCGCCGCCGAGAACGACTCCGAAAGGCAACGTCGCCGCTGAAACGAGAGCGGCGACACTGAACGACGCCGTCAGGGCGAGTATCGCCGTCTGGATGCGAGCTAGGCGAAAAGTCATAGCGTACGCTGAAGGCGGCGAAGAATTTGTACCATTCGATAGAAGCCGATCACCGTGCCGGCGATCGTCATGGCGAGAACCAACCACGGCTCCGTTTGAAGCCATGCGTCTAGCGCACTGCCGAGGAAAACTCCAGCTGCGATGGACCCGATGAACTCGAACGCCACCGCCGAGAACTTCGCGTAGCGGAAGAAAGCCGACTCCTGTCTGGGCGGCTCCGGCACTTCAGGATGGCCCGAACGCGCGCAGCGTCTCCTCGGCGGCAGCAAGGAAATCGCCTATGTCCTCGCTGGTGTGCGCCAGCGACACGAAGCCGGCCTCGAACGGGGACGGCGGAAGGTAGAACCCTCGCTCCAGCATCCCGTAGAAGAATTGCTTGAAGCGGTCCCGATCCGCTCGTTCGACCTCGGAGAGCCGCGTGGCGCCGTCGATGCCGAAGAAGAGTGTGAACATCGACGCCACGCTCTGTACACACCCCCGAACGCCGGTGCGGCCAAGGGCTTCCCTGAGGCCCTCGGCTACCTGTGCTCCCAACGCGTCCAGGCGCGCGTATGCCGCCTCGTCCAAAAGGCCGAGCGTCGCGTGTCCCGCCGCCATGGTGACCGGATTCCCGGACAACGTACCCGCTTGGTAGACCGGACCAAGTGGCGCCAAGAGCTCGAGAATCTCACGGCGCCCTCCAAAAGCACCGACAGGTAGCCCACCACCGATGATCTTTCCGAGGCACGTGAGGTCGGGCTCGATCCCGAGACGGTGTTGCGCACCGCCGCGGCCGACCCGAAACCCGGAGATGACCTCATCGAATATGAGGAGCGCCCCCTGCGCCTTCGTGGCGGCTCGTAGCGATTCGAGAAAACCGGGCTGCGGCTCCACTACTCCCATGTTGGCGGCGATGGGCTCCACGATCACGGCCGCGATCTCGTTCCCGTAGGCACGCAGATACACCTCTGCCTGATCCGAGTTGAAGTCGGCCACCAGCGTGTTCGAGGCGACGGACTCGGGAACGCCGGCGCTGTCCGGGATTCCGAACGTCAAAGCGCCCGAGCCGGCCCGCGCGAGTAGGCCGTCGGAATGGCCATGGTAGCAACCCGCGAACTTCAAGATCTTCGGTCTGCCCGTGAACGCGCGAGCCACTCGAATGGCCGACATCGTCGCTTCCGTTCCGGAGTTGACCATTCGCATGCGTTGCATGCTCGGCAAGGCTTCGCTGATGTCTCGGCCAAGAAGAATCTCGGATGGCGTCGGAGCCCCGAAGCCGAGACCGTTCGCCGCCGCACGTTCGACGGCATCGACGACGGTTGGGTGGGCATGGCCAGCTATCGCAGCTCCCCACGACCCGACGAAATCGCGATAGACGCGGCCCTCGGCGTCGACGATCGACGCTCCCCGCGCGCGGGAGATGAAGAGAGGACGCCCATCGACGTTCTTCCACGCTCGGACCGGACTGTTTACGCCTCCCGGAAACAGAAGAGACGCTTCATCGTAGAGCTTCGTCGAAAGCGTCGTCACGGTGGAAAGGGCGCGTCACCGCGCGAGTGGTTGGCTAGCATCGGGTATGCGGAGGGTCAACGCGATACTCGTAGTCGGTCGACGCGATTGTTCTTGCGTACCCGTACCAAAGGGACTACACATCCGCGTCTTTCACGCCTGATCTCTTCGCGACTTCCGGTTGTCGCCCGATGATGTCACACAGGCTGCCTCACTGATGAGCCGCCCGGCGCCCGTTGAAGATTCACCCGAGCACGCGTGGCAGCGCGCACGCGAACTGCTTCTCGCACGCTTCGGACCCGAGGTGTACCAAGCTGGCATCGAGAGCCTGCAGTTCGCTGGCGCGGACGAACAGGTTCTTCGTCTGTTGGCGCCGACGTCGACGGCCGCAAACTGGATGCGCCTGCACTATCCCGGCAGTCTCGAGGAAGCGCTCAAGATGGTTGGCCGACCACGCCGCATCGACATCCTGGTCGCCGGACGCGCTCAGGGGGAGCTGTTTCCCGGCGAGCAACCCACCGGGAAACGCAGGCCGATCCGTTTCGGCGCACTCGTTCCAAGGTATACGTTCTCGACGTTCATCGTGGGCGCCAGCAATCAGTTTGCGAGTGCCGCCTGCAAGGCTGTCGCGGCGCAGCCTGGCCACCACTACAATCCGTTGTTTCTCTACGGAGGAGTCGGGCTCGGGAAAACGCACCTCGCCAACGCGATCGGTCATGCCGCGATCGAGGGCAATCCCGACGCCCGGGTCGCGTACCTCAGCGCGGAAGCATTCATGACCCAGCTGATCACGGCGATCCGGCGTGATCGGATGGACGAGTTCAAGTCGACGTTCCGGAAGATCGACGTCCTGATCATCGACGACGTCCAATTCCTCGCCAACCGTGAACGCACGCAGGAGGAGTTCTTCCACACTTTCAACGCGCTCCATGAGGCACACCGGCAGATCATCCTCACGTCCGACAAGGTGCCGAAGGACATTCCTGGTCTGGAAGAGCGCCTTCGCAATCGGTTCGAGTGGGGCTTGATCGCCGACCTTCAACCTCCCGACATGGAAACTCGCGTTGCCATTCTGGAAAAGAAGGCTGAGATCGACGGTCTGGATTTGCCTCGCGACGTGGCCATCCACCTCGCGTCCAAGATCGACTCGAACGTCCGTGAGCTCGAGGGATGCCTGACTCGGCTTTCGGCATTCGCCTCGCTCTCGAAAACCGCGATCACTGTGGATTTTGCCCGTGAGGTGTTGCACGACCTGCTGAAAGAACGCTCCACGATCAGCATCGAAGCCATCCAACGCGTCGTCTGCGAGTACTACGGCGTTCGCTTGAGCGATCTTCTTTCGCAGAAGCGCAGCCGGAACATCGCGTTTCCTCGTCAGGTCGGCATGTACCTTTCCCGGAAGCTCGCTCGCGCCTCCTTCCCCACGATCGGCGAACGCTTCGGTGGCCGCGACCACTCGACCGTCATCCATGCCAACAACGTCATCGAGGATCGTCTGAAGATCGATCAGCGGCTGCGTGGATCGCTCGACGAGTTGGAACGTCTCGCCAACACGAAGACATGACGGCTGTGGATGACCGTTGGATCCAGTGGGGATCACGCGTGTGCTTGCGGTCGAGCCTGTGGGCGGGAGGTTCCACCGCTGGGTGCTTTCCGTTCTCCGATTCACATCCGCTTTTCCACCAACCCCAGCGCTTCTCGCCACTTGATGCGCTGATCCACCGTCGCGTGCTGCCTACTACTACTAGTTCTTCTAATTTTACTTCTCGAAGAACAGTGGGCTAGAAGACAGACGAGAAGCTTCGAGGGGCATCACACATGGATCTTCGGGTCGAAAAAAACGACTTCCTGCAGGGCCTGTACCTGACCCAGGGAGTCGTCGAGAAGCGCAACACGCTGCCGATCCTCGCGAACGTCCTCATCGAAGCCAAGGGCACCGACATCCAGCTGACGGCCACTGACCTGGAAGTCGGAATTCGACGTTCGTGTCAGGGGAAAGTCGCGCAACCCGGTTCGATTACGCTGAACGCCCGGAAGCTTTACGAGATCGTCCGTGAGCTCCCGAGCGACGAGGTTGCGATCAAGGCCGGAGGCGCGGGAGTCGAGGTGACGGGCGGGCGTGCCCGCTACCGCATGCTGTCGATTGATCCCAAGGATTTTCCGAGCATCCCTGCAGCAACACCAGCAGCGAAAAAGGGGACGGTAGTCATGCGTCTCCCAGGCGATGCGCTCGGTGAGATGATCGAAAAGACCCTCTTCGCCGTATCGACCGACGAGACACGCCTGAGCCTCGGTGGAGTGTTCATCGAGAGTTTGGAGAAGAACCAGGTGCGCTTGGTCGCAACCGACGGGCATCGCCTGGCACTGGTCGAGCGGGAAGTTCCAGGTGTCGAGATCAAGCCGGGTGTCATTCTGCCGCGCAAAGGTCTCGTTGAAGCCAAACGCCTGCTCGAGGGTGGAGATGGCGAGATCAGCTTCTCGATCGGTGGCAATCTTGCCCGTATCGAGCGGGCTGGTGTCGAGCTGTTCATGCGACTCATCGAGGGAGAGTTCCCCGATTATCGGCAAGTGATCCCGAAGGAGAGCAAGCGCCACGTTCGTGTCGGCAGCGAGGAGCTTCTGGGGGCGCTCCGCCGAGTGTCGATCTTGTCCAGTGAACGAGCCAGGGGCGTGAAGCTCCGCGTCGACAGCGGTGTGCTCGAGGTCGCGACGACGAATCCCGACATCGGTGAGGCACGGGAGGAGATCGAAGCAGACTACGCGGGAGATGAGTTCGCGATCGGGTTCAACGCCCGCTACCTCCTCGACGTGCTCTCCCTGAGCGGTGTCGCTGGCACCATCGAGATCGGTCTGACCGACGAGGTGAGCCCGGGAATCCTGCGCATGCAGGAGGACGAGAGTTACTCGTACGTGGTCATGCCGATGCGCCTCTAAGCCTCCGATGTAGCAGCCAGAAACCTTTACCCTTCGGCAACCAGTTGATAGGTTGTGGCAGCGAGGGGCGAGGCGGGGTGGCGGAGGGCCCAGGGTCGGTCCCATCGCGTCTCAGCTTCAATCGACGATTCGACCATGGCCGAAGACATTTCACCCAATACATCTACGTATAGCGCCGACAACATCAAGATTTTGGAGGGCTTGGAGGCCGTCCAAAAGCGTCCTGGCATGTACATCGGCGACACGGGTGAGCGTGGTCTCCACCACCTCGTGTTCGAGGTCGTCGACAACTCGATCGACGAAGCGCTCGGTGGTCACTGTGACCGCATCGAGGTGACCATCCACGTCGAGAACAGCGTCACGGTCGAAGACAACGGGCGCGGGATCCCTGTCGACATCCACCCGACGGAGAAGATTTCCGCGGCCGAAGTCGTGCTCACGAAGCTCCATGCTGGTGGCAAGTTCGACAAGGGCGCCTATCGCGTCTCCGGTGGTCTGCACGGTGTGGGCATTTCGGTCGTGAACGCGCTCTCCGAGTCTCTCGAAGTCGAGATCAAGCGCGAGAACAAAGTCTACTCTCAGCGCTACAAGCGCGGGACGCCCGAGGGTCGTCTACAAGAGGTTGGCAAGACCCAGCAGCGCGGCACGAAGGTTACGTTCAAGCCCGATCCGCTGATCTTCGAGGTTCGCGAGTTCAGCTTCGACGTCCTTGCCCAACGCTTGCGCGAGCTCGCGTTCCTCAACCAGGGCGTTCACATCTCGCTACAGGACGAACGCGATCAGAAGCGCCACGAGTTCCACTACAAGGGCGGCATCGTCGAGTTCGTGGATCACCTGAACTCGACGAAGACACCGATCCATCCGGTCATCTACCTCGAGGGGCAGCGCGAAGGCGTGGAGATGCAGCTGGCGATGCAGTGGAACGAGGGCTACGCCGAAAACATCTACGCCTTCGCGAACAACATCAACACGGTCGAGGGTGGCACGCACTTGGTCGGGTTCAAGTCCGCTCTCACGCGTACGATCAACAGCTACGCGGCGACCGCGAACCTGAGCAAGAAGGAACAGGAAGCGCTCCAGGGCGACGACTGTCGCGAAGGCGTCACCGCCGTCATCTCCGTGAAGGTCCCGGAGCCGCAGTTCGAAGGCCAGACGAAGACCAAGCTCGGCAACAGCGAAGTGAAGGGTTTCGTCGAGACGCTCGTCAACGAACGACTCGGCGCATACCTCGAAGAGCATCCGGCCGACGCCAAGCGCATCGTCCAGAAGGGCCTCGAAGCAGCGCGGGTGCGCGAAGCGACGCGGAAGGCGAAGGAGCTCGCTCGCCGCAAAGGCGCGCTCGATTCGGGATCACTGCCCGGCAAGCTCGCCGATTGTCAGGAGCGCGACCCCGTCCTTTCGGAGATCTTCATCGTCGAGGGCGACTCCGCCGGCGGCTCCGCCAAGCAGGGTCGCGACCGGAAGAACCAGGCGATCTTGCCGTTGCGAGGGAAGATCCTGAACGTCGAGAAGGCTCGGTTCGACAAGATGCTGTCGTCCCAGGAGATCCGGACGCTCATCACGGCGCTCGGCGCCGGCGTCGGCAAGGACGGCAAGGACATCTCGAAGCTCCGCTACCACACGATCGTCATCATGACGGACGCCGATGTCGACGGTTCACACATCCGCACCCTGCTGCTGACGTTCTTCTACCGTCAGTTCGAAGAGTTCATCGAGAACGGGTTCCTGTACATCGCTCAACCGCCACTCTTCAAAGTTCGGCGTGGGAAGCAGGAGCGTTACCTTCAGGACGAGCCGGCGCTCGAGGACTATCTGATCGAGATCGGCACCGCGGATGTGAAGCTCGAGTCGAACGGGACCAGCCTGACGGGCATTCCGCTGAAGGGTATCGTCAAGCGGGCGACCCGCTTCGAAAAGATCATGGACGTCGTGGAGCGCAAGAAGCGCCAGCGCGAGATCGTGCAGGCGATTGCGTCTCTGGACGACGACCCGCAGCAGTGGCTCCGCGATCCCGCGCGCGTGAACCAGATCGCAACGGACGTGCAGAAGCACCTCGAAGCCAGAGGCTCCGACCTGCTTCCCGTGCGATTCACGATCGAGGAGGACGCCGAGCACAACAGCCAGCGTCTCGTGTTCTCGACCCGTGCAAACGGGGCGACCCAACGAACAGTGATCGACATGGAGCTTTGTCTCTCGCCGGAGTTCGAAGAGCTCAGGCGGCTCGCGGGTGAGTTGAAAGCGGCCGGGAGCGCGCCGTTCACGCTGACGATCGGCGATCGCGTGGTGAACGTCAGCACGCTTCGCGAAGGTGTCGAGCACATCATTCGCGACGGCCGGAAGGGTCTCGAGATCCAGCGCTACAAGGGGCTCGGTGAGATGAACCCTGAGCAGCTCTGGGAAACCACGATGAACCCGGAGACGCGTACGCTACTCCAGGTCAGACTGTCGGATGCCTACACCGCGAACGAGGTGTTCTCGACTCTCATGGGTGACGAAGTCGAGCCGCGCCGGAAGTTCATCGAAGACAACGCGCTCGCGGTTCGCAACCTCGACGTCTGATCGACGATCCGATGGAGTCGCCGCTCAAGCACAACCGCATCCCGGTCAACATCGAAGACGAAATGCGTCAGTCCTACATGGACTACGCAATGAGCGTCATCATTCGGCGCGCGCTGCCCGACGTGCGCGACGGGTTGAAGCCGGTCCATCGCCGTATCCTGTACGCGATGTACGACCTCGGGAACGAGTGGAATCGGGGGTACAAGAAGTCGGCGCGTGTCGTCGGCGACGTCATCGGTAAGTACCACCCGCACGGGGATTCGGCGGTCTACGACGCGATCGTTCGCATGGCGCAGGACTTCTCCATGCGTTACCCGCTCGTCGACGGGCAGGGCAACTTCGGCTCCGTCGACGGCGATTCGGCGGCAGCCATGCGCTACACCGAAATCCGCATGGCGAGGATCGCCGGGGAGTTGCTGGCGGACATCGACAAGGAAACGGTCGAGTTCAGCCCCAACTACGACGAAACCTTGCAAGAGCCGCGTGTCCTGCCGGCGCGAACGCCGAACCTCCTCATCAACGGGAGCTCGGGCATCGCCGTCGGCATGACGACGAACATCCCGCCGCACAACCTGAACGAGGTTGCGGACGCGGTGGTCGCATTGATCGAAAACCCCGCCATCACCGTGCTCGAGCTCATGCGTCACGTACCGGGTCCGGATTTTCCGACCGCGGGCTTCATCCACGGAAGGGCGGCCATTCGGGAGGCGTACGAGACCGGAAAAGGCGTGCTGCAATGCCGTGCCCGAGCGACCACCGAGATCGACAAGAAGAGCGGTCGCAGCAGCATCATCGTCACCGAGATCCCCTACCAGGTGAACAAGGCGCGGTTGCTCGAAAGGATCGCAGAGCTCGTCAACGAGAAGCGCATCGAGGGCATTTACGACCTCCGCGACGAGTCCGATCGCCAAGGCATGCGCATCGTCGTGGAGCTCAAGCGGGAGGCGGTGCCCGAGATCGTCCTCAACCAGCTCTACAAGATGACGCCGATGCAAGAGTCCTTCGGGATGATCATGCTGGCGATCGTCGACAATCGCCCTCGCCTGTTGAGCCTCAAGGAGATGCTCCAGCATTTCGTCGCGCACCGCATCGAAGTCGTGACGCGGCGGACCGTCTTCGACCTCCGGAAGGCCGAAGAGCGTCTTCACATCTTGGAAGGCCTCAAGATCGCCATCGAGAACCTCGACGCGGTCATTCAGTTGATTCGGAAATCGCCCAATCCGCCGGAGGCCAAAGCAGGCCTGATCACCTCGTTCGGACTTTCCGAGCTGCAGGCGCAAGCGATCCTCGACATGCGCCTCCAGCGTCTCACGAACCTCGAGCGCGACAAGATCCTGGAGGAGCACACCGAAGTGGTCGCGTTGATCGCCCGCTTGCGCGAGATCCTCGCCGACGAGCGAGAGATCTCGAAGATCATCGTCGACGAGATGCGCCAGCTGAAGGAAACCCACGGCGACGCGCGCCGCACCGAGATCGTGGACGAGATCGGCGACATCTCGATCGAGGACATGATCGCCGACGAGGACATGGCGGTCACGATCTCTCACGAGGGGTACATCAAGCGGAATCCCGTCTCGCTCTACCGAGCACAGCGGCGCGGCGGCAAAGGAAAGATCGGTACCACCACGCGCGACGAGGACTTCGTCGAGCATCTCTTCATCGCGTCTACGCACAGCTACATCATGTTTTTCACCACCGTCGGGAAGGTCTACTGGATCAAGGTCCACGAGGTGCCGCAGGCCGGTCGCGCGGCGCGCGGCAAAGCCATCGTGAACTTGCTGGACCTGAAACCAGACGAAAAGATTTCCGCGTTCCTTCCCGTCCGGGAGTTCCGTGAGAACCACTTCGTGCTGTTCGCGACGAAGCAAGGCGTCGTGAAGAAGACGGATCTGATGGCGTACGCGAATCCCCGCCCATCGGGGATCATCGCCATCGGCTTGGACCCTGGCGACGAGGTGATCGGCGTTCGCCTCACGGACGGCAAACAGGCGGTGATCCTCACCACACGTGACGGCCAATCGATCCACTTCCGCGAGGAAGACGTGCGAAGCATGGGACGCGGCGCCGGTGGCGTGAAGGGCATCACGCTCGATGGTGACGACGAGGTGGTGAGCCTCGAGATCGTGAGCCCTGGGGTCAGCGTGTTGACGGTCGCCGAGCACGGCTACGGCAAGCGCACCGACATCGCCGAGTACCGCCTGCAATCACGCGGAGGCAAGGGCATCATCACGATGAAGGCGACCGATCGAACCGGACGCGTCATTGGGGTCCAGCAGGTCACGGACGAGGACAACTTGATGCTCGTGACGAGTATCGGGAAGATCATTCGTCTCCGCGTGGCGGACATCCGCCTGATCGGGCGAAACACCCAGGGCGTACGCCTGATCGACATCGAAGAGGGCGAGCGTGTCGTCAGCCTGGCGCGGCTTGCCGAGCAGGAAGAGGAAGACGATGGCGGAAACAGCGCTGGAAACGGGGCGCCGCCCGCGGTTCCCAGCGCGGAAGAAACCGAGTAGCCGCGTCAGCTGCGTCGTTTCCGCGTGGCGATAGAGGTCTGCGGACGAGAAACCGGCTGCGGCGGCATGGCCTGATCGAAGCGCCTGAGCATTTCGCTCGCTTCGTCGCACCACCCGATGTAGTCGCGCTCGTACCGGATTCCGCGCAGGAGGGTGAGGTAGGGGCCGAGGCGCTCGCGACTCGCGACGCTGAGGCCACTCTCGAGAAAGCGTTCGAGCTCTTGATACCGCTGCAACTTCGCCTCGTGCAGCTCGCGGTGCCGGCGAACGAGATCCAACGCCTCGGCTTCACCGAGTAGGCCGCAGCAGAACGTCTTGAGCATCATCTCGTCTTTGACCCTCTGGGCGCTCGCCGGAATCTTCAGCCATTCCTGCAGCTCGGCCCGACCCGAGTCGCTGAGCGAATAGATCTTCTTCGTCGGCCGCCCGCGTTGCTCGACGCTCCGATGCGCGATCTGGCCCGCCCGCTCGAGTCGAGCAAGCTCCTTGTAAATTTGTGGATGTGTCGCGTGCCAGAAGTAACCGACCGACCCGTCGAAGAGCTTCATCAGCTCGTAACCAGTCAGCGGATCGTGAGCGAGCAGGCTCAGAATGGCGTACTTGAGCGACACGCGGACGGGTCCTTACCAGGTCACGCGCTGCCCTCCTACAACAATTTCGGCTCGTAACGGCGGTCTGACGAGGTCGGCTTGCTTGCCATGAACGGAGCGATGTGAGACACCCGCGGGTCGGTCGCGTGTCTTCGGCAGGCGCCCGCGTCTCAAGGAGGTAGTCTCGAATGTCGAAGGGCACGTGCAAACTCGAGGGCTGTTCCGCCGCCGTGGTCGGCAAGGGCTACTGCTCGCGCCACTATGCAAAGTGGCGGCGTGGCGGGCTCCCCAAAGGCCGGTACAAGATCTGCACGGCCGAGGCTTGTCGAAAGCCGCGGGCAGCTGGGTCGAAGTGTGAAGAGCACGCGAAAGGCAAGTCCGCCGGGGCCGAGGGCGGAGCGGCCGCATCGGCGTGACCAAATTGACAGCGATCAGCCGCTGTGATGGATAGGCCGGCACCTCATGAAGCGAACCTTTCAACCCAGTAACACCCGCCGTAAGCGCACCCACGGCTTCCTCGCTCGCATGGCGACCCCCGGGGGTCGCAATGTCCTGAAGCGGCGGCGGGCCAAGGGCCGTAAGCGGCTCACCGTTTCGATCCCGCCGAAGCAGCCGAGATGACGCCCCGCGATGGCGAGGGCTTTCCCAAGGCGGCGCGTATTCGCCGCCGCGGGGAGTTCCTAGCCTTGGGACGGACCGGCCAGAAGCGGAGGACGGAGCAATTCGTTTTGCTCCTTCGACAGACGGCGACGGCGTCCCGTCTCGGCGTCACCGTGAGCCGCAAAGTGGGTAGCGCGGTGACACGGAATCGCCTCAAGCGACGCATCCGCGAAGCATTTCGGCGTCACGAAGCGCGCGCGCAATTCATGTGTGACGTGGTCGTGATCGCGAAACCTGGCAGTGGAGCGGTAACCGTTCCGACGATCCGCCGTGCTTTCTGGGACGCCATCGTTGCGCAGCGCACGTCTCGTCGTCCCACGAGCCAGCACTGAACGTGGTTCGCGTGCGAATGGCGCTGAGGCAACTCGCCGTACTCCCCCTGCGTGTCTATCGAATAGCCGTGTCTCCGCTGCTTCCGGCGGCGTGTCGGTTCTATCCGAGTTGTTCCGCTTACGCCGTCGACGCGATCGTGGCGCACGGCCTCGTGCGCGGTGGGTGGCTCGCGACCCGCCGAGTCCTTCGATGTCACCCGTGGTCCGAGGTAGCGATCGACCACGTGCCCGCTCGAGGTCGGTGACCCGATGGAGCGACGCGCGCTTCTCGCTGCAGTCCTTTGCCTGGTCGTCCTCGTGGCCTACCAGGAAGCCCTTCGCTACTTGTACCCCCTGCCCCCCGAGCAAGCCGCCCCTCCGCAAATCACCGCTCCGGGCGCGATGCAGTCGCCGGTTACGCGCGCAGCGGACCTTGCGCAGCCCGAGGCGGCGAGCCCGCCGCCGACGGTCACCGCGGATCCGGTCATCGTCGAAACCGACCTCTTCACCGCGCGCATCGCGCCTGTCGGTGGCCGTATCGCGAGTCTTCGATTGAAGAGGTACCGAACCTCGGTGACGAGCGAGAGTGAGCCGTTGGAGATGATCCAGGTCGGACCCGAGTCAGCGTTACCACTCGGAGTGCGGCTCGCGTCGGAAGACGCCAAGATGGTCGAAGACGACACGAAAGTCGTCTATGCGGTCGATCCGACCGAGCTCGTCGTCAAGGGAGCAACCACCGGGACGCTCACCTTGCGTGGCACATTGCCGTCGGGTGCCGCGATCACGAAGACGTTGGTGTTTTCGGGGGCGTCGTATCCAATCGGTGTAGAGGTTGGAGTGACCGGAGTCTCCGAGAAGCTGACGCGCGTCGGCATCGGCTGGCGTCACCAAATCACCGAAGGGATGAGCGGCGACCCAGAAGCGCCATACCGCGGGACGGCGGTTCTCCAGGACAAGAAAGTCGTGCGCGAGTTGGCGAGCGCCCTCGTTGGCTCGGAGCCCCGCATCTCCGAGCCGCCGGTCGGTTGGGTGGGGTACGCCGACCACTATTTCCTTGCCGCCCTGGTTCCCGCGGAACCTGCCGTCACCCGTGCGACGGTGAGCCCAGAGAGCGGTGGCGTCCAACTGCTTCTATCGAGCGCCCGCTCCACGGGCGACGCGCCGACACGTTTCACGATTTACGTCGGGCCGAAGGACGTAGCGGTTTTGGAGGGGGCGGGTTCGCAGCTCGATCGCGCCGTGGACTTCGGGTGGTTCTCGTTCCTCGCGATTCCCCTCCTTCGGCTCATGAAGCTGTTCAACACAGTGACCGGTAACTACGGGGTCGACATCATCCTGCTGACGATCTTGATCAAGGTGTTGTTCATTCCGCTCACCAACCGCAGCATGAAGTCGATGCGCGACATGCAGCGTCTGCAGCCGCAGATGGCCAAGCTCCGGGAAAAGTACAAAGACGACCGTGAGACGCTGAACAAAGAGATGATCGAGCTGTACCGTCGCCACCGCGTCAATCCGCTTGGCGGCTGCTTGCCGATGTTGCTGCAGTTCCCCGTGTTCATCGGGCTCTACCAGGCGTTGAGCCAGGCGATCGAGCTCCGCCACGCGCCCTTCGCCTTCTGGGTACACGACTTGTCGGCGCACGAGTGCTATCCCTGGCCAGGCCAAGGAGCGATCACGGGGTGCAACGAATTCGCGGTGCTCGGCGTGCCGATCCCGATTCTCGTCCTGCTCATGGGTGGCAGCATGATCCTGCAGCAGGCAATGTCTCCGGCGACTGGGATGGACCCCGCGCAGCAACGCATGATGATGATTCTCATGCCCGTGATGTTCACGGTCATGTTCATCAACTTCCCTTCCGGTCTCGTGCTCTACTGGCTCGTCAACAACGTGCTCACGATCGCGCAGCAGTGGTGGTCGAATCGCGAGCCAGCGCCGACGACCGCTCCCGCCTGACGTCGCTCGCCAGTCGCTTCGCCGGCAGTCAGGGGTGGCGGCCGGCATGAGCACTACGAGCGACACGATCGCCGCAATCGCCACGCCACCGGGATCGGGTGGGGTAGCGATCATTCGCGTGAGCGGACCGGCCGCGATCGACATCGTGAACAGCCTCTTCGTTCGTGGTGGCGGGCGGGGAATCGCGGAATCGCGGCGAGTGTACGTCGGCAAATTCTTCGATCGTCCCGGCGCGAACGTGGTGGACGAGGTCGTGGTCTTCGCGATGCGCGCCCCTCGGAGCTACACGGGCGAGGATATCGTCGAGATCCAGTGCCACGGCGGATCGCTCGTGAGTGAAGCGGTGCTCGAGAGTGTGTGTGCTGCCGGCGCACGTCCGGCGGCACCCGGCGAGTTTACGAAGCGCGCGTTTTTGAATGGCCGAATGGATCTCGCGCAGGCCGAGGCGGTTGCCGATCTGATCATGGCGCGTAGTGACGCCGGTCGACGGCTCGCATGGTCGCAGCTCCAGGGAACTCTGTCGGCGCGTGTCGGCGGGCTCCGCGACACGATCGTGAAGGCGCGTGCATATTGCGAGGTCGCGCTCGACTTCGCGGACGAGGACGTTCCCGAGCTCACCGCGACCGAGCTCGCGACCGAGCTTGCAGCGGTGCGCAAGGAATTGGAGGCGCTGGTCGCCACTTTCGAGCGCGGTCGCCTTCGCTATCAGGGATCGCGTGTGGCGATCGTCGGGCGTCCGAACGTCGGGAAGTCGAGCTTGCTGAACGCACTGGCGGGGCGCGACCGCGCCTTGGTCACTCCCATTCCAGGAACGACCCGCGACGTGGTCGAGGTGACCGTCGTGGTGAATGGTGCACCCGTGGTCCTGATGGACACCGCCGGTCTCCGAGACACTGACGACGTCGTCGAGGCGATGGGAGTAGACCGGAGTCGCGCCGCGGCCGCTGAGGCCGATGCGGTCATCGTGGTCTTCGATCGCAGCGTCGCGCTGGACGCCACGGATCGTGGAGTGGCCGAGTCGGTGCGGGGACGGCGTTGTCTCGCGGTGCTCAACAAGGCGGATCTCCCGACGGGAACGACCGATACGGATGCTCGACGGCTTCTTGGCGACATCGAGGTGGTCGAGGTGAGCGCGCTCACGGGTTCCGGTACGGCGGGCCTCGGGAGCGCCATTGGCAGGCTGCTGGCGAACGGCGCGAGCGTCGCTGACAACGAGGTCGTTCTCTTCAGGTCACGGCACCGCGACGCCGCCCGCCGAGCGCTCGTGCATCTTCAGCAGGCGGAGGCGGTGGCCGCGGCCGGACTACCACTCGAGATCGTCGCGAGCGACCTGGCGGCAGCGGGAGCGGCTCTTGGTGGCATTACGGGGGACGTCACCAGCGAGGACGTCCTCGATCGCGTGTTTGCTGATTTCTGTCTCGGCAAATAGGTTCGGCGCCGAACCATGGGTGACGTGATCTACGACGTGATCGTTGTCGGCGCCGGGCACGCGGGAATAGAAGCAGCGCTGGCAGCCGCGCGGACGGGTTCCGAGATGTTGCTGGTCACTCAGAATCGCGACGACATAGGGCAAATGTCGTGCAATCCTGCAATAGGAGGGATCGGCAAGGGGCATCTGGTGAAGGAGATCGATGCCCTCGGTGGAGCCATGGCGCGGGCGATCGACGCGACCGGAATACAGTTCCGGACGCTCAACACCAAGAAAGGCCCTGCCGTGCGCGCGACGCGGGCCCAAGCGGATAAGGCTCTCTACCGCGCCTACATGAAGAGATTGATGGAGTCGAGCCGCGGCGTCACCCTACGGCAGGCCAGCGTCGAGCGCATCAAGGTGAACGGATATCGCGTGATCGGCGTGGAGACCGAGCTCGGCGAGAGATTGTCGGGACGGACGGTGGTCCTCACAACCGGCACGTTTCTCCAAGGCCGGATTCACGTCGGGCGCCGGAGCTATGCGGGCGGGCGCGCGGGCGATCTTGCCGTCTTCGGGTTGAGCGCGAGTCTCGCCGAGCTGGGCTTCGAGATCGGTCGGCTGAAGACTGGCACCTGCCCCCGCCTCGACGGTCGCACGATCTCGTACGAAGCGCTCCAGGAGCAGCCCGGTGATCCCGACCCCGTTCCATTCGGGATTTTCGACTCCCAGATCATCCAGCCCCAGGTGTCCTGCCACATCACCTACACCACCGAGGACACCCACGAGATCGTCCGGAGCGGCTTGTCGGAATCGGCTATGTTCTCGGGTCAGATCACGTCGCGAGGACCACGTTATTGCCCGTCGATCGAGGACAAGGTCGTTCGCTTCGCGGAAAAGCCGCGACATCAGATCTTTCTGGAACCTGAGGGTCTCGCGACCGTCGAAGTGTATCCGAACGGGCTTTCAACGAGCCTCCCCCTCGAGATCCAGAGCCGGATGGTCCGGTCGATCCCTGGCCTCGAGCACGCGGAGATCATGCGCCCTGGGTACGCGATCGAGTACGACTACGTCGACCCGATGCAGCTGGAAGCGTCGCTTCAGACCAAGCTGATCGAGGGGCTTTTCCATGCCGGTCAGATCAATGGCACTACGGGCTACGAGGAGGCGGCGGGTCAGGGATTGATCGCCGGGCTGAACGCGGCCCGTTACGCGCGCGGAGAAACGCTGATCCGTGTCGACCGTCATCAGGCGTATCTCGGCGTCATGATCGACGATCTAGTTACCCGGGGCGTGGGCGGTGAGCCCTATCGCATGTTCACCTCGCGAGCCGAACATCGGCTGGTGCTACGCGAGGGAAACGCCGATGAGCGGCTCGCCTTCCTCGCGAATTCCGTTGGCCTCATCGACGACACTCGGTTCGAGCACACGCGCCAGAAGATCACCGCCATCGAAGACGAGATCCGCTTGCTCGAAGCGAGCGGTCTCGCCGCCGAGCTCCGGCGACCGGAAATCGGCTACGGGGATCTCGAAGCGCGACGGATGGACGCTCGACCTCTGCCCCCGCGGCACGTACAGAGCGAGGTCGAATGTCGGATAAAGTACGCCGGGTACATCGCGCGCCAGGAGCGGGAGATTGCGCGGGTCCAGAATCTCGAAGAAGCCGTGCTTCCGGATGGGCTCGACTACTTCGAGTTGCGCTCGTTGTCGTGCGAGGTTCAGCAGAAGCTCGCTGCGGTGAAGCCGCGGACGCTCGGGCAGGCGGGTCGTATCCCCGGCGTCACGCCCGCTGCCCTGGCCGTGCTTTCCGTGCACCTCAAGCAACGGGCCGCGCGTGAGCGGCCCGACGTTGCGGCTGACGGAAGCTGACCGACGGCACCTTGCTACGGGTGCTGCGCTCCTCGGCACCGAGCTCACCGAGTCGATGCTCACGGCCTTGTCGGGCTTCGCGGACGTTCTCGACGTCTGGAGCCGCAAGACGAATCTTCTCTCCTGTGGATCCCCGCGAGAGCTGGTCGAGCGCCATCTGCTCGACTCCCTGGCCATCGCGCCGCTGCTGCCAAGGGAAGGTCTATTGGTTGACCTAGGAAGCGGCGCCGGTTTTCCCGGCCTACCCTTGGCGATCCAAAGACCAGATCAGCGCTTTCTGTTGGTCGATACCAGACGCAAACGAGTCAACTTCCTTCGGGAGGTCCGGCGGACACTCAAACTTTCCAACGTCGAGGTACATGAAGGCCGCGCCGAGGAGCCGCCAAAGGAGTACGGGGCCATGGCCGCTGGGGTCATGACCCGGGCAGTGTGGTCGGGACGAGAGCTAACCGAGATCGCCCCGGTCTGGCTCGAGCCAGCCGGGCGGGTCTATTGGATGCGCACGGAGCCTTTGCCCGAGCGGGATGATCTTGGACCGCTCCGAAGGATCGAGACGATCCACTATCGAATTGCAGAGGACCGCAGGAAGACAGTCGAAGTTCTTGGAATAAGAATCGAGTGAAATCGATGTTTCACGTGGAACAATCCAAGCGAATGTTTCACGTGAAACATGCCGTCCACTACAGCTCTCAACTTTGCCTTTGCGACACTTTGTGGTACGCCGTGATCCGCTGCCTTACCCGAGTGGAGGTGTGTTGTGGGACGGGTTCTAGCGGTCGCCAACCAAAAGGGTGGAGTCGGTAAAACGACCACTTCGGTGAACTTGAGCGCGGGCCTTGCCCTCGCCGGCCGCTCCACGCTTCTCATCGACCTCGACCCGCAGGCCAGCGCGACGAGCGGTCTCGGAGTCCATCCTCAGGAGGTCGAAGCTTCAGTCTATCACGCGTTGATAGGCGAGAAGCCGATCGACCAGATCGTCCGAGCGACCCAGGTCCAGAACCTCTCGCTGATGCCTGCAAGCCGAGACCTGATTGGTGCCGAAATCGAGCTCGTCCCACTTCCTCGTCGTGAGTACCGACTGCAAGAGGCAATCGCTGCTCTGCGGCACCAATACGATTTCATCATCATCGACTGCCCGCCGTCGCTGGGGTTGCTGACCGTGAATGCTCTCTCGGCGGCCGACGCAGTGCTGATCCCTCTACAGTGCGAGTACTATGCACTGGAGGGATTGAGCGCACTCCTCGACACCATTGGTTTCATTCGGCAGGGTTTGAACCCATCGCTAGGCATCGAGGGGCTTTTGCTAACAATGTTTGATACTCGCAACAGTCTGGCGCACCAGGTCGTCAACGAGGTGCGTCAGCACTTCCCCGAGCAGGTTTTTAAGGCTGTAATACCTAGAAATGTCAGATTGAGCGAGTGTCCGAGCTACGGGGTGCCAGCCATGGTCTACGACGCGGCCTCCCGGGGAGCAAAAGCCTACGCGGCGCTGACGGCGGAGTTAGTTCAAAACGTTGTTGGGAGATAACGCCATGCGCAAGGCGCTGGGACGAGGAATCGATGCGCTCATTCCTGGAGCCAGCCGCGGCTCAGCGGTCGAGGCCGCCCCCGAGATGCCGAGCGCGGACCTTTCGGTCGCGATCGACAAGATCCGCCCCAATCCGCGCCAGCCACGTACCGAGTTCGACGAGACAGCCTTGAGTGAGCTCGTCAGTTCCATCCGGGCGCAGGGAATCATCCAGCCCCTGTTGGTTCGTCGGACGGACGACGGCGATTTCGAGTTGGTTGCCGGCGAGCGGCGCCTTCGCGCCGCCGAACGCGCTGGTCTCACGCACGTCCCCGTCTTCGTGCGCGAGATGTCGGATGGAGAGAGCCTCGAGCTTGCGCTCGTCGAAAACATCCAGCGCGACGATCTTTCCCCGCTGGAAGAAGCCGCCGCGTATCAGCGTCTCATCACCGAGTTCCACCACACGCAGGAAGAAGTCGCGACGCGCGTCGGTAAAAGCCGACCGGCGATCGCAAACGCTCTGCGACTCCTCAAATTGCCGGAGTCCATCAAGCGAGATCTCGCACGAGGAAAGCTCACCGCGGGCCACGCCCGCGTGCTCCTATCGATCGACGACGCGGACGCGCAGCTGCGCGCCGCGAAGCAGATCCAGACTCGTGAAATGTCCGTCCGGGATGCCGAGCAGCTGGCGGCGGTCCGCAAGGGCAAAGCGAAGACGTCACCTCGTGACCCAAACCGTGCCGCGCTCGAACGCGAATTGTCGACCGCGCTCGGCACGCGCGTGCGCATCACGCCCAAGGGACGCGGCGGCCGCATCGAGATCGAGTTCTACTCGCCCGAAGAGCTCGAAGGACTGGTCGATCGTCTCGGAAATCGGGGATCCGGTTTTTGACATGTCCCGAGAGCCGGTGCTAAGACGACGCGGTTTTGGGTCGTAGGAACAGCGAGCAGCCCGTCGAAAGGAAGCCCGCCATGGCGCTCTTCGGCAAAGAGAACCGCGAACGCAACGATCGTTTCGACTCGCACGATATCCGTACCGCGATCGAAGAGCCTCCCCGAATCGAGCGCGAAGGGCTCGACAAGGAAGCCATTCCCGCCGCCGTCTCCGGCGAGGTGAATGCGTATCTCGGCAAGGGCAGCCGCGTCACTGGCAAGTTGAACTTCGAAGGTACGGTGCGCGTGGACGGCCAGGTCGAAGGCGAGATTCATGCACAAGACACCCTGATCGTGGGCGAGCCCGCCATCGTGAACGCGCAGATCACCGGCAACAGCGTCATCATCAAAGGTCGGGTGACCGGCGACATCACGGCGCGCAAGCGCGTCGAGATCCGTGCTCCCGGGAAGCTCTTCGGCAACGTCACCACCCCGAGTCTCATCATCCAAGAAGGCGTGATCTTCGAAGGTCACTGCTCGATGGGTGGTGCAGAGTCGGCCAAGGCGGACCGCAAAGTCACCCCCTTCCCGAAGGAAGAAAAGGTGTCCGACGCACCGTTGAAGTCCGAAGTGATGAAGTAGACTTCGCGTTGGTCCGAGCCCGTTGGTTCATTCCCGACCTCAGTCGAATCGGGTCATTTCGACTGAAGTCTCCACCCAACATCTCATAGTGATTTCGTGATCAAGCTACCCCCTGACATAACTTTCGTCATTCAGCTCGTCGGCTTCGTCGTGTTCTGGCAGCTGATGCGCGTGCTTCTATTCACGCCGATGCAGCAGGCGTTGAAGGCACGTGCGGTTCGGACGAGTGGTGCGCGTGATCGCGCCGACGCGCTAACGACCGAAGCGGCGGAGATCGACGCGACGATTCAGGCCGGGCTGGCGGCGGCCAAAAAGGAAGGTGCCGATCGCGCTGACGACATCCGTCGACAGGCCGAGAGCACCGAGCACGGAATCGTCGCTCGCTATCGCGACGAGGCCGCCGCGCTCCTCGAACGCGCCCGTGGCGAGACCCGGGCGCAGGTCGAGACGGCACGCGCTCCGCTCGCGTCCGAAGCGTCGCGCCTCGCTGATAGTGTCGTTCGTCGCGTTCTGGGTCGCGCGGCATGAGGCCGTCCTCGAAGATGCTCCGACCCCTCATCCTCGTGATCGCCTTCGCGCTTGCGCCCAGTTTCGGCGCCCCGACGTCCGTCTTTGCCGCGTCACCAGCACATGATGCCGCCGACGGTCACGCCGGGCATGCGGATCCGCATGGTGACGACGCGCCCCACACCGAAGGTCATCACGACGACGCTCATCACCATGCGCCGGCACTGAGCGACCTTCTGTTCCCAGCGATCAACTTCGCCATTTATTTCGTCATCATCGTCCGCTTCGTGATCCCAGCGATGCGTGAGTTTCTGCGCCGCCGCCGCGCCGACGTGGTCCAGGCGGAATCGGAGGGAAGCGCCGCCCTCGCCCATGCCGAACAGGCTCTCGCCGCGAAGAAGATGCGCCTCGCCGGCTTGAAGACCGAGGCGGAAGGCCTCCGACAAGATCTCGTCGCAATCGCAACGCGCCAGGCCGAGCGACTCGTTGCCCAAGCCGAAGACTCGGGTAAACGCCGCGTCGCGGACGCCGCGCTCCTCGCCGAGCAGGAAAGCCGACGCGCCCTCGGGGAAGTCCGTGCCGAGCTTGCTCGCGAGGCGGCGAACCTCGCGGAGCAACGCATTCGCACCGCACTCACCGCTGACGACCAACGCACCTTCGTGCAGCAATTTTTGAAGGAAGCGGCCACCCGATGAGAGCCGACACCGTAGCCCGTCGTTATGGCCGAGCGCTCTTCACGCTCGCCAAATCGCAGCAGGCACTGGACACCGTCGGCGCGTCGCTTGCGACGATTGCCGACGCCGTCGCCGACCCGAACGTCATGCGTATCCTCACCGGTCCGGTCCGGCGCGAACGCAAACGGGCCTTCCTCGCCAAGATCGTCGAGGCAGCCAACGCGCCGGCGACCGTTCGCGACTTCATGATGCTGCTCGCCGACCACGAGCGCATCAGTCACGCGCCCCCGATCCGCGCCGTGTTCGAGCGTCTGCTCGACACCGAACGCGGCATCAAGCGCGCGACGATCCGCAGCGCGTCCGCGCTGTCGCCCGAAATGATCGAGGAAATCACGCGCACGTTCGGCACGATCACCGGCAAGCAGGTCGTCGCCCGCGTCGAAGTCGTCCCCGATCTCATCGCCGGCGTGATCGTCGAGGTCGATGGCCGGGTCTACGACGGGAGTTTGCGCACCGAGCTCGGCAAGCTGCAGCACGAGATGGCGACTGGCAGTTGAAGCACTGAGAAAGGATCAGCAATGGAGATTCGCGCCGCAGAGATCAGCGACATCATCAAACAGCAGATCGCCGATTACAATCGGGAGCTCGAGGTTCGTGAGACCGGAGTCGTGTTGTCCTGCGGCGACGGCATCGCGCGGATCTACGGTCTCGACAAGGCGGCTGCCGGCGAGCTTCTCCAGTTCCCGCACGACATCTTCGGCATGGTGCTGAACCTCGAAGAGGACAACGTCGGCGCCGTGCTCTTCGGCGAGACGCGCGCCATCGGCGAGGGCGACGAGGTACGGCGTACGGGTCGCATCGCCGAGGTGCCGGTCGGACCTGGCGTGCGCGGCCGCGTCGTCAATGCACTCGGTCTACCGATCGACGGCAAAGGCCCCATCGCCAGCACCGAGAACCGCCGCATCGAGCTGAAGGCCCCCGGTATCGTTTCGCGCCAGCCCGTGAAAGAGCCACTCCAGACTGGCATCAAGGCAATCGACACCATGATTCCGATCGGGCGTGGTCAGCGCGAGCTCATCATCGGCGATCGCCAGACCGGGAAGACCGCCGTCGCGCTCGACACGATCGTGAATCAACGTGGCGGCGACGTGACGTGCATCTACGTGGCGGTTGGGCAAAAGCGTTCGACGGTTGCGCAGGTCGTCGAGAAGCTGACGCGCGCGGGCGCGATGGAATACACGACCGTCGTCGCGGCGACCGCCTCCGAGGCAGCGCCGCTTCAGTTCATCGCGCCTTACACGGGCTGCGCGATGGGCGAGTATTTCCGCGACAGCGGCCAGCACGCGCTCATCATCTACGACGATCTTTCCAAGCACGCCGTCGCGTATCGTCAGCTCTCGCTCCTGCTTCGCCGTCCGCCGGGCCGCGAAGCTTTCCCCGGTGACGTCTTCTATCTGCACTCGCGCCTTCTCGAGCGCGCTGCGAAGATGAGCGCAGCCGAAGGTGGGGGCTCCCTGACGGCGCTGCCGATCATCGAGACGCAGGCCGGCGACGTGTCGGCGTACATTCCCACGAACGTCATTTCGATCACCGACGGTCAGATCTATCTCGAAAGCGACTTGTTCTTCTCCGGCGTTCGGCCGGCCGTGAACGTCGGTCTCTCGGTCTCGCGCGTCGGCGGTGCCGCGCAGATCAAGGCGATGAAGCAGGTCGCAGGCACGCTCCGTCTCGATCTCGCCCAGTTCCGTGAGATGGCTGCGTTCGCGCAGTTCGGCTCCGATCTCGACGCGTCGACGCAGAAGATGCTCGCGCGCGGGGTGCGTCTGGTCGAGATTCTGAAGCAACCGCAGCTGCAGCCGCAGGCGGTCGAGAAGCAAGTGCTCGTCGTCTACGCAGCGACGAACGGTTTCATCGACACGCTCCCCGCCGAGGCCATGCCGCGCTACGAGTCGGAGCTTTTCGATTTCGTCGAGAGCAAGCACCCGCAGGCCCTCGCTGCGCTCCGCGAGAAGCGCGAGCTCACCGCGGAAGTGAAGACACAGCTGAACGCGGTCCTCGAAGAGTTCAAAGGTCGGTTTGCCGCCTGATGGCGAGTCTCAAGGCCATTCGCAAGCGGATCAGCTCGGTTCGCAACACGCAGCAGATCACCAAAGCCATGAAGATGGTGGCGGCGGCCAAGCTGCGCCGCGCCCAAGAGGCAGTCGTGGCTTCGCGCGCGTATGCGGAGAAGCTCGGCGAGGTGGTGGCCGGCTTGGCGTCGGAGAGCTCACTCCGCGAGCATCCGCTGGTGCGCGAGCGCGGCACGCAGGGTCGTGTAATGTTGCTCGTCCTCACATCCGACCGCGGTCTCTGCGGCGGCTTCAACACGAATCTGTTGCGGCAGGCCGAGCGATTCCTCGCGACGCCGGACCGTACGACGGTCCTCGGCACGATCGGCCGTAAGGCATACGATTTCTACAAGCGGCGCCCCGTCGAAATCGTCGAGCACGTGACGACCGGTAGCACCAAGCCGATCGAGCTCGCACGAGAAGTCGTCGCGCGTGCGGTCGCGCGCTTCGTGAACGAAGAGGTCGACGCGA
The DNA here is from genome assembly GCA_036781285.1 of Thermodesulfobacteriota bacterium. Classification (GTDB taxonomy): domain Bacteria; phylum Desulfobacterota; class Binatia; order UTPRO1; family UTPRO1; genus UTPRO1. The sequence goes on along the minus strand of DAIQBH010000001.1, from coordinate 34,191 downwards.
TCTACATTCTCTTCAGCCGCTTTCGGTCGGCGATCTCGCAGGTTCCAACCGTTGAGCGCCTGCTTCCGATCGAGGCGCCCGCGGCGACCGACGATCCACGTGAGTACCTGTTCGAACCCGATCGCAATGCCGTCATCGAAGACCTGCTCCCTCGCTACGTCGAGGTGAAGGTGTTTCAGGCCGTGCTCGAGTCGATCGCGAGTGAGCAGGGCGCACGCATGACGGCGATGGAAAGTGCGAGCAAGAACGCCAGCGATATGATCGAGCGCCTGACGCTCGAGATGAACCGGGCCCGGCAGGCGACGATCACCAAGGAGCTCATGGAGATCGTCGGCGGTGCCGAGGCATTGAAAGGTTAGTAGGAGGGTCGTCGTGGCAACGAACGGTACGGGTAACGTCGGGAAGATCACCCAGGTCATTGGCGCAGTCATCGACGTCGAGTTCGAGTCCGGGGCGCTGCCGCCGATCCTGAACGCGCTCACCGTCACCAACCCGGCGATCGACGACCGCCAGGACAACCTGATCCTGGAGGTCGCTCAGCACCTCGGGGAGCGCACGGTGCGTTGCATCGGCATGGACACTACCGATGGGCTCGTGCGTGGCATGACCGCCAGGGACACGGGCGACAGTATCCGCATGCCGGTCGGCGCGGAAACACTCGGCCGCATCCTCAACGTCATTGGTGAGCCGGTCGACGGCATGGGTCCGGTGAACGCCAAGACGACGCTGCCCATTCATCGCCTGCCGCCCGAGTTCGTCGATCAGGCGACCGAGGTACAGGCGCTGGAAACCGGCATCAAGGTCGTCGATCTCCTGTGCCCCTACTCGCGCGGCGGCAAGATCGGCCTGTTCGGCGGCGCCGGCGTCGGCAAGACGGTCATCATCCAGGAGCTCATCAACAACGTCGCCAAGCAGCACGGCGGTTACTCGGTGTTCGGCGGCGTCGGGGAGCGGACTCGCGAGGGCAACGACCTCTGGGCCGAAATGAAGGAATCGGGCGTCATCTCGAAAGCGACGCTGGTGTACGGCCAGATGAACGAGCCGCCCGGTGCCCGCGCCCGCGTCGCGCTCTCCGCCCTCACGGCCGCGGAGTACTTCCGCGACGCCGAAGGCAAGGACGTGCTCCTCTTCATCGACAACATCTTTCGCTTCACGCAGGCGAACTCCGAGGTGTCGGCGCTCCTCGGCCGCATGCCATCGGCAGTCGGCTACCAGCCGACCCTCGCCACGGACCTTGGTGAGCTCCAGGAGCGCATCACGTCGACGAAGAAGGGCTCGATCACGTCGGTGCAGGCCATCTACGTTCCCGCCGACGACCTCACCGACCCGGCGCCCGCGACGACCTTCGCGCACCTCGACGCGACGACCGTGCTCTCGCGGCAGATCGCCGAGCTCGGCATCTATCCCGCCGTCGATCCGCTCGACTCGACCTCGCGGATTCTCGACCCGACCGTTCTCGGCGAGGAGCACTACAAGACCGCGCGCGCGGTACAGGAGATCCTCCAGCGCTACAAGGATCTCCAGGACATCATCGCGATTCTCGGCATGGACGAGCTCTCCGAGGAGGACAAACTGACGGTCGCGCGCGCGCGCAAAGTGCAGCGCTTCCTGTCGCAGCCGTTCCACGTCGCCGAAGCGTTCACCGGCAAGCCGGGCGTCTACGTCAACATCAAGGACACCATCAAAGGCTTCCAGGAGATCGTCGACGGCAAGCACGACGACATCCCCGAGCAGGCGTTCTACATGCAGGGGACGATCGAAGACGTCATCGAGAACGCCAAGAAGCTCGCGGCCTGATGGCGGCGACCAGCTTTCGACTTCGGATCGTCACCCCCGAGCGCTTGCTCCTCGACGAAGAGGTCGAGGAAGTGATCGCGCCGGGCGTCGCCGGCGAGTTCGGGGTCCTTCCGGATCACATCACGTTCCTGACGTCCCTTGCGCCGGGACGATTGATCTATCGGATAGGCACACAGCGTCACGTGGTTGCGATCTTCGGCGGCTACGCCGAGGTCGTGGACAACGTGATGACCGTGCTGGCGGACGGCGCCGAGCCAGCGCGCCAGATCGACCTCGAGACGGCGCGTCGGGCGCAACAAGAGGCCGAGGGCACGCTCGCCACGCTCGACGTCGACGCGCCGGAATATGTGGTCGCGCGCCGCGCGCTCGATCAGCAGACGGCGCGCGTCGCCGCTGCCGCCGAAAAGGCCTGAGCCCCGGCGTTCAGTCCTGTCAGTCGCGGGTGTACCACCACGCCCACGCGATGAGCACCGCCTGAAACGGTAGGCGGACCCAATTCCACGCTCCGAAGCCCTCGGTGTTGCCGAAGAGCGGCACGTTGTGGATCGCGATGTGGAGATTCGCAGGGAAGATCGCGACTAGCAGGAGGATAAGGCCCCATGCGGCCATTTTCCGCCAGGCAGGAACCAGTATCGCGATACCGAGGCCGACTTCGGCCACCCCGGAGAGATACACGAGCGCCAGGTGCCACGGGAGATACGGGGGCATCATCGGCAGGTAGACGGCCGGCTGCACGAAGTGGTTGATCCCGGCGAGAATGTAGAAGACGGCCATCACCCAGAGTAGAACCCGTTTCATCGCTGCTCGCTGGGCGATGGGGTAGGCGCGGTCGACGACGACGGTGCTGGGGATGCGGCACGGGGCGCGGTCCCGGGGAGCCGCAAGTTGCGAACCACCTGGCCTGGACGCCCCACCGGCGGCAGCTCCTGACCATCGACGGCGAGCGTGATACCGCCCGCGTTCCCGACGGTCAACGCGAACACGTCCGCCTGCCAGGTGCGCGTCTCCTCGGGCCGTAGCATGTACTGCTTCGCGGGCAGATCGTTCAGCGCGAGGGACATCCACGTCTCTTCCTTGGCCGTGATGCGGAGCTCGTGCGCGCCGGTAACGACGGCCGGTGTCACGCGCGGCGTTGCCGTGTGGGCAACCGGAGTGAGCGAGGCAACGACCCCCGCACCGGCGGCAGTTGGCACCGATTCCGCTGTTGGCGCCACGGTCGCCTCGGGCACGCCGGTCGGTGACGCTCCCGCCGGCCAGGGGCCGACGGTCGGCTCCATCCGTGGTTCGGATGCAATCGAGTCGTCGAACGCCGGTCGGTCGTGTCCCTGCCGCAGCATCAGGAAGACGGCGACGGTGATCGTCGTGATCACTGCGAGCGGCTTCCATAGGAACGTCCAGCGCGGACGGTAGTCGAGACGGATCGGCGGGCTACCTTCCCCGGGAATCTGCTGCACCATCCCGAGGAATTCCGGAAGGAGACCCTCGGCGTCGATACCCATGAACGCCGCGTACTTCCGGAAGAAAGGAATGAGGTAGAGCTCGTCGGACACGCCGACGCGGACGTTCGACTCTCCTTCGAGCAGGCGAAGATACTGAAGAGGAATGCCGGCCCGCTGAGCGGCCTGCTCGAGCGACAATCCTCGTTCCTCGCGTGCGCTCCGGAGCGTTTCCGCGATCCGGTTCCGCTCGAACATGGACCGGGACCATAGCGATGGGCCGCGCCGTTCGCCAGCGTTTCCACGTGACGGGACGGGAGCTTAGCCGTTGTTGACTGACGTTCACTACGATACTAAACGTTCAGTATGTCTTCCCGGACGGCCGCCACGCCCGTAAATGCCGGCGACGCACGACCGAAAGCGCCGAGCCGTGGACGCAAGGAGCTGATGGCGATCGCGATCGACTGCTTCGCTCGCTACGGCTACCAGGGCACCTCGATCGACCGGATCGCGAGCGCCGCTGGCGTCACCAAAGGCGCGCTCTACTACCATTTCCGAGACAAGGAAGAGCTCCTGTTCGAGGCGGTTCAAGATCGCATCGGAGAGTTCGAGCAACGCGTGCTCGGTTCCGTCAGCCCCACGACCGATCCGTCCGGTGCACTCGCAGAGATTGCCCGCGTGTGCGTGCACATCGCGACGAAGAACAACTTGCGACGCTTCATCCTGACGCTGATGGTCGAGGCGCTGGACACGAACCCTCGCCTATCCGAGTCGTTTCGCGGCATCCTGCGGCGCTTTCGCAGCTACCTCGCCGGGATCGTCCGTGTCGGCCAGGAGCAAGGTGTCTTCCGCCGTGACATCGAGCCGGCGCTCGCCGCCCAACTCTTCGCCGGCGGCGTCATTGGCGCCGAGCTACAGCACTATCAGGACGCGGAGCGCGTCGATCTCGCGACCGCCATGCAAGGGGTCGTCTCGCAACTCATGGCGCTCCTGACCGTACAACCGTCCGTCAAGCCACGCCGTTCGTCCGCCGTCGGGAAGCGATCCCGACGCGACGCCAGGAAGGAGCCCCAATGATCAACTTCGAGCTCGACGAGGATCAGCAGCTCATCCGCGATACCGTCGTCAGCTTCGCGCGCGACGAGATGCGCCCGCACGCCCGCGAGGCCGACGAGAAGGGCGTGATTCCTGCCGATCTCGTCCAGAAGGGGTGGGAGCTGGGTCTCGTCCAGAGCGTCATCCCGGAGGATCTGGGAGGCTTCGGAAACGCGCACTCGGCGATCACCGGAGCGGTCGTGGCGGAAGAGCTGGCGTACGGCGACCTCTCGATCGCGACTCATCTTCTCGCTCCTCGGCTCGTCACGGTGCCGACGCTCGAGTTCGGCTCCGACGCGCTCAAACGGAGCGTCCTGCCGAGGTTTTGCGGCGAGCGGTTCGAGGCCGCATCGGCGGCGGTCATGGAGCCGCGCATGGATTTCGACGCGTCGGCACCCGCGACGACGCTGAAGCGCGACGGCGACGATTTCGTCTTGACGGGGGAGAAGTGCCTCGTTCCGCTCGGCAACGAGGCGCGACAGTTTCTCGTGATTGCGAGCCTCGCGAACGGTACGGGCGCGCCGCACGCGCAGGCGCTCCTCGTGGATCGCGAGACGCCGGGGCTCACGGTCGGCGAGCGCGAACGGAACATGGGCCTCAAGGCGCTCGCCACCACTCGCATCACCTTCGACGGGTGCAAGATCCCGCGCGAGCAGCTGCTCGACGGCAACGAAGCGGCGTCGGCACGGCTGGCGAACCTGTGGCGCGTCGCACAGGGCGCGATGGCGGTCGGCGTCGCGCGTGCTGCTTACGACTATGCGCGCGACTATGCACGCGATCGGCGCGCGTTCGGGCAAGCCATAGCGCAGAAGCAGGCCATCGCGTTCATGCTCGCCGAGATGGCGATGGAGGTCGATGCCATGCGCCTCCTCGTTTGGGAAGCAGCCTGGCGGCTCGATCGTCACGAGGACGCGACCCGCGAGGCGCATCTCGCGAAGCGTTACACTTCGGACATGGCGCTCAAGATCACCGACAACGCCGTCCAGGTGCTCGGCGGACACGGCTACATCCGCGACCATCTCGTGGAGCTCTTCCTGCGAAACGCGCGTAGTTTCTCGATGCTCGAAGGTCTGGCGATCGCCTGACCTCGGATAAGGAGACCAAGTCATGATCGATTACGAGCTCTCTCCAGACATCGCCGCCACGCGCGAACAGCTGCACATGCTCGCGGAGCACGCCATGCGCCCGATCGCGCGCGACTACGACGAGCGCGAGCACGAGAAGCCGTGGGACTTCATCAACATGATGTGGCAGCTCTCGAAGAACTCCGGAATCGGCCCGGGACGCGAAAAAGACAAGAAGGAGCCGCGGGCCGACGCGGAGCGCAACCTGCGCACGTGCGTTGCCGTCGAGGAGCTCTCGTGGGGCGACGCCGGCCTCTACCTCGCGATGCCGGGCCCGGGTCTCGGCGGCGCCGCCGTCATGGCCGCGGGAACGCCGGAGCAGAAGGAGCGGTTCCTGTCGCGTTTCAAAGGCGAGAAGCCGGTCTGGTCGGCGATGGCCATCACCGAGCCGGGCTGCGGCTCGGACAGCGCAGCGATCCAGACGACCGCCGTCCGCGACGGTGACCATTGGGTACTGAACGGCACGAAAATTTTCTGCACGAGCGGGCTCATGGCCGGTGATCCGTCGAAGTCCAATGGGTTCATCGTCGTGTGGGCGACCGTCGACCGGTCGGCCGGCCGCGCCGGCATCAAGTCGTTCATCGTGAACGCCGGAACACCCGGCATGACGGTCGCGAAATGCGAGGACAAGCTCGGGATCCGCGCCTCGGACACCGCAACACTCATCTTCGAGGACTGCCGTATCCCCTTCGATCACATTCTCGGCAGCGCCGAGGTCCCAAAGACGAGCGAGGGCTTCAAGGGCGTCATGGCCACGTTCGACGCTACGCGCCCTATCGTCGCCGCAAGCGCGCTCGGCGTCGGTCGCGCCGCGCTCGATTTCGTTCGCGAGGAGCTGAAGCGCCAGAATATCCCGATTCGCTACGGAATCGCGACGCACAAGCTCACCGTCATCGAGCGTGACTTCATGGACATGGAAGCCAATCTCCAAGCCGCGCGACTCCTCACGTGGCGCGCGGCCTGGATGATGGATCGCGGTCAGAAGAACAACCTCGAAGCCTCGATGGCGAAGGCAAAAGCCGGCCTCGTCGTGACGCAAATCACGCAGAAGGCCGTCGAGCTGCTCGGCCCGCTCGGCTATTCGCGCGACCTCATGCTCGAGAAGTGGATGCGCGATGCCAAGATCAACGACATCTTCGAGGGCACGCAGCAGATCAACATGATGATCATCGCGCGTCGCATCCTCGGATATTCGAGCAAGGAGCTCTCATAGGGAGCGTCACGCACGCGTTTCCTTTCGCGCTCTGGACCCGTGTGGTAGCTTCTCGGCCCGCATGGATGTCTACCAGCTGATCGGAGACGTACCCGAGTATCACGAGTTTCTCACCGTCCAGGAGCTTTCGGCGAGCTCGCGTGATCTGGCTCGCCGGTATCCCAAGCTCGTCACCTTGCAGACGATCGGCACGTCCACGGAAGGGCGTCCGATCGAAATGTTGACGATCGGCAACGGACCCAAGCGCGCGCTCCTGCTCGGCACCCCCCACCCGAACGAGCCGATCGGCACCCTCACGCTGGAGTTCCTCACGCGCCGTCTCTGCGAGGACGACGACCTCCGCGACGAGCTCGGTTACACGTTCTACGTCATCAAGTGCGCCGATCCCGACGGGACGGTTCTGAACGAAGGCTGGTTCAAACAACCGTTCACTCCGCTCACGTACGCGCTGAACTACTATAGGCCGCCGCATCGCGAGCAGGTCGAGTGGAGTTTCCCGGTCCACTACAAGAGTCTCCACTTCCAGTCGCCGTGTCCGGAAACGAAGGCGGTAATGGAGGTCATGGAGCAGAGCCGTCCGACCTTCCTCTACTCCCTGCACAACGCGGGCTTCTGCGGCGTCTATTTCTACGTCTCCCGTCCGCTTCCGGGGCTGTTCCCGCGCCTACGACGCGTCGTCGCGTCGCAAGGATTGCCCATCCATCAGGGCGAGCCCGAAGTGCCGTACATGAAGCGTTTCGACGAGGGTGTTTACGCGCTCTTCGGCGTCCAGGAGACGTACGACTACCTGGCGCGCAACCTGACCGAGGATCCGGCGCCGTACATCGACGCCGGCACGAGCTCGGACGACTACCTGAAGACGGTGACGGCCGGGTACTCGCTCGTCACGGAGCTCCCGTATTACTTCGATCCCGTGCTGCAGGACCGCTCGCCGGCCGGTATCACGCGCCGCGAGGCGCTTCTCCAGGGCGTTTTCCGTGTCGACTCCATCTACCACGACATCCGGGAGTACTTCGCGATCGTATCGCGCGGCGCGCCGCGCGACCGTTTGTACCGCTCGGTCGACGACTACACCAAGAAGACACCGAAGCGCCTCGCGGCGCTGAAGCGCGAGGTGGAATCGCCGCAGTACTCTCGCGAGGCGACGCGGGCCGAAGCCTTCGACGCGACCGTCTGCCGCGTCTTCAATCACATGCTGTATCTCGGCGAGGTCTACCGGCTGGCGGTCGCGCGCGGCAACGAAGACGTGTCGCGGCACGTGCGACGTCGCCTCGAGGAAATCTGCGGCCAGATCGCTGGTCAGAGTAATCTCCAGACGCTACCGTTGCAGAAGCTCGTCGCGGTGCAGGTGGGCGCCGGGCTTCACACGCTAGCCGCGTGGAAGGAATCGAGCGACTCTCAGAACGGACGTTGAGGCGATCGTGCCGGCGGCACACTCCAATCGGCTGATTCGCGAAACCAGCCCGTACCTCCTCCAGCACGCGCACAACCCGGTCGACTGGTACCCCTGGGGCCCGGAGGCGCTCGACCGCGCGCGTCGTGAGAGCAAACCGATCCTCCTCAGTATCGGCTACTCGGCGTGTCACTGGTGTCACGTCATGGAGCGCGAGTCGTTCGAGGACGAACGCATCGCCGCGCTCATGAACGAGCACTTCGTGTGCATCAAGGTCGACCGTGAAGAGCGCCCCGACCTCGATCACATCTACATGAGCGCCGTGCAGATGCTGACGGGCCATGGCGGTTGGCCGCTCACGGTCTTCCTCACGCCAACGGGAGAGCCGTTCTGGGGCGGTACGTACTTCCCTCCCGTCGACCGTCACGGCATGGCCGGGTTTCCGCGCGTCCTACTCGGTGTTTCCGAGGCCTTCCGCCAGAAGCCGGACGAGATCCAGAAGAACGTCGCGTCGATCCTCGAAGGCATTCGCCAGGGCGAGCAACACGACGGGACGGACGGGGGAATCCCGAGGGACCTTCCGCTTGCCGCGGCGCGGGCTCTCACCCGCCATTACGACGCCGAGAACGGCGGCATCGGCGGCGCCCCCAAGTTTCCCAACACGATGGTCTTCTCGCTGTTCCTGCGGGCGTGGCACGCGACCGGCGAGCGCAATTTCCTCGACATGGTCGTGACCACGCTCCGGAAGATGGCCGCGGGCGGCATGTACGACCAGATCGGCGGTGGTTTCCACCGCTATTCCGTCGATGCGCGCTGGCTCGTGCCGCACTTCGAGAAGATGCTGTACGACAACGCGCTCCTCGTGCGGCTCTACCTCGAGGGGTATCAGGCGACCGGCGACGCGACATTCGCGAACGTCGCCCGTGAGACTTTGGCATACGTCCAGCGGGAGATGACGCATCCCGCCGGCGGGTTCTTCTCGGCGCAGGACGCCGACAGTGAGGGCGTCGAGGGGAAGTTCTTCGTCTGGACGCCGGAGGAGGTCGCGGCCGCGGTCGGCGAGGAAAACTCGGAGATCGTCAGCCGCTTCTACGACGTGAGCCCGGAAGGAAACTTCGAGCACAAGAACATCCTCAATCGCACGATCGACGTCGAACAGGTTGCGCGTCTCTTCCAGCGTCCCCTCGCGGAAGTCGTTGCCATGTTGAACGATGCGCGCACGGCACTGCTCGCCACTCGGTCACAGCGGATCGCACCCGGCCGCGACGAGAAGATCCTGACGAGCTGGAACGCGCTCATGATCGGGGCGTTCGCCGAGGCCGCGAAAGTCCTGGGCGACGACACCTATCGTGTCGCGGCGGAACGCGCGGTCGCGTTCCTTCGCCACGAGCTCTACCGCGACGGCAGGCTGCTACGCACGTGGACCGCGGGTGAATCGAAGCTCGACGCGTACCTCGACGACCACGCGTTTCTCATCAACGCGCTTCTCGACCTCTACGAGGCGAACGCCGACGCCGAGCTCGTGGGGTTTGCCACCGACCTCGGGCGGATCGTCCTCGATCGTTTCGAGGACCGTTCGAGCGGCGGCTTTTTCTTCACCGGTGAGGGTCACGAGGTGCTCGTGCACCGCCCGAAGCCGGTCTTCGACGGCTCGATCCCGTCCGGCAACTCGGCGGCGGTCGAGGGACTCTTGCGACTCTTCCACTACACGAGCGACGAGCGCTTCCTCACCGCGGCCGAGCGTGCGCTGAGGGCCTTCGCGGCAGGCATGAGCAAGAACCCGTTCGGGTTCGGACACATGCTCGCGGCCACGGACTTCTATCTGCGGAAGCCGCGCGAAGTCGTGATCGTCGGACGGAACGACGATCCCGGTACCAATGCACTCCGCGCGCGCATCCACGCAGCCTATGTGCCGAACAAGACCGTGGTCGTCAGCGAGGCTGACGCGAGCGCACCGGTGCCGGTCGCGAAAGAGAAACCGCAGGTCGACGGCCGGGCGACGGCGTACGTCTGCCACGGTTACACCTGCTCTGCGCCGGTCACGACTCCCGATGCGCTTGCGCCTCTCCTGGAAGCGAAGCGAGCGTAGTCCCGCGGCACACTAGTCACCTCGGGGGATCTCGCCCTCGCCCCAGACGGGCACAGCCCCGTCCGGGGGCCCGCTCCCCAGCACGCGCTGCGCGCGCGGAGATCGGCGTCTTGGGTCAGCCTCCTAGTCTAGCGACCGTGAAAAACCGCGCGGCGCTTCTCGAAGACCGCACGGAGCCCTTCCTGGAGATCTTCACTCTTCCGGGTGACCGCGGCCTGAGCCGCGAGCTCCGCCGACGGCCGCGGGTTGCGGAACGCGTTTGCCTCGTTGATCGCCGCCTTCATCGTTCGGAGCGACAACGGTGCGTTGGCAGCGATGTCGCTGGCGAGCGCACGTGTCGCGGTCTCGAGCTCGGCGTCGGGGACGACCCGAGTCACCAGACCGGCGGCAAGCGCCGACCCGGCGTCGAGCAACGCGCCGGTGAAGAGCATCTCCTTCGTGCGCACGGTGCCGACGGTATCGAGGAGTTTCTGAGTCAGCGGAAACGGAACGACGAGGCCGATCTTCGCGAGCGGCATTCCCATGCGTGCCCCCGCGCCCGCGACGCGGAGGTCGCAGTGGAGCGCGAGCTCCAGACCGCCGGCAATGGCATCTCCCTGCATCATGGCGATCGTCGGAACAGGGCAGCGCTCGAGCTCGTGCAGCGCACCTTCGATCTCCGGGTATTCGACACTGCCGTCGGGCCGGCGCGCGAGGCCCATCTCCTTCAAATCGAGACCGGCGCAGAAGGCCTTTCCCGTACCTCCGATGACGAGCACCCGCACGTCCGCACTCGTCGCGATGTCCTTCACGGCCTCGTGAAACGCGTCGAGCATCGGCACCGTGAGCGCATTTCGCTTGTCCGGCCGGTTCAGGGTGATGGTGACGATGGGCCCGTCACGGGAGACGAGCAGCTCGGGCGTGGCCATGCGGAAACCTTTCGCGAAGCCGGCTCGTCGGCCGGAGTCAGAAGTTGTCTTTGAGCTCGCGGGTCTTGGCGAAGACGGTGACGGAGTCGGTTGGGAGTCCCGGAAACTTGGCCTGCAGCGTGCGCCGGAGCTCCTGGCTCTCCGAACGCAAAAACGGATTCGTGCGCTTTTCCTCGCCAATCGTGGAGGGAACGGTCGGTCTCCCCTGCCGGCGCTCCCCGCGCACGCGGTCCAGCTTGGCCGCGATGTCGGCGTTTGTCGGCTCGAGCTCATGAGCGAAGGCGAGATTCTTCTCCGTGTATTCGTGGCCGCACCACACCCTCGTTGAATCCGGCAGAGCCGCGAGCTTGCCCAGCGAGTCCATCATCTGCGCCGGCGACCCCTCGAAGAGCCTGCCGCACCCCGCCGCGAACAGCGTATCTCCGGAGAAGACACTCGGCCCTTCGGTCGGGAAGAAGTACGCCAGGTGGCCGCTCGTGTGTGCCGGAATGAGGATCGCCCGACCGCGGACGCCGATCACCTCGAACTCTTCACCGTCGTCGAGGCCCTCGTTCATGGCAGGGACGCGCGTGCGATCCGCCGCCGACCCGAGCACGCGGATGCCGGGGATCGTACGGGCGACCTCGTCGTTTCCGCCGACGTGATCGAAGTGGTGATGCGTCGAGAGAACCGCTTCGAGCGTGAGGCCGCGGCGTTCGACTTCCGCGAGAACGGGACCTGCCTCCGAGCAATCGACGATCGCCGCGCGCTTGGTCGCAGAATCGATCAGCAGGTAGCCGTAGTTGTCGGAGAGCAGCGGAATGGGGACGATGTCCACGGTCAGTGTCCTTCGGTTCTCCCCGCGAGCAGTGATGCGGATACGGGACGCGTCGTCGCGAGCTCGACGTGGCTGACGCGCGCCGAAAGGCCGGCGAGATCGTCGCGTACGCCCGCGTAGCGTTCGCCGAGGTCGCCGAGCCGGAGATCGACCTGGCGGAGGATTTGCTGGATGCCGACGAGCGCATCGGTCAGGCGGGAGAGCTCGTCGTGATCGGCGTTTCGCGCCGACATGAGCGCCGTGAGGCGCGCGTCGGTGGCACGTCCTTCGGTCGCGAGTCGCTCCCGATCTGCCCGGTGCTCGTCCAACGCATGCGAAGCGGTTTCGACGGATCGCTCCACGTCGCCGAGCTTTCGGGCGACCACTTGCTGCGTCGCTCCATGGGCCGCCTGCTCCTTCAGGACGTCCCCCATCCGCATCTCGATCCGCACGAGCCGATCGTGCAGCTTGCCCATCTCGAGGCTGCGGGCCACCTGATCCTTCGAGAGGGCGTCGAGCTGCCCGTGTACGCGCGTGAGCTCGCCATGGAGATCGTCATTGGCCGCGAGGCGCACCGCCATTTCGCGCAGGCGCTCGGTCGCCTCGACACGCGCGTCGCGGAGAGCGCCTTCGAGATTCGCGACCCGCGGCGGGAGGGCGGCCTCGAGCTCTCCGAGTCGCGAGGAGAGCTGGTCGCGCTCCGCGCTCGCCGCGTCCAGCCGTTGCTCGAGCTCGGTGAGCCGGGCGCCAAGATCGGAGAGCTCGGTTCCCGACGCCAGGTTCGCACGAGAGAGGATCGGTCCGAGGCCTCGTACCGCTTGCTGTTCGAGGTCGGAGAGCAAACGCTCGGCGCGTACTTCGAGGTCGCGCCGCGTCGCCTGGGCCCGGCGGCTCACTTGTCCGCTCAGCTCGCGGATTTGGCCGATCAGCGCCTCGAGCGTCGGCTCCGCGTCGCGTTCCCACGTCTTTCGCAGCTCGGGAAACCATTGCAGGAGACGCTCGCCGCGCGCCTGAAGACGCCCCAGCGTCGAGTCGGATTCGACGACCCGCTCCGTCTCGGTCCGTGCCTTCGCTTTCGCTCGTTGCGGTACCTCGCGCACGCTCATACCCCTCCCCCGCGCTTCGAAGTCGCGCCGATCATGCGTCGTGTCCGTCGCGGAGCGCAAGCCCGCGCGCGCCCTCCGTGATGCTCCCGTAGGTTTCATTCGATGCCGTACGTGACCCGCAATCGGACCTCGGTCGTGACGTCGCCGGGCTCGATCGGCGTCGCCATCGTGTCGGCGGCCATCGCCATCTCGCGCCGCTTGTAGAAGACCGGACCGGGCGCCCCCTCGGTCGTCACCTCGAGCACTCGAACGACCCGCACCTGGAGCGCCTCCGCAATTGCCGCCGCCTGGCCCCCTGCGTCGGCTCCGGCCACTTTGAGCGCGCGGTTGCGTGCCGGACCCGGATCGCGGAGGCCGAACGAGATCTCGCCGATTCGCGTCGCGCCGGCCGCGGTCGCGGCATCGATCAAGACGCCGACGGCGTCGACCTTCCGCGTCTCGACGCTGATCTCGTTCGACGCTGTGTAGCCTACGATCTCGGGACGGCGCGGGCGGTCGGGAGGCAGACGCTCGGTTTCCTGACGGTAGACCGGGTTCAGGTGATAGCCGCCGGTCCGGACCTTGCCGTCTTCTCCGACCTGTTTCCGGAGTGCTTCGAGGAGCGCCGTCGCCTTCCTTGCGGCTTCCTGTCCGGCCGCTTGAGCCGTCGGCGCCGTGTGCTCGACGCCGAACCCGACCCGCGCGAGATCCGGCGTACCCTGCTCGCGCCCTACTCCGACGACCGTGATGTTGCGCGGCGGCGGATCTTCCGCATGGACAGGCGAAACCGCACCGAGTCCGACCAGCATCAATGCCAACACGACCCACAGGGAGCGCATCGCCCCGACCTCCCGCACCGACGCGCATGACCGCGTCATGCGGCCACCGGACGGACGGGCGATCCTACTCGGCCGCCGGCGAAGGCGCCAGGCAGCCACGCAGTTTTCGCGCTCCGCGATGCGCGAGATGCGCGCCGCCGTTGCTACTCGTCGCGCGCGGAGGATGCGGTGCGCGCGGCTGGAGCGCCCGCCTCCGCTTCCGCGAGATTCCCGCTGGCGATGTACCGGAGGATCGTCGCTCTCCGGAACAGCCCGATGATCTGGTTGACCAAGCTGATCCCGGACTCGGCCATGCGAACGGATCGCTCCACGTCCACGCGCCCCGCGACGCCGTGCGAGAAAATACGTAGCTCTTCGCGGGCGAGCCACCGTACGAAATCGACGTAGATGCGCAGGTTTTCGGGGACGAACCCGAGCTCGTCGGTGTAGCCGGCCTGCCGCAGCTTCGCCCAGAGCTCGACGATTCGAATGCCGGGGTCGTCGAGCCACTGGTCGCCGGCGCGCGTTTCGATGTCGATGAGCCCCGTTGCGGCTAGCTGGCGAACCTCGCTCGCCTTGACCCCTGTACGACGCGCGACGGCGCTCAGCCGTTCGGGCGGCATCTCGCTCCCGCCCCCGACGGCCGGGAAGAGCTTGCCGTCGAGCTCGAGGAGTGCCTTTACCTCGTCGCGGGGCGGCTCGGCATCGTTGCCGACGATGGCCTTGATGATCTGGAGCGGCAGGAAGCGCTTCTGTTGCAGCTCCTTGATGAGCGCGATGCGCTCGACGAACGACTCGTCGTACCAGGCGACGTTCCGTCCCGGACGCTCCGGCTGCGGTAGCAGGCCCTCCCGAATGTAGAAACGGATCGTCTCGCGGCCGACGCCCGTCGTCCGCTCGAGATCCTGCATCTTCATGCGCTTTCGGAGCATCGAGCCTCAGGCTGCGGTGCGACCCGTGCCGTCGCCGAGCGCGGCGACCTTCATCACCTCCGCGTGACGGGCGTCGAATTCCTCCGCGACCCGTTCGTCCTCTTGGCTCATCGCCTCCGTGTCGGCGCTGGCGTAGCCGAGGATACCCATCTTCTCGTAGCCGGCACGGATCTTCGGTCCCCAGAGCCCGATGTCCTTGATGATGGGGACGATGCGGCTGAAGAGCGCCGAGCGATAGCTCTTCATGAAGCCGGACTCGAGCATGAAGTCGGCGCATTCCTCGACGGGGAGCCCGAGAGCTTCCCACACCTCTTCGGCCTGAAAGCGGTCGCGCATGAGGTAGCAGGCCTCGACGGCGAACTCCTCGCGCTCGTCACGCTCCGCCTGCGTGAGCTGTGGGTAGTAGTCGCGGAGGGCGAAGCGCCCGAACGCGACATGGCGCGCCTCGTCCTGCATCACATAGGCGTTGACCGACGCGGCGAGCGGGTTCTGTGACTGGTCGCGGATCTGCGCGAAGGCGGCGAGCGCGAGTCCCTCGATCAAGACCTGCATGCCGAGATAGGTCATGTCCCAGCGCGAGTCGCTCAGGACGTCGTCGAGGAGCCGCTTCAAGGTCGGTGTGATCGGGTAGGTGAGCTCGAACTTGTCGTGCAGCAGCTTCGCGTAGGCCTCGACGTGGCGCGCCTCGTCAATCACCTGGGTCGCCGCGTAGAACTTGGCGTCCATGCTCGGCACCTGCTGCACGATCTTGGCCGTGCAGATGAGGGCGCCCTGCTCGCCGTGGAGAAACTGCGAGAGCTGCCACGACTGGAAGTGCCTGCGGAGATTCGCCTTCTCCGCATCGGTCAGTCGCGCGAAGGGTGCGGACCCGAAGATTGGAATCGACTCGTCGGGAAGCTGCTCGGGATTCTCGGGATCGAGATCCTGCGACCAGTCGATGCGGGTCGTCGCGTCCCACTGCTTGTCTTTGCCCTTCTGGTAGAGCTTCAGCAGCGACTCGCGGCCGTCCGCGTATTCCCAACGGAAGTTCGTGTCGAAGCTGCCGGGGACCGCCCAATCGATGGGGCCAGGGGGAATTGCGTACCGATCGCTCGTCGCCATGTGGGGACCTCCTGTCCTAAATGCGTAGTGGCAGTACGTACTACGCGGGCGAAATCGCAGTCAACGGCTAAGTTTCGCCGCGAAATCCGGTAGCTACGAGATACAGCTCCGATGAACCCTTGCGGGTCGCCTGGAGACCGACCTGGCGGACATCGGCGAAGAGCGGCTTCAGGGCGGCGCGCGCGGCTTCGCCTGCCGGCCCGCCGAGCGTTTTGGTCACCATGGTTCCTCCCTTTCGGAGGATGCGCGTCGCGATCGCGCGGGTGGCGTCCGCGAGCTCCTCGCTCCGCGCCGCATCGCGCGGGCCGATGCCCGTGAGTTTCGGCGCGAGGTCGGAAAGAAGGACGTCCACCTGCCCTGCCGCCGCGGTGGCGAGCCGCTCCGCGCACGCGCCGTCGGTCACGTCGTCGCGCAGCACGATCACGTTCGCGTTCGGCAGCGGATCGATCACGGCCATGTCGACGCCGACCACGCGCCCACGCGGTCCGACGAGCTCCGCGGCCACCTGCAACCATCCGCCGGGCCACGCACCCAGATCGACGACGACGTTGCCGCGCCGGAGGATGCGTGCGCGACGTTGCAGTTCGAGCAGCTTGTAGGCGGCGCGCGATCGGTATCCTTCGCGCTTCGCGCGTTGGTGGAGCGCGTCTTTCCGGTCGTACATGTGCGTTCGGAGCGCGACACTAGCGCGTTCGCACGCCGGTCGCGACGGAAGTTTCTTCCCTTCCCGACGGCCCTCGTCTATACCCATCACCCGCGCTGCGCGGGACCGAGAAGCGAGGAGACGACGGTGGCGGTCGAGTTGAACGAGCGGCAGCGCGAAGCGGTCGCCCATGCCGAAGGTCCGCTATTGGTGCTCGCGGGCGCCGGCAGCGGCAAGACCCGCGTGATCACCACGCGTATCTCGTCGCTGGTCGAAGCCGGCTCGCGCCCGTCGGCGATTCTCGCCCTCACCTTCACCAACAAGGCCGCGAGCGAGATGCGGCATCGCCTCGGCGCGCTGCTCGGCGCGCGGGCGTCCGAGCTCTGGATGAGCACGTTCCACAGCGCCGCGGCCCAGATCCTCCGCCGCCACATCCACCACCTCGGCTACACCAGCACCTTCACGATCTACGACGACCAGGACACCAGCAAGCTGCTTCGCCAGTGCATGGCCGACGAAGGCGTCGGCGACCAGGCGGGCGCCGCGTCGGCGATCGGATGGGCGATCGACCGCGCGAAGAACGAGGGCCTCGGGCCGGACGAGCTCGCCCGGCGTCCGACCTCGGGCGACGCGATCGTCCGCGTCTACCAACGCTACCAACGGCTCCTGAAGCGGCAGAATGCGGTCGATTTCGGCGATCTCATCATGCTCGCCGCGCGCGTGCTCCGGGAACAGCCGGAAGTGCTCGCGCGCTACCGCGGCCGTCTCGAGCACGTGCTCGTCGACGAGTACCAGGACACGAACCGCGCTCAGTACGTGTTGCTCCGCCTCCTCGCCGACGGCGAACGACCGAATCTATGCGTGGTCGGTGACGACGACCAGTCGATCTACGGCTGGCGCGGCGCCGAGCTGCGCAACATCCTCGACTTCGAGCACGACTTCCCCGACGCGACCGTGATCCGCCTCGAGCAGAACTATCGCTCGACCAAGACGATCCTCGCCGCCGCCGGCGCCGTCGTCGCGAACAACGCCGATCGCAAAGGCAAGACGCTCTGGACCGCCAATCCCCAGGGTGCGCCGGTCACCGTCGCCGTGGCCGAGGACGATCTCGCCGAAGCGCGCATGGTGATGACCGAGGTCCGAAAGCTCGTCGACGCCGGCCGCTCGCTGCGCGACATCGTGATCTTCTACCGGACGAACGCCCAGTCCCGGGCCGTCGAAGAAGCGGCCATGCGCGCCGCGACCCCGTACGCGATCGTAGGCGGCATCCGCTTCTACGAACGGAAGGAAATCAAAGACCTCCTCGCGTATTTGCGCGTGCTCGCCAATCCCGCCGACGAATCCAGCCTCGAGCGCATCATCAACACGCCCACTCGCGGGATCGGCGATCAGACCGTGGCGACGCTGCGGACGGCGGCGCGCGAGTCCAACACCTCGATCTGCGAGCTCCTCGAGATCGGCGCGCCGGTGGCGGGTCTCGCCGCGACGTCCGCGGGCCGCGTGCGGACCTTCGCGAAGCTCCTCGCGGATCTCCGCGCCGTCCTCGACGGCACCTCGCTCGCGACGCTCCTCGAAAAGGTGCTCGAGCTCACGTCGTATCGCGACCGGCTCGAGGACGCGGGCGCCGAGCGCGCGTCACGCATCGAGAACATCGACGAGCTCCTGGCCGTCGCCCGTGATTTCGACGAGCGCTCGCCCGCCAACGAGGACACGCGGACGCGGCTCGGCCGTTTCCTCGAGGAGGCGGCACTGGTCACCGATTGGGATCGCACCGACGATACGCGCGAACGCCTCACCCTCATGACCCTCCACACCTCGAAGGGCCTCGAGTTCCCGGTCGTGTTCATCCTCGGCATGGAGGAAGGCATCTTCCCGCACCAGCGGACGCTCGATGACCCGCAGGCGCTCGAGGAGGAACGGCGCGTCTGCTACGTCGGCATGACCCGCGCGCGCGCCGAGCTCTACCTGATGCGGGCCGAGCGGCGTCTCCGCTTCGGAACGATCAGTGAGCGTCCGCCGTCCCGGTTCCTCGAAGAGATTCCCGAGCAGTACGTGAAGCTGGTCGAGACGCGTGAGCGCCCGGCGCGCCGGAGCTTCACGGCGCCGAGCGGTCCGACGATGGACTACAGCTACAGTCAGGTCGCGGACGACTCGCACGACCACGGCGACTTCGGCGGAAACGGCGGGCTCGCGCCCGGCACCAAGGTACGCCACGCTACGTTCGGCGTGGGTATCGTGCGCCGGAGCGAAGGGCGCGGCGACCAGGAGAAGCTCATGGTGCAGTTCGCGCGCGCCGGGATGAAGAAGCTCATCCGGAAGTTCGCGAACCTCGAGCTCGTCGACGGGGCATTCGACGGTGAGGGCGCCGATCAATCAGGATCCGCGCGCCCCGCGCGCTACTACTCGCGATAGGGCTCGGTCTGGATCGCCGTACCTACGGGGGCGTCCCCGTAGTATTCGTGCGAGGTGTGACCGAACACAGGCGCCAGGTCCGGCTGTGCCACCAGCTCGTGGAACGGGCGTGTCACCAACCACTCGAGCGTGTAGCCGACCGGGTGAATCAGGTACGCCGCGAGACGAAGCGGGTGCGACTGCGAGTCGTCGTAGTCGTCGGCACCAGCCGCGAAAGAGAGTTGCGCGCTTCCGAAGAGCGCCACCGCCGCCGCCACCATGATGAGCTTCCGCATGTGAAACCCTCCTTCGGCCGTGCTGCGAGCCGAGGTCGAACCTACCAACTTCATTTTGGACCAACAAGGCCCG
Organism: Thermodesulfobacteriota bacterium; assembly: GCA_036781285.1. Classification (GTDB taxonomy): domain Bacteria; phylum Desulfobacterota; class Binatia; order UTPRO1; family UTPRO1; genus UTPRO1. The sequence goes on along the minus strand of DAIQBH010000001.1, from coordinate 15,001 downwards.
TTCCGTCGTGGACAACGTCGTCTCGGGTCCCTAAACTCCCGCCCGTCGCATGAGCCGGGTCTTCGAACCAGCACAGCAAGTCACCAGCTGGCGGCGCCTGGCGCCACACGTGTGGGACCGGCCGCACGATCCGACCGTTTACGGCGTCATGGATCTAGTGGTCGATCGTGCACTGCCGTATCTCGACGAGCTCAGCCGCGTATCGGGCACGAAGGTGCGGGTGACGCACCTCGTGACGAAGGGTCTCGCGCTCGGCATCCAGCGCGTGCCGCAGGCGAACGGGATCGTGAGCCGGCGCCGGGTCGCGAACCGGAAGGACGTCGACATCTTCGTACAGGTCGCGACCGAGGGCGGCCGCGACCTCTCCGGCACCAAGCTTCGGCGCGTGGACGACATGCCCCTCGCGGAGATCGCACGCGAGCTCGCGACCCGCGCGGCCCTCGTTCGGCGGCACTCCGACCCGGGCGTAGAAAAGACGAAAAGCCTGGTACAGCGCCTGCCGAATGCGATCCTCGGTCTGACGGTCCGCACCATGGAGTTCCTGCTGTACGACCTCCAGCTCGACCTGACTCGCTTCGGCATCGAGGCCGACCAGTTCGGCAGCGCCATGGTCTCGAACATCGGCAACTTCGAGGGCTTCGGAATGAGCTTCGCGCTTGCTCCGCTCGTGCCGATCAGCCGCTGCCCGATCGTCGTCCTGATCGGCGAGGTACAGCGGAAGCCGGTCGTCGAGGGCGAGCGCATCGTGCCGCGCTCGGTCGTGACCCTCGGCTGCACGTTCGATCACGGCATGATCGACGGCTCTCAGGGGACGCAGATCTCCGCCGTGCTCCGCCGGGTCGTCGAGGATCCGGAGAAGGAGCTCGGCCCGGTGCCTGCGCGCACCACCGCGGCGACCGGGACCGAAGCGCTGTAGCGGCGCGGGCGGGGTTACGACCGCCAGCCGATGTAGCTGAGCTGTCGTCCCGCGTACGCGCCGTCGCGCCGGAAGGAGTGGAGCGCATCGGGTTGGTCGGCGGTGCAGGGGCCGATCGTCACGATCGCGTCCGCCGAAACACCCGCTTGCTCGAGTGCGACCCGGCAGACGAACCGCAGGTCGAGCCAGGTCTGCTCGGGGTCGTCCTCGGACGTCCGCCACGCACCGGCCGACTCGGGACCGAAGCGCTCGAGGAAAGCGGCCCGATGTTCGGCGCCAAACGTATAGCAGCACCCCCCGATCGCCGGCCCGATCGCCGCGAGGATCTCGGCCGGAAGCGCGCCGTAGCGCGATCCGAGGCTCGTGACGGTGGCCGCGATCACGCCGTCGAGCGTGCCGCGCCAGCCCGCGTGCACGGCGGCCGCCGCTCGGGCGCGCGGGGCGACCAGGAGAATCGGGACGCAATCCGCCGTGCGGATCGTCAGCACGAGATCGGCGGATGCCGATACCCAGGCGTCTCCGGCGGGCAGGTCGTCGACGTGCACGGTCGCCGACTCGTCGACCGCCGCGACCGCGTCTTCGGGGGCGAGCACGGTCGTCCCGTGCACCTGGCGCGCGGCGGCCACGCCACGAACCGTCTCGCCCGCGCGGACGAGCGCATCACGGACGTCGTCGAGCGTGAACTCTCCCGGCGGCAAGCCGTGGGCACGACCCAGGAAGCCGTGCACGAGGCGGGGGATCTCGTCCCAGGACGCGACGCGGAGTGGATAGTCGCGTGGCGCCTCGTCGTTCGCCGCGTCGCTCACTCGATCATCAGCGGGACGGGCATGAACGTGATCGCGAAGAGCCCGATCGTGAGCCAGGCGGCGATGCGTCGTGCGGGGTCGAGTGGGGTCTCGTCGATCGTCGGCGGATGATCGACGCCGAGCACCGTCACGAGCACTGCCCAGAGTCCCCAGCCTTGCCAGCCGAGAAACGCGAGGCCGACGATGCCGACCACGGCGACGCGCGCGACCCAGCGATGGCGGCGTCCGAGGAGGGCGTAGATCACGTGGCCGCCGTCGAGCTGTCCGATCGGCAAGAGGTTCAGGAACGTCACGAAGAGCCCGAACCATCCCGCGAGCGCGACCGGATGGAGCAGGATCGTCGCGTCCGCGGGCGCCACGCCGAGCGCGAGCTTCGCGAGCCATGTGAAGACCAGCGACTCGCCGAGCATGAGGCCTTCGCTCGTCGGCGCGAGGGGGCGCACCTCGGAAAGGGTGAGGCCGTAGAAGACGGCCGGGATCGCGACGAGAAAGCCCGCCCACGGACCCGCCGCGCCGACGTCGAAGAGCGCGCGGCGATTCGCGGGCGTGTGCATCTTGATGAACGCGCCGAACGTGCCGACCAGAAACGGTGGCCCGGGGATGAAGTAGGGCGGGGTCGCTTCGACGCCGTGCACGCGCGACAGCACGTAGTGTCCCATCTCGTGCACGAGGAGGATGCCCATGAGCGTCGCCGAGAAGGGCAGTCCGTGCGCGAGCAGGCGAAGATCCGCCAACGGATTCACGCCGGCCTGAAAGCTTCCCGCGAGCGTCGTCGTGAAGAGGGTCGCGAGGAAGAGCGCGACGTGGATCGGCCGGAGTCGCGCCTTCGACCGCGCCGGCGTCGCCGGAGACCAGGCGGGAAGGGCGATCGGCTCGGGTGGGCCGGTGATCTGGTCGTGGGTGGGGTGGGGGAGCATGAGTGATCAGCCGCGGTGGATCTCGATCTTGGTTCCGGGCCCGGCGCCGAAATGCGCCGCCGCCGATCCGCCGTTCACGGCGATCTCGAGGAAGTCCGAGCTGTTCACGACTGCGACCGGACGACCGGACGGCACGCCGGCATAGGAGGAACGAAACGGCACCACGTGTCCCGCGATCGTAATGGAAAGTTTCCTGGCCCGGAAGGCGCGCGCGACATCGCCCGCGGCGACGTTCGTGCTGAGATTTCCGAATCCATCGACCCAGAGCACCTCGCCGATGAGCGCCGCCCCGCGTCGCCGCGGGACGGGCGGGCGGAGCCGATGCATCGAGCGGAGCGGGCGCCCCAGTCGCTCCGGGGCCATCCCGGACGCGAGCGCCGCCGCGACCGGCGCGAAGACGTCGCGGCCGTGGAACGTCCCGCTGACGGGCTTCAAACGCAACGCCGAACGCGAGACGTCGAAGATCCGCCGCACCGCCGGCGCGGGTGCCGCGAGGCTCAAGAGCCCGTTGTCGGGTCCGACGAGCCAACCGTCGGCGGTCTCGACGAGGAGCGCGCGCCGACGGGTCCCGACGCCGGGATCGACCACGGCGACATGCACCGAACCGCGCGGAAACCAGCGCACCGCGCTCGCGAGCGCATGGGCGCCGGCGACGATGTTCTGCGCCGGCACGCCGTGGGTGACGTCCACGATCCGCGCCGCGGGCGCGATCCCCAGGATCACGCCTTTCATGATGCCGACGAACGGATCGACGAGCCCGAAGTCGGTCGTCAGCGTGACGACGGGCGCCGGGCCGTCGCGCGATGGCGCGGCCGAGGAACGAGCCGAACGTCCGCGCTCAGCTCTTCGCGCCGCCATAGAGAGCGGCGTCCACGAGCTGGCAGATCACGTGCCCGACCAGAATGTGCGTCTCCTGGATGCGCGCCGTTTCGCGGCTCGCGGAGACGTTCAGCCAGTGATCGACCATCGTCTTGAGCTTGCCGCCGGTGCCGCCGGTGAGCCCGACGGTGTGGATGCCGCTCTTTCGGCAGACCGCGACCGCCTTCACGACGCTCGGTGAGTTCCCGCTCGTCGAGAACGCCATCGCGACGTCGCCCGGCTTCCCGAGCGCACGGATCTGCTTCGTGAAGACCTCGTCGTAACGGTAGTCGTTCGCGATCGACGTGAGCGCCGATGTGTCGGTCGTGAGCGCGATCGCAGGCAGGGGCGGGCGCTCGATCACGAACCGATTCACGAACTCGGCGGCGATGTGCTGCGCGTCGGCGGCGCTGCCGCCGTTCCCGAACAGCAGGACCTTCGATCCTTCCGCGAAGCGCGCGACCAGGAGATCGGCCACTTTCGCAACCTCGGCCCCGTGCTCGCGGAGAAACGTGCGCTTCGCCGCGACGCTGTCGGCGAAGGCTTGGCGGATCGCTCGCGTCGAGGAGGACAAGGCCGCGGCATTCAAGTCAATCGCGGCAACGAGGTCAAGGTGATAGCTCGCACCCATGAGCCGCCGATTCGAAGGCAAGGTCGTCGTCATCACGGGTGCCTCGGCAGGGATCGGCGCCGCCGCCGCGCGGCGATTCGCGGGGGAGGGCGCCGCCGTGGCGCTCGCCGCCCGGGGCGTCGCGCCGCTCGCGGATCTCGCGACCGAGCTCGAGCGGGGTGGCGCGCGCGTGCTTTCCGTACCGACCGACGTCGCGCACCCGCAGGCCGCGCAACGACTCCTCGCTTACGTCGCCGAGCGCTTCGGCGGCATCGACGTGCTCGTCAACAACGCCGGCATGAACAAGCGCGGCCCGATCGAACGCTACGCGCCCGAAGAGCTCGCCGCCGTCGTGCAGGTGAACCTCACGGCACCGATCGTCCTCACGCGGCTCGTGCTGCCGTACTTCCGCACGCGCGGCCGCGGCGCCGTCGTGAACGTCGCGTCGATCGCGGGCCGCGTCCCCGTCGGACACGAGGCCGTGTACTCGGCGACGAAGTTCGGCCTCCGCGCCTTCACGTTCGCCATGCAGGAGGAGCTGCACGGCTCCGGCATCACGATCTCGGCCGTGTCGCCCGGCCCCGTCGAGACCGGCTTCATCATGGAGAACCTCGTCGACGTGCCCGACGTCGTCTTCGCGCAGCCAATGAGCACGGCCGACGACGTCGCGAAGCTCATCCTCGACTGCGCCGCCGACGGCACGCCCGAGCGCGTCATCCCGCAGGTGACCGGCTACCTCGCGACCGCCGCGTACCTCTTTCCCGCACTCCGCGACATGGTGCTGCCGATGATGGAGAAGCGCGGCAAGCTGACGAAGGAAGCGTATCGGAAGAAGCACTCCGGCAACGCGTCCTGAGCCGTCGGTACCGACTTGTCACGCTGGAACGACTCCGCTATCGCAATCCTCACGCGGGCGTAATTCAGCGGTAGAATGCCAGCTTCCCAAGCTGGACGTCGCCGGTTCGACCCCGGTCGCCCGCTCTCGAAGAAGGCCCCGACGCGTCGGGGCTTTTTTCGTCGGAGTGAACGTGGTTCGACGTGTCGTTGCCGCCAGGTTAGGCGCTGGCCTTGAGCAGCGTCTCCTTGATCACGGTCTGGTAGCCCACGCCGCGGCGCTTGGCCTCCTGCTTGGCCCAGATCAGTACCTTCGGGCTCAGGCGAATCGAGACCGGCTGGTACTTCGGTCAGTGTCCCCTTCCTGAGTTGCACCTGCTGGCTGCCTGAAAGGAGCACCACGAGGAGGAGCGACGCGGTACCCGCCAGCTCAACGAGCATTTCCCGCGACCAGCGATTCACCACACGGGTGCCGTCAGCCGAACGAGTTATGAGCCGCTCGCCCGCATACCTTCGCCCAAAGTCGGCACCAGTGGGCGGAAGAAGCGTTGCTGCAGCCAGAGGGAGACGTTAACGAGGCCGATCAGCACCGGGACCTCGACGAGGGGTCCGATCACGGCGGCGAAGGCCACCCCGCTGTGGATGCCGAACGTCGCGACGGCAACGGCAATCGCGAGCTCGAAGTTGTTCGACGCGGCGGTAAAAGACAGTGTTGCCGATTGTTCGTACGTGGCCCCGACGCGGCGGCTCAGGAAGAAGGACCCAAGAAACATCAGCACGAAGTAGATCACGAGCGGCACAGCGATCCGCAGGACATCGAAGGGGAGCTGTACGATGGCGTCTCCCTTGAGTGAGAACATGACGACGATGGTGAAGAGAAGCGCGACCAGCGTGATGGGGCTAATCCGCGGCACGAAATGCTCCTGGTACCACTCGATACCCTTGGCACGGACGAGCGCTCGTCTCGTGAAGAAGCCCGCCGCGAAGGGCACACCGAGGTAGATCGCGACGCTCTTCGCGACTTCCCCGATCGTGAGAGGCACCACGCCACCCTGGAGACCAAGCCACGCGGGCAGGACGGTCGCAAAGAAGTAGGCGTAGATCGGGAAGAAGAGCACCTGAAAAATCGAGTTGAAGGCGACGAGGCCCGCGCAATACTCGGTATCTCCCTTGGCGAGGTCGTTCCACACGATGACCATGGCGATGCATCGGGCGAGACCGATGATGATGAGGCCCAGCATGTAATCGGGCTTGTCGCGCAGAAAGAGGACCGCGAGCGCGAACATCAGGACCGGACCGATGAGCCAGTTCTGGACCAGGGACAGGGCGAGCACCCGCGTGTTGCGGAAGACCTTGCCCAACTCCTCGTAGCGCACCTTCGCAAGGGGTGGGTACATCATCAGGATGAGGCCGATGGCGATCGGAATCGACGTTGTGCCGACGCTCATGGCGTTGAGGATTGCAGTGAAGGCGGGCACGAAAGAGCCGAGCGCAATCCCGACGCCCATGGCGGCGAAGATCCAGAGTGTCAGGTAGCGGTCGAGGAAGGCGAGCCGGTGGGTGACGGAGGCTCCCATGTTCGGATTGGGAGCGTGCGTCATCGGACACTCCCCGCGCGTTCCGGAGCGCGCAACCAGGCTTGAATGCGCGTGTCGATCTCGTCCCGCACCCGCCGGAACTTTGCCCGCTGAAGCTCCGGGGGACCTTCCAGCGCCGCTGGATCGTCGAAGGCCCAGTACAGCGTCTCCCCGGCGAACGGGTAGATTTTGGGACACTCCGCCTCGGCTTGTGCGCAGACGATGATGGCGTGGCGCACGGCGCGTCTCGCGAGAAATTCTCGCAACCCCTTGGCAGAGAGGTCGCTTCCGTCGATCCCCACCTCCGCTAGCACCTCGCGTGTGAGCGGGTGCACATCCGTCGGCTCAAAGCCTGCGCTGGCGGCCTCGAAGCGGTCGCCAGCGTGCTTCCGCAGGAGTGCCTCCGCCATTTGGCTTCGGGCCGCATTGTGCGTGCACACGAAGAGCACGCGGGGCTTCTCCGCGATCATGACGCCCCTCGCTCCCAGTCACGACTGCGCACGAGCTCCAAGACGTGTGCTCGGATGTCATCGCGGATCGCCCGCACCCGCTCGAGCGGAAGGCCTTTCGGGTCAGGCAGGTTCCAGTCGAGACGTTCGAGGCCCGGAGCGAACGGGCACGACTCGCCGCAGCCCATCGTCACCAACAGCGAGGCGCCGCGGGCGAGGTCGTCCGTGAGCCGGGTCGGCCGCGCTCCGGACACGTCCACGCCGACCTCCCGCATGACCTCGACCACTTCCGGGTGGACGTGGTCCGCCGGCTCGGTCCCCGCGGAGAGGGCTGTCGCGCGCGTCGGATCGGCGAGCGCCGTGAAGAATGCGGCAGCCATTTGGGACCGCCCCGCGTTGTGGATGCATGCGAAGAGGGCCGTTTTCATGCCCGCACCGCCTTGCGTGGCCGCCGGGATCGCGTCGCGAGCACCGTGCGGAGGGTTTCGAGGCGTTCCGGAACGACTCGGTAGTAGACCCACGTGCCCCGCTTCTCACGCGCGAGAAGACCCGCATCGTAGAGGAGCCTCAAGTGGTGGCTCACGGTCGGCTGCGAGAGCCCGACCGGGGTGGTGAGGTGACACACGCACGCTTCGCCGTCTGGCTGCGTGGCAATGAAGCTCAGGAGCCGCAGACGCGCCGGATCCGCCAACGCCTTGAAGGCCGTGGCGAGCTCTTCTGCGTCGGCTTTACCGAGGAGGTCTTGAACCACACGGGGACAGCACGGGATCACGGCAGCCATGGCGCAGTATATTCACAGTCTTCGATGGATGACGCAACGTGAAGGGACGCTCGGCGCTCATGCGCGCCGACGGCGTCGCGCTCCTCCACATTGCCGCAGAGGTCATAGCCGGGGCGTAGAAAAATTCGGCACTCCTTCGCATCTTCCGGAATGCAATCAGAGAAATCCCGTGTTCTCATCGGGGCCAGCACCGGCCCACTCTTTGCAGCCAAGTTCGACAGACGGGAGGGAGACCATGCTTCGCGCGCGAGACATCATGCAAGCCCAAGTCGTTACGGTGAATCCGAGCCTGCCCTTGGCCGACTTCGAGGTGATGCTGGAACGGGAGGGAGTCTCCGGGACGCCGGTGATCGACAACGCTGGGTTGTGCGGTGTCGTGTCGCGAACGGACCTCATTCGCACTCTCGCCGACGCGGTAGGCAGCGCCGAGGCTACACTCGCCTACTATCAGGAGGTCGGAGGCGCAGCCCCGAGCCCGACCTCCGCCGGGCGCATGGCGAGCGACCAGGTCGCGACAAAGGTCGTTCGTGACATCATGACGACCGAGCTCCTTGCCGTGTCAGGCGATCAGCCCGTGCGCGAGGTTGCGCAGATGATGGTGAACCGCGGGGTGCACCGTCTCCTCGTGACGGAGGGACGCCGTCTTCTCGGGCTCGTCACGACGCTCGACCTGGTACGCGCGATCGCTGACGGCAAGTTCAACGAATAGTTGCGAGCCGACTAAAGTTGCTGAGAGAGGCCCGTTCCAATCTTGCGCCGCGACTGTTGTGCGTCCGATCGGGTCGGTACGTATCGATAACCGTCGATGATGTAACCGACCGGTAGTCGTTTCCCTCGTCCTGCTCCTCACCCTTGGACCCATCTGTGGACCCTTGTTGCCGCGTTCTCGACCACCGCGCTCAGCGTTTTCTTGTTTCGTCGAGGCTCGCCATGAATCGCTACCCAGCTTGGCCGAGCAGGTTTGAGGACGAAATCAAAGTCTTGGACTTTCGTCTTCATTCTCCCAAGCTGGACGTCGCCAGGTTCGACCCCGAGGTTCCGGGTAAGTTACGGGCGGCCGGCGAAGTCCTACACCACAGGATGCGCAGGTCCCCCGGTGCGACGAGCGGCGTGAGGCGGCGCGCTTCTCGAGTTCGAGAACCGTGTGACGCACGGAGGAGGCGGGTGGTCACGACGGTTCGGTTCCACGTTTCGGGTCTCGGCTAGAGCTGAATTTTCGCACGGGTGGCGACGCTGACGGTCTGCTCTTCTCGCTACTGCGACGCCCGAGCTGGAGCGCATCGACTCTTCGGCAATCTCGCAGGTCTGGTACGCGTCTTTTTTGGCATGTTCGCTGCCTCCACTACGAACGGCTTCACGGAGGCGCGCCATGGCCCAGTACCTGTGGACTTTGCGGCGAGCGCTGCTGACGGATCGCGGTCACGGTGCTCTGGGTGCTTCAAAGTTCGGCGACGCATAGTCGGGACGCGCGGAAAAGTACTGCGCGAACCTCCGCATCGCCGGTAGAACAGGCGCCCCTGTTGGCATCGCGTGCGCAGCACTCGCCCTCTGACTTCTCGGTCCACAGGCCGGTGGCCGCTGGGCGCGGTGGATTGGGCAGCTGCTTGCCGTGGCCACGCTCCTTCTCGGGATCGTGACCGTCGCACAGTACCTCTTCGGGCTCGTTCTCGGCATCGATCAGGTCCTGTTCCGCGAGCAGGTCGTCGCCGTGGTCAGGAACGCTCCCGGACGGCCGTCGCCTCCGGCCGCGACCTGTTTCGTGCTCCTCGGGCTCGCCCTCCTATTGATCAACCTCCGCGGTCCGGGGGGACGGTTGGCACGCGGCGCCGCGCTGGTCACCGCGTGCATCGCAATGCAGGCACTGGTCGGCTACGCGTATCAAGAAGACTCCCCATTCCCGCTGCGCTCGGGGGGCGCGCCATGGAGCCCGATGGCCGTGCACACGGCGGTCACGTTCCTGTTGCTGTCGCTCGGCACCATCTGCGCTCGCCCGAACAGGCTGATGGCACTGATGCGCAGTGCCGACGTGGGAGGCTTCCTCGTCCGGCGGCTCGTGCCGGCCGCGATCGTCGTGCCGATCCTACTCGGATGGGTCGCTCTACTTGGCGAGTGGGCCGGCCTACACGGCCGCTTTCGGCACCGCGCTAGGTACCGGCGCGGGAGAAGGTGGACCGCCCGCGCATAATGCCTGAGGGCTACAATGCCCATCCGCGTGTCTGGCTGTGGGACTGGCGATGCCGGGGCACATCACGCGGCTGGGCGGTAGTCGTGATGGAGGCCCCCGAGATCGGGGGATTCCCTGTGGCGAACGGCAGTTTCAGAGCGGGGCTTGGATCGCGGCCCTATGTCCACTGCTCGAGCGATGAAGCGCTAGCCGCGTGGGACGGTGGGGAGGAACCGGTCCGCCTCGGCCCCGACGACGACTTCGCCCGCTTGGAGAATGGCTGCCGCGATGTCGACGCGCCCGAACGCGAAATTGAACGCGAGATTAAACGCTTGCGGTCGACGCACGCATTGTGGCGAGCGCTCCGCGCAGCGTAGCGTCCCACTCACTCGCTTCCCGATCGGAGGGAACGAGCAGGAGAAGGGAACCCTCATGCAAGAAGTTCGAGCCTCGTTTCTGGTCCGCAAGGCCCTTGGTCTGGCGCTGCTGGTCCTCTCGATCGCGGCAGCGCAGGTCGCTCAGGCGATCGACGTCGTCTGCCCACCCAACGGGAGCGTGACGCTCTCCAATCCCAATCCGCCGTACCTGGGCGGGAACGTCACGGCGATTCCGTCTCACGGGGTGATCGAGCAATCGATCAGCGGGGGTCCGTTCGTCCAGAAGGCCGTGGGCAGCCCGATCTCGTGGGCCGGCAACTCCATCGTCAACTACCGGAACACTTCCGCTGCTTCGACGGATTCCTTCAGCATCAGCTCCTTCGTCTTCAATGTGACCATCGAATCGGGAACGCCGCCTACCCCGACGACGACCATCACCAGCGACGTGACGATCACCTCTCGGCCGACCGACCAGGCCATTGCCGTGTGGGCGCAGGTCAGCCCGATCCCACCGTCCGGAACGGTCAGGTTCTCGATACCGGGTGCCGGGAGCGACTCCTCGGCCGTCGTCAATAGTCAGGGTATCGCCTCCGGGAACTTCGTCGTCCTCGGCGGGACGCCTTCGGGAAACTACCCGATCACCGCCACGTTCACCGGACCTGCCGACTATGCCAGCAGCAGCGGGCAGGCGGTCTTGCACATCAACTTCTTTCAGACCTTCACGAGCCCGGCGAACGTGCTCGCAAACGCGAGTGCGAACATGAACGACCTGACGCTGAGCGCGAGCGTCACCAGTCCGTTCGGCGGTACCGTGAACCAGGGCACCGTGACGTTTACCGTGATGCAGAACGCAACGGTCATCGGCAGCCCCGTCACGTCCGGCACGGTGACGAACGACACGATCAGCGCGAGTTACACGCTTCCCACGGGTACCGTCGTCGGCACGTATTCGATCACCGCAGACTACAGCGGCGGCGGAGATCTCGCGCCGAGCACCGGCTACGCAACCCTGACGGTCGTCAGGCAGGATGCCTATCTCTGCTACAAGGCCGCTCGCGCGGCGGGGCAGCCGAAATTCGGCGCGAGCAGCAGCTCGCTGACGGACCCGCTCGGCGGACCGCAGAGCTTCGACGTCAAGTCCATCGCATCGATCTGCACTCCGGCGGACGTGAACGGCCAGGGAGTCGCCTTCCCCCAGGTGCACGAGGAGGGCTTCAAGATCGCGGCGCCGCCCGGCGCACCGAAGCGCGAGAAGAGCGACCACGTGATCACCGATGAGTTCGGACAGCGCACGCTCACGATCAGCGGGCCCGCGACTCTCCTCGACGTGACACCACAAGCACTCGGCGCGACGCCGCCGGCGCCGTTCGCGAGCGATCCGACGATCGACCCGAACGTGAATCGCTTCACGTGCTACAAGGCCGCGTACGCCAAAGGACAGCCGAGTTTCGTGGCGCCATCTGCTCCGACCGTGACCGATGCGCTGTTTCCGAGCGGTCAGGCGTTGCGGCTGGTGAAGATCGACAAGCTCTGTCTGCCGGTCGACAAGAACGGCGAAACGCCGGGCGCCGAGACGCGGACCGCCCGACTCGTCTGCTATCAGGCAAAGCTGCCGAAGGGCTCGCCGAAGTTCGCGAAGCCGACTCTGTCGACCAACAGCGCCGGCTTCGGTCCGCACACGCTCGTGGCAAAGGGCGTCAAGGAATTCTGCGTGCCGGCGATCGAGCGCCCCTGAGGCGAATCAGCCATCGAAAACGGATGGGGCGCGCGAGATTCTGGTGGAGCCGGTTGGGCAGGCGGTCTACGCCAGGTCGTTCAGCAACGCCTTGGCGTCCTGCAGATCCTGCAGCTCGAAGCCCTCGGTGAACGACGCGTGGAGCGGCGCGAGGAGGCCGCGTGCCTTGCCGCGTTTCCCCCGGCGCTGCCAGAGCCGCGCGAGGTCCATGGCCGTGCGCAGCCCGAACAGCCTGTTCTCTTGCTGCCGCGCGATCTCGAGGGACTGCATGAGACGCGCCTCCGCTTCTTCGACCGCGTCGCCTCGGTCGAGGAGCGTGCGCGCGTGTACGCGGTGGAGCTCGGCGTCGCCCCAGTGGGCGCCCTGACTTTCTCCTCGCATCAGCCCGAGGGCGACGACGGCGAGGGCGTTGTCGTGGCGGCCGACCCGCCGGAGCCGTTCCGCGAACACCACGAGGAAGCCGGGGGCGCCGATCCCTACGGAGACTTGTGCCAGCTCGGCGAGGGCGTGCTCCATCTCGGTGATTCCCGCTTCGAGGTCACCCAGGTCGGCGTGTGCACAGCCGCGGAAGAACCTTCCCACCGCTGCGTACATGGGGAAGCCGAGCGGGGCGGCGAGATTCACGAGCTCTTCGGCGAGGGCCAGCGCTCGGTCGGGCTCGCGGCGCTCGATGTGATGAATCGTGACGTGCAGGAGCACGTTCGCGAGGGTGAGCGGATGGTCGATGCGCTTCGCCAACGCCACGGCCTTGTTGCTGAGAGCGAGCGCCTGATCGTGATGGCCGAGGTACAGATGACACCAGGCCAGGTACGCGTGGCTGTTGACGCCACGGTCCCAGCCGAGCGTGCGGGCGAAGGACGCATGCTCGCGGGGATCGTAGAGCTTGGTGGCGTGCCCGTAGTGCTCCGCCGCGCGGGCGAAGCTGCCCCGATAGAAGTGGGGGAAGCCCGCCACGACATGGGCGAGCAACAGATCGAGCGAATCGCGGGTACGCGCTGCCGCCGCCAGAGCGTCGTGCCCGATCGCCTCGCCGGTCGCGAGGTCGCCTTGCACGAAGTAGGCGGTCGCGAGCCCCACGAGCACGCGCACGAGCTCCGGCGACTCACCGATCCGGCTCGCCAACGCGCGCGCCCGGGCGTGCGCCGCCTCGCAGTCCGGATGGGAGAATCCGCCCGCCGCACCGAGCGGCGTCGCGATGGCCATCTGGATCCCGAGCTCCTGCTGGTCCCGCTCGCGATCGTCCGGGAGCGTGGCGAGCAGCGCGAGCGCGCGGCGCAGGTGCCCGATCGCCTCCTCGTTCGCCGACCGCTCGGCCGCGCGCTCGCCGGCCCGGCGATAGAACGCGATCGCGGGCGCGACGAGGCCCGCCTGCTCGTAGTGCCGCGCGATCACCTCGGGCTCCGACTCGACGCGCTCCGGAAAGCGCTTCTCCAGCACCTCGCCGATCCGCGCGTGGAGCTGCTGGCGCGTGCGCTTCAAGAGCGACTGATACGCGGCCTCCTGGATCAGCGCGTGCCGGAAGGCGTACGTGGCATGCGGCGGCTCGCCGCGCGCGAAGAGGATGCTCGCCTCGACCAATCGTGTGAGGTCGAGCCGCAGCGCCGCGTCGTCTCGAGCGACGAGCGCGGCGAGCAATGGGTACGAGATCTCGCGCCCCATGACCGCCGCGCGCTGCGCCAGCTCTTTCGCGGTGGACAGGCGATCCAGGCGTCCCATCAAAGCGTCGGCGAGCGTGGCGGGAATCGCGTCCACGCTCCGCGTCGTATCGGGCTCGAGGACCGACCGCGTCAGCTCCTCGACGTAGAGCGGCATGCCGTCGGAGCGGGCCACGAGCGCGTCCACCGTGCGCGCGGGCAGCGCTTCCGGGGCGAGCGCGACGATCATGGCGCGCGTTTCGGCCTCGTTCAGGCGGGCGAGCGTCAGCGTCGTCACGTGGTCGCTCGCGGGCCACGGGGGTGTGAACTCGGGGCGCGCCGTGAGCACGACCAGGAGCGGCTCCACGGCACTCCGCGCCACCAGGTGGCCCAGCAGCTCGAGCGACGACGGGTCGCACCACTGGACGTCGTCGACCAGCAGCACCGTCGGTTGCGTCGCGCTGATCATTCGCGTCCAGCGCGCGAGCAGCTCGATCGTCCTCCGCCGCTGCAGGTCGGCACTCAGCTCGAGTCGCGTGGGGGAGGGCAGGCCGAGGAGGCCGGCCGTGAGCGCCACGGCTTCCGGCGATGCCAGCTCCGCGAGGCCGCGCTCGATCTTCACGAGCTTCTCGGCCGTGGCGTCGTCGGCCTCGAAGCCGAGCCCCTGGACGACGAGCGCGATCACGGGATGGAAAGGCGTCCCGGTGGTGTAGGGCGTCGCACCGATCTCGATCCACGTGTGTGGAACGGCCGCCAGACTCTCGCGGAGCTGGAGTGCCAAGCGCGACTTGCCGATCCCCGCCTCGCCGAGCACGAGCACGCTTCGCCCCGCACCTTGCCGCGCCGCCTCCCAGTGCTCGGAGAGCATCGCCAGCTCGGCCTCACGACCGGCGAAAGACGTCAGCCGTCCGGGCGCGACGGCGAGGCGGCCGCGTAGCCCGCTCGCGCGCACGACGCGCACTAGCGCGAGCGGTTCGCGCTCGTTCCCGGCCACCTCGCCGCCGGCGTCCTCCACCACGAACGTCCCCGCTACGAGGCGCTGGGTCGCGCGGGTGACGACGAGCGTGTCGGGTGCGGCGGCGCTCCGCGCGCGCGCCGCCAGGTGGGGCACGTCGCCGAGCGCGATCATGCCGCGGGTGGCACCGCCGCCGCCCTCGCCGATCACGACCTCGCCGGTGTGGACGCCGATGCGTACCGCGAGCCGGATGCCGTAGTCGCGCTCCAGCGATTCGTTCACGCGCTGGAGCGCGGTCAGCATCTCCAGGCCGGCGCGCACGGCGCGCTCCGCGTCGTCCTCGTGCGCCTGCGGATAGCAGAAGTAGGCGAGCAACCCGTCGACCAGG